>NZ_ATDK01000088.1 GCF_000444135.1 Pseudomonas avellanae BPIC 631
CTACAAGCTACAAGCTACAAGCTACAAGCTACAAGCTACAAGCTACAAGCTACAAGCTACAAGCTACAAGCTACAAGCGAGGGCCTTCATACACCGAAGTTCCCCGCTTGTAGCTTACAGCTAACCGCTTGAAGCTGCTTTTCAGCTAAAGATGACTCTCCGCGTATTCGGCCAGAATGGAGCGTGGCACGCCTTGCAGGGTGAGGTGCACGCCGTTCGGGAAGTCTTTGAAGCGCTCCGTCAGGTAGGTCAGACCAGAACTGGTGGCCGACAGGTAAGGGGTGTCGATCTGCGCCAGGTTGCCCAGGCAGACCACTTTGGAACCGGCACCGGCACGGGTGATGATGGTTTTCATCTGGTGCGGGGTCAGGTTCTGGCATTCATCAATCAGAATCAGGCTTTGCTGGAAGCTGCGACCTCGAATGTAGTTAAGGGATTTGAACTGCAACGGCACTTTGCTGAGGATGTAATCGACACTGCCGTGAGTGTTTTCATCGTCCATGTGCAAGGCTTCAAGGTTATCGGTGATCGCGCCAAGCCACGGCTCCATCTTTTCCGCCTCGGTGCCGGGCAGAAAGCCGATTTCCTGATCCAGCCCCTGGACGCTACGGGTGGCGATGATGCGGCGGTAGCGTTTGGTGACCATGGTCTGCTCGATGGCAGCGGCCAAGGCCAGGATGGTTTTACCCGAGCCCGCAGGCCCCGACAGGTTGACCAGATGAATATCCGGGTCGAGCAAGGCGAACAATGCCAGGCCCTGATAGATATCCCGCGGCTTCAAGCCCCAGGCTTCCTGATGCAGCAAGGGCTCCTGATGCATGTCGAGGATCAGCAACTCGTCGTTTTTGACGCCCTTGATCCAGCCCACAAAGCCTTGTTCATCGACGATGAACTCGTTGATATGGACGGCCGGGAGCATTTCATTGAGTTGAACGCGGTGCCAGGTGCGGCCACGCTCCTGACGGGTATCGACCTTGTTGACGCGGTCCCAGAACGAGCCGGTCATGTCGTGGTAGCCACGCGACAGCAGTGAAACGTCGTCCACCAGTTGGTCGGTGCTGTAATCCTCGGCATCAATGCCGCAGGCACGCGCCTTGAGGCGCATATTGATGTCTTTGGTCACCAGCACAACGCTCAAGTCCTTGTTGCGCGCGTGCAGGTCGATCAATTGGTTGATGATGATGTTGTCGTTGAGGTGCTCGGGCAGCAGGCTGTTGGGTTCCTCGCGCTTGCTCATCAGAATGGACAGGAAACCTTTGAATACCCCGGTCCCGCGATCAATAGGCACGCCCTTTTCAACTTCTTCAGGGCTGGCTTCTCCCAGGGTCTTGTCGATCAGGCGGATGGCCTGACGGCATTCGGCGGCCACCGAGTGTTTACCGGCCTTGAGTTTGTCCAGTTCCTCCAGAACCGTCATGGGAATGGCGACATGGTGTTCTTCGAAATTCAACAACGCGTTTGGATCGTGAATCAGTACGTTGGTATCGAGCACGTAAAGGATTGGCTGGTTGGTGGAAGGGGTGCGTCCGTGATCATCCATACTCGCTCACCTTTGTAGATGCCAGGCGACGCAGAACCACGACAGTGCTGCGCCACGAAAAGGCCGCCGGATTCTTCCCTTCAGGCAGGGGAGAAATGTCGCTCAAGGTGGGTCTTGGAAGACGCCACCTGTGTTGCAGGTTTCGGCGGTCTGTATTCGTAATACAGCAAAAGGGATGACAGAAAAAAGCGCTTTGATGGTTTTTTGAGGTTTATTTCACAGGGTGACGAATAGGACTTGGCGGACGTACCCGACACGTTTAAAGTCGGAAATCCGCCCACGCCGAATCTGCCTTCATTCCCCCTCCGGCGCAGCCTCCTCACTGCTCTCAAGCCCTTGTTCCACGGGCGCTTCAGAGATATTTCGGCAATCTTCCCAGATCAACTCGCTTTGCGCAGTGTTGGCCAGCAGCAATGGCAGCGCAGACTGCGCCTTGTTGGCCACGTCGTGAAACGCCACCGTGCCTTTGCGCCAGAGCAGCATGAGGGTCAGCACCCGGTCCTGGATTTGCTCTGCCGTGAGCCGTCCGTTGTCGTCCTCGGCATCGATGTTCCACAACGACACGCGCAAATGCTGGGTGCGGAAGAAATCACCGCTGTCGGCACGTCGATGACCGTAGGGGGGACGAAACAGCGGCACGAAATTGTCAGCCAGTACGTGCTGAACCAGCGCCGCACTGCGTTGCACCGAATCCTGCCAGTCCAGCCATTGGCTGTGCGAACGGTACTCCCAGCCCTGAATGCCGACGCACTGCTGGCGGTACAACGCCTGCACGCTTGCCACCGAAGTGCTGTCCAGACGCTCCTGAAGGCTTTTGCCCAGCACAAAGAACGTGGCGGTCATCTTTTGCTGACGCATGAAATCGGCCAGCCAGTCGGTGCCGCCATCGGCCGGGCTGGGGCCGCTTTCGAAATTGAGCATGAAGGTGCGATCCGGCATCTCGTCGCCGCTCATCTCATCGGAGTTGTAACGCTCGATCTCGCTGCTGGTCTGCGGAAACAGTGCCGCCATGAACAGCAGTTCGTTCAGATAGCGCTGATGAAACACCGCGCTGGGCCTGGCCCAACCGGCGTAGAACGAGTCATTCGACACCTGATACTCATCGGCACGCTGGCGCAGCTGCTCCATGTCCTCGACCAGTACGCAGAAGTTGGCGTCCTCCTCGCAGCTTTTTTGTGCGTTCTGGTAGTTTTCCAGCAAGCGCAGCCACAGGCGATGACGGACCACGTTTAATGAAGGCACATTGACGAAACGCAGGCCGAGGCGCTGTTTGAGCCCCTCCTCGCCTAGCTTCTCGCTGAGCGACAGTTCATGGGCGAAGGCGAGGATCTCCGCACGCGACGCCACGTCGAACAAGGCCGGCGTTTCAAGGCGCTCGGGCCACACGCTGCGGTCGATGGTGGCGATGACCGGCGCTGCCGCCTGGGCCTGAAGCCAGAACAGACCTGCACACACTGCTAAAACAATACGCAAACCCGATGCCCTCTCGATCAACCATGAACGTCATGACCAGCGCGCCACTATAGCTGATATGCGCCTGCCTTCTTATGTCGGCACGCATACAAAGCCTGATATCAAAGCGTTGCGGCCTCTATCGCTACCATAGCTGGAGTCGAGGCCCATCAGCCCCTAGAATCCCCGGACGATCAAAGGAGACGACTTCATGCTGATGGTGATTTCCCCAGCAAAAACCCTCGATTTCGAGACGCCGCCCACCACCGCGCGCTTCACCCGGCCGCAGTATCTGGATCACTCCCAGGAACTGATCACCCAGTTGCGCGAGCTGACCCCGGCGCAGATCAGCGAGCTGATGCACCTGTCCGACAAGCTTTCCGGGCTTAATGCCGCGCGCTTCGGCAGTTGGGACCCGGCGTTCACGCTGGACAATGCCAAGCAGGCATTGCTGGCGTTCAAGGGCGATGTCTACACCGGCCTGCAGGCAGAAACCCTCAGCGACGCACAACTCGACTACGCCCAGGACCATTTGCGCATGCTGTCCGGCCTTTATGGGCTGCTGCGCCCGCTGGACCTGATGCAGCCTTATCGCCTGGAAATGGGCACACGCCTGGCCAACGCCCGCGGCAAGGACCTTTACGCGTTCTGGGGCACCCGGATCAGCGAATGGCTGAACGAGGCGCTGGCCGATCAGGGTGACGACCTGCTGCTCAACCTTGCCTCTACCGAGTACTTCTCGGCCGTCAAACGTTCGGCGCTTAACGCGCGAATCATCGACACCGAGTTCAAGGACTTGAAAAACGGGTACTACAAGATCATCAGCTTCTATGCGAAAAAGGCACGCGGCATGATGAGCCGCTTCGTCATCGAAGAGCGCATCAACAGTCCCGAAGCGTTAAAGCAGTTCGATGCACAGGGCTACCGTTACAACAGCGAGCAGTCAACGCCTGACAAGTTGGTGTTTCTGCGTAACTCGGCTGAAGATTGACGCTGTAATCGTCGTGTAACGCACCACTGTTACACGACGCCCCCTCCGATCCGCCCCCAAAATGACAACTTAGTGACGCCAGATAAACGTCAACTTGCCGGCGGCTCGCTTGCGTCGATTTTCTTCATGAAAAAAAATCCATCTTTTTAAGTAGTGGCCTTTTGGCTTTTTACGGTAGTAGCACTTTCATATCTACCCAGCGCTGATCCCCGCGCACTAAGGCGCTGAAGAAATATGCCAGTATTCTGCAACTGCCATTGTCACAAACTGGATACACCGATCTTCTCAAATCAGGACGAGCGGCCCGGAACTAAATGCGAATTTGTATGCTCCTACATCCCGTAACAATTCTGGACTGATGTGTAAGCGATCACTTACACGCAGAACAGAAAACGGGAAGTTACCAACCGCTAAGCCGGGTCCACGGGATTCGGAGGTCTGGTACAGGATTAAACTCACATCACTAGTTGATGTTGTAGACAGACGAAGCACCGGCCAGGTGCGACGCGCAGGACTCGAACAAAGGCAGCAATGGCTCTGGCCAGAAGCTCTCCGACCGAGGTCCGCCGTCAATCGTCAGACAGGAGTGGTTTACTGCATCCAAGGAGAGCAGGGCCCTGCCCACCGGACAGGTCACTTGCCGCTTGCACTTAGTGTCATTTGAGTTCGC
Organism: Pseudomonas avellanae BPIC 631; assembly: GCF_000444135.1. Classification (GTDB taxonomy): domain Bacteria; phylum Pseudomonadota; class Gammaproteobacteria; order Pseudomonadales; family Pseudomonadaceae; genus Aquipseudomonas; species Aquipseudomonas avellanae. The sequence goes on from NZ_ATDK01000088.1 coordinate 4,654, forward strand.
CTCGCTTGTTTGGGCACTCACTCATTCAATATGCCTGTGTTAGTTAGTCGGCTTTTTAGCCGTGCCTACTGACGCGTGACATCTGCTGGCCAAAATTAATATCCAGCCAACTTTATGGCGTGAATTATCGAGGAGTATACGATGCGTATCAGCATATTTGGTTTGGGTTATGTCGGTGCAGTCTGTGCCGGTTGCCTCTCTGCCCGCGGCCACGACGTAGTGGGCGTGGATATCTCCAGCACCAAGATCGATCTGATCAATAACGGCAAGTCGCCTATCGTTGAACCGGGTCTGGAAGAGCTGCTGCAAAAAGGTCTTGCCACCGGCAAACTGCGCGGCACTACCGACTTCGCCGAAGCCATTCGCGCCACTGACCTGTCGATGATCTGCGTGGGTACGCCGAGCAAGAAGAACGGCGACCTGGAACTGGACTACATCGAATCGGTGTGCAGTGAAATCGGTTATGTCCTGCGTGACAAGAACACTCGCCACACTATCGTGGTTCGCAGCACCGTACTGCCTGGCACCGTCGCCAACGTGGTTATTCCGATCCTGGAAGACTGCTCCGGCAAGAAAGCCGGCGTTGACTTCGGCGTTGCCGTAAACCCTGAGTTCCTGCGTGAAAGCACTGCAATCAAAGACTATGACCTGCCGCCAATGACCGTGATCGGCGAGTTCGACAAGGCTTCGGGTGACGTTCTGCAATCGCTGTACGAAGAACTCGACGCACCGATCATCCGCAAGGACATCGCCGTTGCCGAGATGATCAAGTACACCTGCAACGTGTGGCACGCCACCAAAGTGACCTTCGCCAACGAAATCGGCAACATTGCCAAAGCAGTCGGCGTCGATGGCCGTGAAGTGATGGACGTGGTCTGCCAGGACAAGGCATTGAACCTGTCCCAGTACTACATGCGCCCGGGCTTTGCCTTCGGCGGTTCGTGCCTGCCTAAAGACGTCCGCGCCCTGACCTACCGCGCCGGTAGCCTGGATGTCGACGCACCACTGCTCAACTCGCTGATGCGCAGCAACACCTCGCAAGTGCAGAACGCTTTCGACATGGTTGCCAGCTACGACACCCGTAAAGTTGCGCTGCTGGGTCTGAGCTTCAAGGCCGGCACCGACGATCTGCGTGAAAGCCCGCTGGTAGAACTGGCCGAAATGCTGATCGGCAAGGGCTTCGACCTGAGCATTTTCGACAGCAACGTCGAATACGCCCGTGTTCACGGTGCCAACAAGGACTACATCGAATCGAAGATTCCGCACGTTTCCTCGCTGCTGAATTCCGACTTCGATCAGGTCATCAATGACTCCGACGTGATCATCCTTGGCAACCGCGATGAGCGTTTCCGCGCCCTCGCCAACAAGACGCCTGAAGGCAAGCGCGTTATCGACCTGGTGGGCTTCATGACCAATGCCACCTCCGAAGACGGTCGTGCCGAAGGTATCTGCTGGTAAATCAGCCGCAAGCCACAAGCGCCAGGCTCCAGGCCACCAAGCTCAAGCAGTGTGCTTGCAGCCTGGGGCTTGAGGCTCGCAACTGACTTAGGGATACAGATTATGCAAAGGCTCAAGCACGGCCTTTTACAGGCCGCCGGTTGGCTGTTTTATCTCAGTTTGTTAATGGGCCTTGCTGCGGCATTGCCCACCAGTATCTTCGACTCGCAGTCGAAGAACTTTATCTTCCTGATTGGCGCCGTCGGTATCTGGCGCTACTCGATGGGGATCACGCACTTCGTGCGCGGGATGATCTTCCTCTACATCGTCTACCCGCATTTGCGCCGCAAGGTTCGCAAGCTGGGCAGCGCTGCAGACCCATCCCATGTGTTTCTGATGGTGACCAGCTTTCGCATCGATGCACTGACCACCGCTCAGGTGTACAGCTCGGTCATCCGCGAAGCCATCGAATGTGGTCTTCCTACCACCGTGGTCTGTTCGCTGGTGGAAATGTCCGACGAGCTGCTGGTCAAGAGCATGTGGGCCAAGGCGAACCCGCCGGATCGCGTCAAGCTGGACTTCGTGCGTATTCCGGGTACCGGCAAGCGCGACGGCCTGGCCTATGGCTTTCGTGCCATCTCGCGGCACATGCCCGATGACCGTGCCGTGGTGGCCGTGATCGACGGTGACACCGTGCTTAACGAAGGCGTGGTTGCCAAGACCGTGCCGTGGTTCCAGCTGTTCGACAACGTCGGCGGCCTGACCACCAACGAGTTCTGCGAAGTGCGTGGCGGCTACATCATGAGCGAGTGGCACAAGCTGCGTTTCGCTCAGCGTCACATCAACATGTGCTCGATGGCCTTGTCCAAGCGCGTGCTGACCATGACCGGCCGGATGTCGGTGTTTCGCGCAAAAGTCGTGACCGACCCCGAGTTTATAGCCGACGTGGAAAGCGACTCGCTCAACCACTGGCGTCTGGGCACCTTCCGGTTCCTGACCGGTGATGACAAGTCCAGCTGGTTCAGCCTGATGCGCCTGGGCTACGACACGTTCTACGTCCCGGATGCCGCGATCAACACCGTGGAGCACCCGCCGGAAAAGAGCTTCCTGAAGGCCAGCCGCAAACTGATGTATCGCTGGTACGGCAACAACCTGCGTCAGAACTCGCGTGCACTGGGTCTGGGCGTTCGTCGCCTGGGGATTTTCACCAGCATCGTGCTGTTCGACCAGCGTATGTCGATGTGGACCTCGATTCTCGGCCTGACCGTCGCCATCATCGCCAGCTTCAAGTACGGCGGCGCGTTCCTGCTGATGTACCTGCTGTGGATCGGCATGACCCGTCTGATCCTCACCCTGCTGCTGTCCTTTTCAGGACACAGGATCGGGCCTGCCTACCCGATAATTCTCTATTACAACCAGATCGTCGGCGCCCTGATGAAGATCTACGTCTTCTTCCGCCTGGACCGCCAGTCCTGGACGCGCCAGGACACCAAACTCAGCCGCGACATGGCCAGCTTTCAAGGCTGGTTCAACACGTGGTCGTCCCGAACCATGACTTTCTCGGCTGGCACCATCTTCGTCGCCGTGCTGTTGACGATGGTTTGACCAGACCAACGGATTAATCGCTTAAGTAGGAAAACTAGCCATGAATACAGCCGTGAATGCGAACGTCGTACATGAATCCGAAGCCCAGCGCCAACACGCCCGGATCAAGATCCCTGCCAAGCTGCGCCTGCTGAACGACAAGCCGAACGCGCCGCTGGTGCGTATCGAAGACCTGTCGGCCGGTGGCTTGAGCTTTGTGGCTCCAGCAGGGCTTACCTACACCACCGGTGAGGTCATCAAGGGCCGTCTGCAGTTTCTGATCGACAACCTTGGCCTGGCCATGGATGTGGAAATGCAGGTCCGTTCGGTGGACAACGCCAGCAGCCGCATCGGCTGCCAGTTCCAGAACCTGGAAGCTCAGGACATTGCCACCCTGCGCCACTTGATCACCTCGCACCTGTCCGGCGAAATCGTCAGCCTGGGTGAAGTGCTCGCCACCTTGCAGCGCGACAACTTCACCAAGGCACGCAAGGTCAAAGGCAGCGACAGCGGCATGAGCGCACTGGGTCGTTTGCGCGCGGTGACGTTCAGCCTCGGCATCTTTATTGTTGGCCTGGCAGCGTTCGGCTTCATCTTCAAGACGGTCTACGGCCTGTACTTCGTCAGCCACGCATCGGCGGGCCTGGTCTCGATCCCGAGCATGGACGTGACCATGCCGCGTGAAGGCACCGTGCAAAGCCTGGTTGCCCAGAACGGCGAAGCCACCAAAGGCGCGCCACTGGCGACCTTCAACACCAGCATGCTGGAAATGCTCAAGGGCAGCCTGACCGGTGAAGACCTGCAGCCGGCCAAGATCGAAGAGCTGTATGGCAAGCAAATGAGCGGCACCATGACCAGCCCGTGCGATTGCGTCGTGGCTCGCCAACTGGTTGCCGACGGTCAGTTCGCGTCCAAGGGTCAGGTGATCTTCCAACTGGTGCCACGCAATGCGCCGGCCACGGTTGAAGCGCGCTTTACTTATCGCCAGTTCAACGACGTCAAGCCAGGCACCCGTGTCAGCTTCCAGATTGCCGGCGAAGACAAACTGCGCACAGGTCAGATCGTCAGCAGCACCAACCTGAGTGACACCGACCTGTCCACCGACATCCGCGTACAGATCAAGCCTGACGAAAGCCTGAGCAGCTCGCTTGCCGGTCGCCCTGTCGAAGTGGTCAGCGATCGCGGCCCGTCCGTGAACTGGTTGCTCGACAAAGCAATGGCTGCGGGTCTGTAACCATGAACAGCCCACTACGACGCCTGTCGACCCCCACGCTATTGAGCCTCGCTGTCGCGCTCGGCCTCAGCGGCTGTGCCGGCCTGCCTGATCAACGTCTTGCCAATGAAGCCCTGAAAAACGGCGACACTGCATTGGCGGAGCAGAACTATCGGCAGCTGGCGGACCTGGGCTACAGCGACGCGCAAGTCGGCCTGGCCGATATTCAGGTGAATACCCGCGACCCGGCGCTGCTCAAGCAGGCCGAGGCCACCTACCGCGCCGCCGCACAGACTTCGCCACGGGCACAATCGCGTCTTGGTCGCCTGCTGGCGGTCAAGCCTGAAGCCACTGAAGCCGAGCATCGCGAAGCCGAAGAACTGCTGAAAAAAGCCTTCGCCAATGGTGAGTCGGGCACGCTGATACCGCTGGCCATGCTGTATCTGCAATACCCGCATACCTTTCCCGAAGTGAATGCACAGCAGAAAATCAGCCAGTGGCGCGCTGCCGGCTATCCGGAAGCCGGTCTGGCGCAAGTGCTGCTGTACCGCACTCAGGGCACCTACGCAGAGCATCTGGACGAAGTCGAAAGCATCTGCAAACAGGCGTTGTCGGCCACCGATATCTGCTACGTCGAACTCGCCACGGTCTACCAGACTCGCGGCCAGACCGAGCAACAGGCGGCACTGATCGCGCAACTGAGAAGCGCAAACGCTGCCGGGCGCGTCAACGCTCAGCGAGTCGACAGCGTCGCCCGCGTACTGGGCGATTCCACTATCGGAACGCCTGACGAAAAGACCGCTCAGCAATTGCTCGAAGAGGTTGCGCCGGGTTACCCGATTTCCTGGGTCACGCTGGCCAAACTGCTGTACGACTTCCCCGAACTGGGTGACGTCAACAAGATGATGGAATACCTGAACAACGGCCGTGCGGCCGATCAGCCACGCGCCGAACTGCTGCTGGGCCGTCTCTATTACGAGGGCAAGTGGGTACCGGCAGACGCGGTCAAGGCCGAAGAACACCTGAAAAAAGCCACCGCCACGGAAATCTCTGCCCATTACTACCTGGGGCAGATCTACCGTCGTGGCTACCTGGGCCAGGTTTACCCGCAAAAAGCCGTGGACGAGCTGCTGACCGCTGCACGTGGTGGCCAGAACAGCGCCGACTTCGCGCTTGCGCAACTGTTCTCGCAGGGCAAGGGCACGCTGCCCGACCCGGTCAACGCCTGGGTCTTCGCCCAGTTGTCGCTGGCCAGTGAAACCCCGCAAGCCACCGAGCTTGCCCAGGCAATGAGTACCCAACTGCCGCCTGAAAAGCTCGCCACTGCCAAAGACCTGTTGGCACGCGAGCAAAAAGTCCGGGGCGCTTCCGCCACTCAAAACGCGATGGCGATGCAGGCCCTGCAAGAAGAAAAAGACGGTGAGGAAGCACTATGAAGTTGAATCCTTTGATGGCCGCCGGCATGGGCCTTGGCTTCACCCTGTTCTGGGCCTGCCCGACGCTGGCAGCGCTGACCGAACAACAGAATTTTGGTATCGAAATCAAAGCCACGGCGCAGGCCGAGGACGATCGCGATCTGGGCACCCGTTCGGGCGGCGACGTCAACGGTGTGGGCCTGGACCTGCGCCCTTGGGTCTACGGTGAGCGCGGCGACTGGAGCGGTTACGCCATGGGCCAGGTGGTCACCGCCACCGACACCATTCAGACCGACCCGCTGGAGCAGAGCAACAGCGACGGCAGCGGCACGCAAACTTCGCGTGGCACGGCCAGCGAGCGCGAAGTCGAAAAATCCTACGCGGCACTGCGCGAGTTCTGGATCGGTTACAGCGGTTTCACGCCTTATCCGGGCGAGATCCTCAAAGTCGGTCGCCAGCGCCTGCGCAATGACGATGGCCAATGGCACGACACCAACATCGAGGCCATCAACTGGAACTTCGACACCACCCTGCTGCGTGCCGAACTGGGTGCTGCCCAGCGTTTCAGCGAATACCGCACCGACCTGACCGAGCTGGCGCCAGACGATGAAGATCGCAAGCACCTGTTCGGATCGGCCAGCTACCAGTGGACACCTGGCCACTGGGCCGGTGTGCGCGCTCACTACAGCCATGACGACGGCAAGCTCAAATCGCAGGGCGAGCAACTGGACGATCTGGACAAGACCTCCAACGGCAATCTGACCTGGCTGGGTCTGCAGGCTGACAGCGATGCTTACAATTATCGCAACACCACCCCGCTCAACTACTGGGGCAGCCTGACCTGGCTGAACGGCACACGCGATGAAATCGGCGTGACCTCGGCAGCCAATGACCAGTTTTTTGCCGGCGAGAAAAACAGCCGTGACATGAATGGCTGGGCCACCGACCTGGGCCTGCGCCTGCGTCTCGACCCGCAATGGCAAGTCGGCGCCGCCTACTCGCGCGCCAGCAAGGACTACATCCAGAACGGTCTGGAGAGCAACCGCTCCAACTGGACCGGCACCCGTTCGCGCATCCATCGCTTCGGCGAGGCGTTCCAGGGCGAAATGGCCAACGTGGAAACCGGCTCGCTGTTTGCTTCCTGGCAGATGAACGAGGAATACGACGCGTCGCTGATCTACCACAAGTTCCGTCGTGTCGATGGCAACACCGGTATCGGCGGTTCGGGCATCAACGCAGTGCGTGAAAACGGCGACAGCAACACGTTCAGCTCGCTGCCGCTGGAAGACGGGCGCAAGGACCTGGGTCAGGAAATGGACCTGGTCGTGACCAAGTACTTCAAGCAAGGCCTGCTGCCCGCCTCGCTCAGCCAGTCTTTCGACGAACCTTCGGCACTGGTGCGCTTGCGCGCAGGTGTCTTCAAGCCCGGCGACGCGTATCACAACGGCGTGGATGAATACATGCACCGCGCTGTTGTAGACGTCATCTGGCGCTTCTGATGCAAACCGCCAAAGGAGTGCCAGAGATGAACAGCCATGCAAGCAACGGGCGTAGCCGACACTGGCCGCACGCCCTGCTCGAAAGTGCCCTGCTGACCAGCGCTCTGCTGATGGCCAGCAGCGTCGCGCTGGCCAATGCGCCTGCTGTACCCGAAGCACCGAAGGCACTGGTTAAAGAGTTGCACCAGGCCAAGACCTACACCATCACCAGCCCGCCGACCGAGCCGCTGGAAATGGCCAAGCCGGTGCTCCCCGACCTGAGCGGTTATACCACCGAGGCGGCGCTGAAAAAGATTGCGCGCAACAAGCCCGGCAAGATTACCGTCGCGCGGATGATGGAAGAAACCGGCCTGAAGGAATTCATCGGCGGTGACAACAAGATGGCTGAATGGGTGGTCCGTCAGAAGGGCATTCCGCAGGCCATCATGATTTCCGACGGCTACGTGAACCTGCAGGACCTGGTGAAAAAGGTTCCCAAGCAGTTTCTGAGTGAAGTGTCGCCCGGTGTCTACGTGGCGCGCCTACCGATCCTGGTCAAAGAAACCGGGATCTTCGAGATCGACAGCAAGACCAAGGAATTGCGTCTGTCTCAGGAAAAGGGCTCGTTCATCGTCAGCGAAGGCAAGATGCTGATCACCAACACCTCGGTCAACGCCTGGAGTGAAACCCGTAACGGTCTGGCGGCCTACCGCACCCCTGACGAGTTTCGCCCGTTCGTACTGACCTGGGGCGGTTCGGAAACCTGGATCGCCAAGACCAAAATGGCGAGCATGGGTTACAACCAGAGCAAGTCCTACGGCGTCAGTTTTTCCCAGTACACGCCCAACACCGCGAAGCTTCTCAAGCGTGGCGAGCCGACCGGCTGGATCATCGATTCCGATTTCGCGGACATGTGGTACGGCTTTTACTGCTACGAAACACGTGACTTTGTGGTCAAAGGTAATACCTACCGCGACAACATCGTGTACGGGATTGACCCGCATGACCGCTCCCACGGCCTGATCATCGCCGAAAACGACGTCTACGGGACCAAGAAAAAGCACGGGATCATTATTTCCCGGGAAGTGGACAACAGCTTCATCTTCCGCAACAAAAGCCACAACAACAAATTGTCCGGCGTGGTTCTGGACCGTAACAGCGTTGGCAACATCGTCGCCTACAACGAGATCTATCAGAACCATACCGACGGCATCACCCTGTACGAAAGCGGCAACAACCTGCTGTGGGGCAACCGTGTGATTGCCAACCGCCGTCACGGTATCCGCGTGCGCAACAGTGTGAACATCAAACTGTACGAGAACGTGGCCATGGCCAACGGCCTGATGGGCGTCTACGGCCACATCAAGGACTTGAGCGATACCGACCGCGACATCGAACTCGACCCGTTCGACGCTCAGGTATCGCTGATCATGGTCGGTGGCGAACTGTCCAGCAATGGCTCCGGTCCGCTGTCCATCGACTCGCCATTGAGCGTCGAGCTGTATCGCGTTTCGATGCTGATGCCCACCAAAGAGGTCGGTATCAGCCTCAACGGTATCCTCGGTGAGCGCCAGGACGAGATCCTCGACCTGCTGGTTCGCCAGAAAAAAGCCGTATTGATCGACCCCGTCGAAAGCCAGACCGAGCTGCGGGAATGAGGAAGGGTATTGTTATGCACGCACATCTGATCAAGCTGTTGAGCCTGTCCAGCCTCACCGCCGCCTTGATGGCCGCCGCCGGTGTCGCTCGGGCAGACGACGCACAAGCGCCGACGTTCAAGGCCGAGCCTTGCTGCAGCCTGTGCCCGGCCGCGCACGACGCAAAAAACTACGTCTCCCCCTACCAGCAGAACTTCACCACGCTGGTACAGGCCCAGGGCGACTGGCTGTTCCGGACTCAGGAAGACCTGCGCACCGAGTTCGACACCACACCAGGCGGCTACCGACGCATGAAAGAACTGCACGATGCGTTCAAGAGCAAGGGTGTCGAGCTGGTCGTGGTCTATCAGCCGACCCGTGGCCTGGTTGATCGTAACAAGCTGTTCCCGGCCGAACGCGACAAGTTCGACTACGACAAGGCGCTGAAAAACTATCAGGCCATGCTCGGTCGCTTCAGCAAGATGGGTTACTGGGTGCCGGACCTGTCGCCGTTGACCAACGAGCAACAGGCACACGACTTCTACTTCCGTGGCGACCAGCACTGGACGCCCTACGGCGCACAACGCACCGCGAAAATCGTTGCCGAGACCGTTAAAAAAGTACCGGGCTACAGCAGCATTCCGAAACGTGAATTTGAAAGCCATATTTCCGGACGCATGGGCAAGACGGGCACTTTGCACAACATGGCCGGTCAATTTTGCGGCACCAGCTACGCGGTGCAGTACATGGACCAGTTCACCACCGAGCCCAAAGGCGAGGCTGGCGACGGCGACCTGTTCGGTGACGCCGGCAACCCGGAAATCACCCTGGTCGGCACCAGCCACAGCGGCAAGAACTACAACTTCGCGGGCTTTTTGCAGGAATACATGGGCGCCGACGTGTTGAACGTAGCGTTCCCGGGGGGTGGTCTGGAAGGTTCGATGCTGCAGTACCTGGGCAGTGAAGACTTCCAGAAACGTCCACCGAAGATTCTCATCTGGGAATTCTCGCCGCTGTATCGCCTGGACCAGGAGACCATCTATCGCCAGATGATGTCGCTGCTCGACAACGGCTGCGAAGGCAAGCCTGCGGTCATGAGCGCCAGCACTACCTTGAAGCCGGGCAACAACGAAGTGCTGGTCAACGGCAAGAACGGCATCAAGGATATTCGCAACGGCAGCAACCAGATCGATATCCGCTTTGACGACACGTCGGTGAAAACCCTTCAGGCCAGACTCTGGTACATGAACGGTCGCCACGAGGACCTGAAAATCGAGAAGCCGGAAACTTCCGATACCGACGGACGCTTCGCCTTTGAATTGCGCGAAGACGAGGATTGGGCCGACCAGCAACTGCTGGCACTGGAAATCCAGGGACCGGAAGCAGGCACGGCACAGAAAGTGGATGCCAAAGTATGCAAACGCAACGTGTTCCCGAGCGCTGCGAAACACACCGCTCAAGCTGGACTATGAGGTGACTTATGCAGACTCCGAAACTGATACGCCCTACCCTGCTGTCGATGGCAATTGTGTCATCGATGGCGTGGGCTACGGGTGCGTCCGCCGCACTGGTTCCACCCAAGGGCTACGATGCCCCTATCGAAAAAATGAAGACCGGCGATCACAATTTCACCTGTGAAGCCATTCCCAAGCCTTACACCGACAAGCTGGTTTTCCGCAGCAAGTACGAAGGCTCGGACAAGGCGCGCGCGACACTCAATGCAGTGTCCGAAGAAGCTTTTCGTGACGCGACCAAGGACATCACCGACCTTGAGCGCGGCGTCAGCAAAGTCGTGATGCAGTACATGCGCGACGGTCGTCCGGAACAGCTCGATTGCGCGCTGAACATGATGACCACGTGGGCAAAAGCCGATGCGCTGGAATCCCGCGAGTTCAACCACACCGGCAAGTCCATGCGCAAATGGGCACTGGGCAGCATGTCCTCTGCTTACCTGCGCCTGAAGTTCTCTGATTCGCACCCGTTGGCCAATCGCCAGCAGGACGCGCAGATCATCGAGGCCTGGTTCAGCAAGCTGGCCGATCAGGTGGTCAGCGACTGGAGCAATCTGCCGCTGGAAAAAATCAATAACCACTCGTACTGGGCTGCATGGTCGGTGATGTCCACCGCTGTCGTGACCAACCGCAAGGACCTGTTCGATTGGGCGGTGAAGGAATTCAAGGTCGCCGCCAATCAGGTGGACAAGGACGGCTACCTGCCCAACGAGATGAAGCGCCGTCAACGCGCGCTGTCGTATCACAACTACGCCCTGCCGCCGCTCGCGATGATCGCCAGCTTCGCCCAGGCCAACGGCGTTGATCTGCGTCCGGAAAACAACGGTGCGTTGAAGCGTCTGGGTGACCGTGTGCTGGCCGGCGTCAAAGACCCTGCATCGTTTGCGGAACACAACGGTGAAAAACAGGACATGACGGACCTGAAGAAAGACCCGAAATTCGCCTGGCTCGAACCGTACTGCTCGCTCTACACCTGCAGCCCGGATGTGCTGGAAGAGAAACACGAAAAGCAGCCGTTCAAGACCTTCCGCCTGGGCGGTGACCTGACCAAGGTCTACGACCCGACCCATGAAAAAGGCGACAAGGGTGACAACGACGGATCCTGATTCACCGTCGTTATCTGTAGGAGCGGACTTGTCCGCGAAGACATCTGCCCAGGCGATGCATCCATAAAGACGGATCTCGCCTGGCCAGCTTCGCCGACAAGCTGTGAAGCGATTTACCCCCCTGTTTCAACGGGGGGGTTGGGGGGGCTTTGAGCCCTTGACTGTTGGACAAACGGAGAGATCAGGATGGTTTTCTCATCCAACGTGTTCCTGTTCATGTTCCTGCCGATCTTCCTCGGCTTGTACTACCTGAGCGGGCAACGCTATCGCAATCTGCTGCTGCTGATTGCCAGCTATATCTTCTACGCCTGGTGGCGTGTGGACTTCCTGGCGCTGTTCATCGGCGTGACCGTCTGGAACTACTGGATCGGTCTCAAAGTGGGCGCAGCAGGTGTGCGGACCAAACCGGCACAGCGCTGGCTGCTGCTCGGCGTAATCGTAGACCTGTGCATTCTGGGCTACTTCAAATACGCCAACTTCGGCGTGGACAGTATCAATGCGGCCATGATCTCGATGGGTCTGGAACCGTTCATCCTGACCCACGTGCTGCTGCCGATCGGGATCTCGTTCTATGTCTTCGAGTCCATCAGCTACATCATCGACGTGTACCGCGGCGATACCCCGGCCACCCGCAACCTGATCGACTTCGCTGCATTCGTCGCGATCTTCCCGCACCTGATTGCCGGGCCGGTGCTGCGTTTCCGTGATCTGGCCGATCAGTTCAACAACCGGACCCACACGCTGGACAAGTTCTCCGAGGGCGCCACGCGATTCATGCAGGGCTTCATCAAGAAAGTGTTCATCGCCGACACCCTGGCCATCGTCGCCGACCACTGCTTCGCCCTGCAGAACCCGACCACGGGTGATGCCTGGCTTGGTGCACTGGCCTACACCGCGCAGCTGTATTTCGACTTCTCCGGTTACAGCGACATGGCGATTGGCCTGGGCCTGATGATGGGTTTCCGCTTCATGGAAAACTTCAAACAGCCTTACATCAGCCAGTCGATCACCGAGTTCTGGCGTCGCTGGCACATCAGCCTGTCCACCTGGCTGCGTGACTACCTGTACATCACCCTGGGCGGCAACCGTGGCGGCAAGTTCGCGACCTACCGCAACCTGTTCCTGACCATGCTGCTGGGCGGTCTATGGCACGGTGCCAACGTCACCTACATCATCTGGGGTGCCTGGCACGGCATGTGGCTGGCCATCGAGAAAGCGGTCGGCATCAACACCAAGCCTTACAGCTTCAACGTGATCCGCTGGGCTCTGACCTTCCTGCTGGTGGTGGTTGGCTGGGTGATCTTCCGCTCCGAAAACCTGCACGTGGCCGGCCGTATGTACGGCGCCATGTTCAGCTTCGGCGACTGGCAGCTGTCCGAACTCAACCGCGCCAGCCTGACCGGCCTGCAAGTGACAACGCTGGTAGTGGCTTACGCGACCCTGGCGTTCTTCGGCCTGCGTGACTTTTACCAGAACCGTGAAAAAGACAGCGGCAAAAGCGCCAAGGCCGACGGTCCTGCGACCGAGCAACCGGGCACCATCAAGGCCGTACCCGGCGACGCACCTGGCAGCCTGCACCTGCCCGGCTACACCGTGGGCAGCGAAGCTCAGGTGCAACCGGCCTACTGGGTCGCCGACTGGCCACGTTACGCCATGCGCGCACTGATCCTGCTGCTGTTCGTGGCTTCGATTCTCAAACTCTCGGCGCAAAGCTTCTCGCCGTTCCTTTACTTCCAGTTTTGAGGAGCCTGACATGACCCGTTCATTACGAATCCTCTACATCGCCATCTTCCTGGGCATTCTGCTGATCCTCGGAGCCTGGTCGCTGCGCAGTTTCAGCAACTTCTCCACCTCGGCCGAGACCACCGTGCTCAACGGTAAATGGACCAAGGCTGCGGAAACCCATTACGACGATGAGTTTCCGATCAAACGCCTGGGCACCAACCTGTGGGCGGCGCTGGACTTCAAACTGTTCAACGAAGGTCGTCCGGGCGTGGTGCTCGGCAAGGACCAGTGGTTATACACCGATGAAGAGTTCGATGCGGTTGCCAATGGCGAGCAGAACGAAGCCGACAACCTGGCGCTGATTCAGGGCGTGCGCGACGCGCTGGAAAAACAGGGCAGCAAACTGGTTCTGGCCATCGTTCCGGCAAAAACCCGGCTGTACCCGGAGCACATCGGTGACAACAAGCCGGCCAGCCTGCACGCCGACCTGTATCAGCAGTTCCATGCTCAGGTCGCCAAAGCCGGCATCTTTGCACCGGACCTGCTGGCGCCGCTGCAAGCCGCCAAGCAACAGGGCCAGGTTTTCCTGCGTACCGACACGCACTGGACGCCGATGGGCGCCGAAGTGGCCGCGCAGCAACTGGGCGCCGCCATTGCCCAGAAAGCCCCGCTGGAAGGCGAACCTGAACAGTTCGTCACCCAGGCTACCGAAACCGCGCCTTACAAAGGCGACCTGACCACGTTCCTGCCACTCGACCCGCTGTTCAGCAACCTGCTGCCCAAGCCTGACGAGTTGCAGAAACACAGCACTGACCCGGTAGCAGGCGCAGCGGAAGGCGGCGACGCACTGTTCGCCGACAGCGACGTGGCGGTCGGCCTGGTGGGCACCAGTTACAGCGCCAACCCCAACTGGAACTTCGTCGGTGCCCTGAAACAGGCGCTGCGCAGTGACGTCGTCAACTACGCCGAAGATGGCCACGGCCCGATCCTGCCGATGCTCAAGTACCTGCAGACCGACGCCTTCAAGAACACCCCGCCGCAAGTGGTCATCTGGGAATTCCCGGAGCGCTACCTGCCGGCACACAACGACCTTGGCGAGTTTGATCCCAAGTGGATCGCCGAGCTGAAGAAATCGCGTGACACCCAAGAGAACGTGGCACTCAACGCCAAACCATCCGAGTCGCCCAACCGGGCGCAAAACTGAGAGGACTGACTCATGACTTCCAACAACACTGCACACCGTTCGGCCACCAAACGCCTGTTCAAAACCTGCGCACTGGCTGCAGGCCTGGGCCTGATGTCGCTGCCAGCGTTCGCCGGTGACTCCGCCCTGTACGGCCCGACTGCACCGAAAGGCTCGACCTTCGTGCGCGTTTACAACGCCAGCAGCGCAGAAATCAGCGCCAGCGTTGGCAACACCAACCTCAACGAAGTCGCGCCATTGGGCAGCACTGCGTTCAGCTTCATGCCGCAAGGCGACTACACCGCCAAGCTGGGCAGCCAGAGCGTGCCGGTGAAACTGGCCAGCGATCACTATTACACCCTGGTCAACAACGCCAGCGGCAAACCGCAACTGGTTGAAGAGCCACCGTTCAAGAACAAGCAAAAATCCCTGGTTCGCGTTCAGAACCTCAGCGACAAGTCACTGACCCTGAAAACTGCAGACGGCAAGACCGAAGTGGTCAACACCGTAGCGGCCAAAGGCACCGGCGAGCGTGAAATCAACCCGGTCAAAGTCAGCCTGGCGCTGTACGACGGCGACAAGAAAGTCACCGATGTGAAACCTGTGGCGCTGGAGCGTGGCGAAGCCGCCGTGCTCTACATCACCGGCAGCGGCAGCAGCCTCTCGCCAGTGTGGGTCAAGCCACCGGTCGCAACCCGCTAAACGGATTATGCCGGTCGGTTCGCGGCAGCTGCCGTGAACCGACCGACGCGGAACAAGAAAAAGACAGAAACGACAGACATCTCGTACAGCCCAAATTGAATGCTATTGGAGAAACAAAATGATTCCAGTGATCTTGTCAGGCGGTAGCGGTTCACGACTCTGGCCGCTTTCGCGTAAACAATTCCCTAAACAGTTCCTGGCACTGACCGGCGAGCACACCCTGTTTCAGCAAACGCTGCAACGTCTGGTGTTCGAGGGCATGCAGGAGCCTATCGTGGTCTGCAACAAGGACCACCGTTTCATCGTCAACGAGCAACTGGCGGCGCTGAACCTGGAAACCCAGGCCATCCTCATGGAGCCGTTCGGCCGCAATACCGCGCCAGCCGTCGCGCTGACCGCCATGAAACTGGTCAATGAAGGCAATGACGGCCTGATGCTGGTGCTGCCTGCCGACCACGTCATCGAAGACCAGAAAGCCCTGCAACGTGCGCTGGCGCTGGCAACCGTCGCTGCCGAACGTGGCGAAATGGTGCTGTTCGGCGTACCGGCCAACAAGCCGGAAACCGGCTATGGCTACATCAAATCGACCGCCGATGCCCTGCTGCCGGAAGGCGTGAGCCGTGTGTCGCAGTTCGTCGAAAAACCTGACGAAAAACGCGCCAAAGAGTTCGTCGAAGCCGGTGGTTACTACTGGAACAGCGGCATGTTCCTGTTCCGCGCCAGCCGCTTCCTCGAAGAACTGAAAAAGCACGACCCGGACATCTACGACACCTGCCTGCTGACCCTCGAACGCAGTGTGCAGGACGGCGATGCCGTTGAAATCGACGCCTCCACCTTCGCCTGCTGCCCGGACAACTCCATCGACTACGCGGTCATGGAAAAAACCCAGCGCGCCTGCGTTGTGCCGCTGTCGGCTGGCTGGAGCGATGTCGGCTGCTGGTCGTCGCTGTGGGAAGTCAACGCCAAGGACGCCAACGGCAACGTCACCAAGGGCGACGTGGTCATTCAGGACAGCCGCAACTGCATGATCCACGGCAACGGCAAACTGGTGTCGGTGATCGGTCTGGACAACATCGTGGTCGTCGAAACCAAAGACGCGATGATGATTGCCCACAAGGACAAGGTCCAGGGCGTCAAGCAAATGGTCGCCACCCTGAATGAACAGGGCCGCACCGAGACCCAGAACCACCTTGAAGTGTACCGTCCGTGGGGCTCCTACGATTCGGTGGACATGGGCGGCCGCTTCCAGGTCAAGCGCATCTCGGTCAAGCCGGGCGCGTGCCTGTCGCTGCAAATGCACCACCACCGCGCCGAACACTGGATCGTGGTATCCGGCACCGCGCAGGTGACCTGTGACGAGAACGTGTTCCTGCTCACCGAAAACCAGTCCACCTACATCCCGATCGCCTCGGTCCATCGCCTGCGTAACCCAGGCAAGATCCCGTTGGAAATCATCGAAGTGCAATCGGGCAGCTACCTGGGCGAAGACGATATCGAGCGTTTCGAAGATATCTACGGTCGCTCGAATGCGCTGGAAGCGGGTGTGAAAACACAGACTATCGCTCGCTGACAGGCAGCTTTTAGCTACAAGCTACAAGCTACAAGCTACAAGCTACAAGCTACAAGCTACAAGCTACAAGCTACAAGCTGTACAGCCTCCGGCGACTCATTGTTGCCGGGGGCTTTTTTTTGCGTGCCTAAACATATTTGTAAACGGCTCGATACTGACAGCGCTGTGAATTTCAAGTCACTGAAACCTGAAATACGCGGCGAATAGCCACTGTCATTTCTGTCAGTAGAAACCGCTCCTCATCATCTTTAGGATTGCTTGAACGTAACGGCCAGTCCCTCTCCAGCCAAAGCTACACGTTCAAACAGGAGCTATCAGATATGACTACGCAATCTGCACCAAGCCTTCCAGTCCCGATTGTGCAGGGAGCTTCAACGAAAAATGAAATCTCGTTGGGTAAAGATATAACTCTAGAGCTACCCGCCGTCAGCGATCCACGCTGCACGTTTGTCATACTGAACCTGGCCAACGCAGACAATAGCAATCGCCCGCTGCTGACAGGTTCATCGCCGATAACGTCAGGCAAAGCGACACTCATAACGCTCGAGAACACAAACTCGGATCCTTCCATGGTTTTTAAATTAACGCACAAAGCCATCATTACCGGCACAGTGCAAGTGGAGGGTGTGGACATCTGGCCAGATACTCCAAAATCTGAAACCTACAGCTTTATCAAGTAATTTCAGTCTCAAGCTAAACTTCGGTGAGCATCGGAGTTTCTTTGACCTTTCTCATCTGACGTCATTGGTCAACCACTCACTGGTTTCTGTAGGATATCCAGCACTGCCCCCGCTGGAGACTCGTATGTTTATCGGCATCCTGTTGATTCTGACCTGGCTCATCCTGCTGCTCCGTTACCCGGCCAAGGCCTTGCAGGTCTCGCTGGCAGCGGCGGCCGGGCTGGGGATCGTGGCGGCCATCGTGATCTGGCAAGACAGCCGGGAGACGCGTCAGCTCGATCATCTGGAGATGCGCCTGAGTTACGATCCGCAAGGCTGCCCGGCAGATCGCCCATTGCAGGTCAGCATCACCAATACCAACCAGGTCGCTCTGCAGGAACTGCGCTGGCGGATCGCTGCCTATGCGCCGGGGGACTCGGTGAATCTGGCCGACAATACTTACACGACTGCGCGCTATCGCGGCCCCGGCGAACTTCAGGCGAAGGGCGCGTGGCAGGATTGCGTGCCGTTGCCTGTATTGCGCAGCGGCTATCGCCCGCAAACCCTGGAGTTTCGCGCAGAACAGCTGCACGGCAGTTTCTCGGACTGACCGTCAAGGACTCATTGATGCCCATCGCTCTTATTACCGGTTGCTCAAGTGGAATTGGCCGCGCCCTGGCCGATGCGTTCAAGGCCACGGGCTATGAGGTCTGGGCGACGGCGCGCAAGGCCGAGGATGTGGCGACACTGAGCGCTGCCGGGTTTATCGCCGTGCAACTGGATGTCAACGACGGGCCGGCACTGGCGCAGCTCGCTGCCGGGCTTGAACACAGCGGGCTGGACGTGCTGATCAACAACGCGGGATATGGCGCGATGGGCCCGCTGCTGGACGGTGGCGTGGACGCGATGCAGCGGCAGTTCGAGACCAATGTGTTCTCGATTGTCGGTGTTACCCGGGCGCTGTTCCCGGCGTTGCGGCGTAACAAAGGGCTGGTAGTGAACATCGGCAGCGTGTCCGGTGTTCTGGTGACGCCATTCGCGGGCGCTTATTGTGCGTCCAAAGCAGCCGTTCACGCTCTCAGTGACGCGCTGCGCCTGGAGTTGGCGCCGTTTGGCGTGCAGGTCATGGAGGTTCAGCCTGGCGCGATTGCATCGAGCTTTGCAAAAAACGCCAGTCATGAGGCCGAACAGCTGATCAGCGAGCACTCGCCGTGGTGGCCGATTCGCGAGGGCATCCGCGCGCGTGCAAAAGCCTCGCTGGATAACCCGACCCCGGCAACAGCATTCGCGCAGGGCCTGCTCAAAGCAGTGCAGCAAGCCAACCCACCCCGCATGCTGCGCCTGGGCAACGGCTCGCGCATCCTGCCGCTGATGGCGTGGTTGCTGCCCAAAGGGTTGCTGGAGAGAGGATTGAGAAAGCGGTTTGGGTTGAATATTGATTTGTGAAGTAGAACCTCATGAAGAGCGGGCTTCTGCCCGGAAGGCGTAAAAACTTCAGGAGGTTACGACGGCTGCGATGGGCTGCGAAGCGGCCCCAAAACCGGCCACCTTGGTTGTATCTGGTGCACCGAGGCGGCTGATTTCGCTGCCGGTTCCCGGCAGTTCGCGGACAAGCGAAGCGTCGCCCGGTCCTAGACGATTATCAGCCGCCTATCGGCCTGACAATGACTGTGCAGGTCATCCCCGCGGCCAGTAATACGCCTTCCGGCACCTGATCCAGGCTAATGCGCACCGGTACGCGCTGGGCCAGGCGGACCCAATTGAAGGTCGGGTTGACGTCGGCGATCAGCTCGCGGCTTTGCGGGTTGTCGCGGTCGTAGATGCCCCGCGCGATGCTTTCGACACGCCCCGTGAGGACTTCGCCGCTCATCAGTTGCAGGTCTGCCGGGTCACCCACCTTGAGGTGCGGCAGCTTGGTTTCCTCGAAAAAGCCATAGACCCAGAACGAGTTCATATCGACCACCGCCATCTTGGCTTCGCCAATGCGCGCGTAGTCGCCGCGATGCACGTTCAGGTTGGTGACGTAACCGTCCACCGCCGCCAGCACGCGTGTGCGGGCCAGGTTCAGTTCGGCCGCTTCCAGCTGCGCTTGCGCCAATTGGTAATCGGCCAGTGCCGAGGTGGCGACATTGCTCGCGTCGTCACGGTTTTCTGCCGAGATAACCAGTTCATCCATGTCGGCACGCCGCTTTGCGTTGAGCTTGCGCATCTCCCACGTCGCCTTGCGTGAAGCCAGCAACGCCTGCGCCTGTTTGACGGCGATCCGGTAATGCTCCGGGTCAATCTGCATCAGCAAATCGCCGCGTTTTACCCATTGATTGTCACGCACTGGCACTTCCACCACCGTGCCGGACACATCGGCGGCCACGTTGATGATGTCGGCGCGCACCCGACCGTCGCGGGTCCACGGTGTCTCCATGTAATCAACCCACAGCGTACGACCGATCCAGAGCGCGATTGCCAGCACCAGCAACGTGGCGATCAGGCTGTAAAACTTTTTCATGCAGAGATTTCTCGCATCAGGAGTCAACGATAAAGGGGCAGCGCCAGCGCGCCAAACAGACACATGAACAGGCTCATGCGCAGCAAGGCCGGGTGCCAGAAATAACGGTACAGATCAAAACCGGCCAGCAAGCGATCCAGCGCCCAGGCCAACACCACAGCGATCAGAAACATCAGGGTCAGGGTCGGCATGTACAGACCGTGAAACGCTATTTCACGCGGCATGAACCACTCCTGAGGCGTTTTGCCCGACGGCATAGGCAGCCAGTGACGATTGCGGGTCCAGCAGCGAGGTGCGGATAAAGTGCAGGTAGCTTTTCACCCGGCGCAGCACCGAGGTGTCGAAATGCGAAGCGAAGGGCTCATCGGCTTCCTGTACGCGCTTGATCGCCTGATCGACCGCCAGCAGGCCCCGTTGCAAATTGACGGCGTCGGGCTGGATGAACAGGCGCACCAACGCGCGACCCATGACCCGCAATGCGATGCGCCAAGGCTGGTATTCAGCGTAAGCGGGATGCACCGGCAGTGTCGCCTGCTCGCGACGTAGTTCGATGATCGCGTGGCCGATTTCCAGCACCACGAACATCCAGCGCAGCAATTCGCGCTGCACCTGCGGCCGGCTGATGGCCAGGCCGTACGCTTGGTGCATCAGGTCTCGGGTCTGGCTTTCAAAGCGTGAACCAAGGCGATCCAGCGGCGCGCTGATGGCGAACACCACTTGATTGCGCAGCGCTTGCTCCAGTCGCTGCCACATCCAGCGGCTGTTGGGCGGCAAAATGATTGCGCCCGCGGCCGCACAGATCAGCATGCCGATGACCATCGCGATGTAATCGTTGATGAAGGTGTAGGGGTTGTAGACCGTCAGGTTATCGGGCACCGAGCCGATGCTGAAAAAGATCAGCAAGCCCAACCCATAGCCGCTCCACTGCGGACGCGAACCCAGAAATGCGCCGAGCACGAAGACCGGCGCAAGCAGCACGCACAGCAGGGCAAAGCCGTCGATGTGCGGGAACAGAAAGAAGGTTTCGACTGTAGTGGTCTAATGATTCCGGACACTCATTTAGGCGAGAATATCGCCAGATATAGAGGTGTCTGATGACCAAACAACGCCGTACCTTTTCCATTGAATTCAAACGCGAGGCCGCAG
>NZ_ATDK01000089.1 GCF_000444135.1 Pseudomonas avellanae BPIC 631
AAGTGAACAGCATTGCGTCAGTGACGGGGTTTTTTTGCGCCGAATGAATCAGTCAACGCGAACTTGTTCTGCTTGCATGCCTTTCTGGCCTTTAGCAGCAACAAAAGAAACGGTCTGGCCTTCTTTCAGGCTTTTGAAACCGTCGCTTTCGATCGCTTTGAAGTGTACGAACAGGTCGTCACCGCCACCTTGTGGAGTGACAAAGCCGAAGCCTTTTTCATCGTTGAACCATTTTACGGTGCCGGTTTGGCGATTAGACATGGTGTATCTCCAGAAACATAATTTTCAATAACGTGCTGCTCAGGCCAACTGGGCACACCGGGGTATCATAGTCGAAATGCGCAAAAAAACAGCTACTAAGGTCAGTACTTTGCGTAAAGGTCTCGTATAGGCAGCGCTTCATGCACTAAAAACGCCCGAGTGACCCCTTTAGCCGGGTTTCGACCGACCGGCACCGGCAACGCTGAAAGCCATGATTTCATTGGCTTTCAGCCGACTTGAGCCACGCCGGAGCTTACTGTTACAAGCGTTTGAATCGCTTGTTTTACCCTGGCAGAAAAAAATGATTATTTTGCTGCGGTGCAGTTTTCTGCGACCAGTTTCTGCAGTTTTGCGGTCAATGCGGCGGGTGGTGCGACGTCGGTTGCGCCTAGCGAGGCTATTTCCTTGTCGGTGAAATGACTGTCTACCTGTTTTGCGCCGCACTCACAGTGCGCCTTGGCAGTCTTGTCATCCAGCTTCTGTTGTTTGGCCGCTGCAACGCATTCCTGAGTGAACGTGGCGCGTGTGGCGCCGTCCATGGCGGCCTGGGCGCCCAGCGGTATCAGGGCGGCAGCGCAGGCGAGGAGGCTGGTCAGATTCGAAAACTTCATGGTGTTCTCCTATTGGCTGGAAAAAACGTACAGGGTCTCGATGGGTTCTGACGCCTGCAGGGCTTGTCAGTTCAGGTGGCGTGCTATTTCCGCTTCTTTTGCGTCGATGTACATCCTGCGCCGGCAGCACTGTGTTAGGATGCGCGTCCTGTTATTTTCAAGTGCGCCTTGGTTAGCGGTTTTTGGCCGGTAGCCTTTAGTGCAGCGCAAGCAGGTTTTTCGTACATTCCAGTCATCTGGTCCGGTTCAAGGTTGGCCCCAAGGCTCCTGCCACTGTGAGGCAGGCACACCACCGGATCACGTACTGGCTCATCCCAACCCACGTGACCTTTGGTAGGGGTCACCACTAGGAGAGGAGGCGCCATGCCAACTATTACTCTTCCCGACGGCAGTCAACGTTCATTCGATCATGCGGTTTCTGTAGCCGATGTCGCACTCTCAATCGGCGCCGGTCTGGCCAAGGCCACCGTTGCCGGTAAAGTCGACGGCAAACTGGTCGACGCCTGCGACCTGATCGAAAACGATGCAAGCCTGCAGATCATTACCCCCAAGGACGCAGAAGGGCTGGAGATCATCCGTCACTCCTGCGCTCACCTGGTAGGGCACGCGGTAAAGCAGTTGTACCCGACTGCAAAGATGGTCATCGGTCCGGTGATCGACGACGGCTTCTATTACGATATCGCCTACGAGCGCCCGTTCACGCCTGATGACCTGGCGGCGATCGAGCAGCGCATGCAGCAGCTGATCGAAAAAGATTACGACGTCATCAAGAAAGTCACCCCGCGCGCCGAAGTGATAAAGGTGTTCACCGCCCGTCACGAAGACTACAAGCTGCGTCTTGTAGAAGGCATGCCGGATGAGCAGGCCATGGGCCTGTATTACCACGAAGAATACGTCGACATGTGCTGCGGCCCGCACGTGCCGAACACCCGCTTTTTGAAGTCCTTCAAACTGACCAAACTGTCGGGTGCCTACTGGCGCGGCGATGCCAAGAACGAGCAATTGCAGCGCGTTTACGGCACCGCCTGGGCAGACAAGAAGCAACTGGCCGCTTACATTCAGCGGATCGAAGAAGCCGAGAAGCGCGACCATCGCAAGATCGGCAAGCGCCTCGGCCTGTTCCACACCCAGGAAGAAGCGCCGGGCATGGTGTTCTGGCACCCGCAGGGCTGGGCCCTGTATCAGGTGCTTGAGCAGTACATGCGCAAAGTGCAGCGCGAAAATGGCTACCTTGAGATCAAGACCCCGCAAGTGGTCGATCGCTCGCTCTGGGAAAAATCCGGGCACTGGGCCAACTACGCCGACAACATGTTCACCACCCAGTCCGAAAGCCGCGACTACGCCATCAAGCCGATGAACTGCCCGTGCCACGTGCAGGTGTTCAATCAGGGCCTGAAAAGCTACCGCGAGCTGCCGCTGCGTCTGGCCGAGTTCGGTGCCTGCCACCGCAACGAGCCGTCGGGTGCCTTGCACGGCATCATGCGCGTACGTGGTTTCACTCAGGACGACGCGCACATCTTCTGCACCGAAGACCAGATGCAGGCCGAATCCGCCGCGTTCATCAAACTGACGCTGGATGTCTACGCCGATTTCGGTTTCAAGGATATCGAACTGAAATTGTCCACTCGCCCTGAAAAGCGTGTAGGCTCCGACGAGCTTTGGGATCGTGCCGAATCGGCGCTGGCTTCCGCACTCGACAGCGCAGGCCTGCCTTACGACCTGCAGCCGGGCGAAGGCGCGTTCTACGGCCCCAAAATCGAGTTTTCCCTCAAGGATTGTCTCGGCCGGGTATGGCAATGTGGCACCTTGCAACTGGACTTCAACCTGCCTATCCGTTTGAGCGCCGAGTACGTTTCGGAAGACAACAGTCGCAAGAATCCGGTCATGTTGCACCGCGCAATTCTTGGGTCGTTCGAGCGTTTCATCGGAATTCTGATCGAGCATTACGAAGGCGCGTTTCCAGCCTGGCTGGCGCCAACCCAGGCAGTGATCATGAATATCACTGACAAACAGGCCGATTTTGCCCTTGAAGTGGAAAAAACTCTGGCTGAAAGCGGGTTTCGTGCCAAGTCCGACTTGAGAAATGAAAAGATCGGCTTTAAAATCCGCGAGCATACTTTGCTCAAGGTTCCTTATCTCCTCGTGATTGGAGATAGAGAGGTTGAAATGCAAACTGTCGCTGTGCGTACACGTGAAGGCGCTGACCTTGGCTCGATGCCGGTCGCCCAGTTCGCTGAATTCCTCGCACAAGCGGTTTCCCGGCGTGGTCGCCAAGATACGGAGTAATTATTATTAAGCGTGAAATGAGACAAGATAAACGAGCTGCACCCAAGGCCCCGATCAATGAGAATATCTCGGCCCGCGAGGTTCGTTTAATTGGCGCTGACGGCGAGCAGATTGGCATCGTCTCGATTGATGAAGCGCTTCGTATAGCCGAAGAGGCCAAGCTGGATCTGGTAGAGATTTCTGCCGACGCAGTACCTCCGGTCTGCCGTGTGATGGACTACGGCAAATCGATCTTCGAAAAGAAGAAACAGGTTGCTGCAGCGAAGAAAAACCAGAAGCAGATCCAGGTTAAAGAAATCAAGTTTCGTCCAGGGACGGAGGAAGGGGATTACCAGGTAAAACTACGCAACCTGGTACGTTTCCTGAGTGACGGGGACAGGGCCAAGGTATCGTTGAGATTCCGCGGTCGTGAGATGGCCCACCAGGAGCTGGGTATGGAATTGTTGAAGCGGGTTGAAGGTGACCTTCTTGAATACGGTTCCGTCGAACAGCATCCTAAGATGGAAGGACGCCAGCTGATCATGGTCATCGCCCCGAAAAAGAAGAAATAACCACCAGGGCACGGCAGGCCTTGCGGTTATATTTATCAACTGAATGCGGAGTATCCGAACATGCCAAAGATGAAGACTAAAAGTGGTGCAGCTAAGCGGTTTTTGAAAACTGCTAACGGCATCAAGCACAAACACGCTTTCAAGAGCCACATCCTGACCAAAATGTCGACAAAGCGTAAGCGTCAACTGCGCGGTAGCAGCTTGCTGCATCCGTCTGACGTGGCAAAAGTCGAGCGCATGCTGCGCCTTCGTTAATTTTGATCAAGATATAGAGGAAGTAACTCATGGCTCGTGTAAAGCGTGGCGTCATTGCCCGTAAGCGTCACAAAAAAATTCTGAAACTTGCAAAAGGCTACTACGGCGCGCGTTCACGCGTATTCCGTGTTGCCAAGCAAGCGGTAATCAAGGCAGGCCAGTACGCCTACCGTGACCGTCGTCAGAAAAAACGTCAGTTCCGCGCTCTGTGGATCGCTCGTATCAACGCTGGTGCTCGTGTTAACGGTCTGTCCTACAGCCGTTTCATTGCTGGCCTGAAAAAAGCGTCCATCGAGATCGACCGTAAGGTTCTGGCTGATCTGGCAGTGAACGAAAAAGCGGCGTTTGCTGCGATTGTCGAGAAAGCTAAAGCCACTTTGGCCTAAGTCCCCGACAATCACTGGCCCCGGTTTCCGGGGCCGGTGTTAAACGTCATAAATAGGGGAAGAGCCTTCAGCTCTTCCCCTATTTTGTATCTGGAGTCTGTACATGGAAAACCTGGACGCGCTGGTCTCTCAAGCTCTTGAGGCTGTGCAAAGCGCCGAAGATATCAATGCCCTGGAGCAAATCCGGGTTCACTACCTCGGCAAGAAAGGCGAGTTGACTCAGGTGATGAAGACCCTGGGGAACCTGCCGGCTGAAGAGCGTCCGCACGTCGGCGCGCTGATCAACGTTGCCAAGGAGCGTGTCACAGAGGTCCTCAATGCACGCAAGGCGTCGTTCGAGCAGGCAGAACTGAGTGCCAAACTCGCCGCCGAATGCATCGACGTGACCCTGCCTGGCCGTGGCCAGACCTCCGGTGGTCTGCACCCGATCACCCGCACTCTGGAACGTATCGAACAATTCTTCACGCACATCGGCTACGGCATTGCCGAAGGCCCGGAAGTCGAAGACGACTACCACAATTTCGAGGCGCTCAACATCCCTGGCCATCACCCGGCCCGGTCGATGCATGACACCTTCTATTTCAACGCGAACATGCTGTTGCGCACCCATACCTCGCCGGTACAGGTCCGCACCATGGAATCGCAGCAGCCGCCGATCCGCATCGTCTGCCCAGGCCGTGTGTACCGCAGCGACTCCGATATCACCCACTCGCCGATGTTCCACCAGATCGAAGGTCTGCTGGTCGATCGCGACATCAATTTTGCCGACCTGAAAGGCACCATCGAAGAGTTCCTGCGGGTGTTCTTCGAGAAAGAGCTGGCTGTGCGCTTCCGTCCTTCGTATTTCCCGTTCACCGAGCCGTCGGCGGAAGTGGATATGGAATGCGTGATGTGCAGTGGCAAAGGCTGCCGCGTCTGCAAACAGACCGGCTGGCTGGAAGTCATGGGTTGCGGCATGGTTCACCCGAACGTGCTGCGCATGTCCGGCATCGACCCAGAAGAGTTTCAGGGCTTCGCGTTCGGCATGGGCGTAGAGCGTCTGGCCATGCTGCGTTACGGCGTCAATGATTTGCGCCTGTTCTTCGACAACGATTTGCGGTTCCTCGCGCAATTTCGCTAAGTCGTAACGAACCTTTCAGGAGAGCAGGATGAAATTCAGTGAACAATGGCTGCGCGGCTGGGTAAGCCCGCAGGTTTCCCGCGACGAGCTGGTTGCTCGTCTGTCGATGGCCGGTCTTGAGGTTGACAGCGTGACGCTGGCCGCCGGCATTTTCACCGGTGTCGTGGTGGGCGAGGTGCTGAGCACCGAGCAACACCCTGATGCCGACAAGTTACGTGTGTGCCAGGTCAGCAATGGCAGCGAAACCTTTCAGGTCGTCTGCGGTGCGCCAAACGTGCGCCCGGGCCTGAAAATTCCGTTCGCCATGATCGGTGCCGAGCTGCCGGGCGACTTCAAGATCAAGAAGGCCAAGCTGCGCGGCGTCGAGTCCAACGGCATGCTGTGTTCCGCTGCCGAATTGCAGACCGGTGAAGGCAATGATGGCCTGATGGAGCTGGCGGCTGATGCGCCGGTCGGTCAGGACATTCGTGTCTACCTGGGCCTGGATGACGCCAGCATCGAGGTCGACCTGACCCCGAACCGTGGCGACTGCCTGTCGGTGGCCGGTCTGGCACGTGAAGTCGGCGCGCTGTACGCCGCCGACGTCACCCGCCCGCAAATCGCTGCTGTCAGCGCTGTACATGATGAAGTGCGTCCGGTTGAAGTGCTGGCGCCAGTTGCCTGCCCGCGCTACCTCGGCCGCGTGATCCGCAATGTCGACCTGTCGCGTCCGACCCCGCTGTGGATGGTTGAGCGTCTGCGTCGTTCCGATGTGCGCAGCATCGATGCCGCTGTCGACATCACCAACTACGTAATGCTCGAGCTGGGTCAGCCTCTGCACGCGTTCGATCTGGCTGAAATCAACGGCGGGATTCGCGTACGCATGGCCGAGGAGGGCGAGAAGCTCGTTCTGCTCGACGGCCAGGAAGTCAGCCTGCGTGCCGACACTCTGGTCATCGCCGACCACCAGCGCGCACTTGCCATCGCCGGCGTGATGGGCGGCGAGCACAGCGGCGTAACGGCCGGTACTCGCGACATCTTCCTTGAAAGCGCGTTCTTCGACACCATTTCGGTGGCGGGCAAGGCGCGTTCCTACGGCCTGCACACCGATGCCTCGCACCGCTATGAACGTGGTGTTGACTGGCAACTGGCCCGTGAAGCGATGGAGCGGGCCACTGGCCTGCTGCTGGAAATCACCGGGGGCGAAGCCGGTCCTGTGATCGAAGTGGTCAGCGAACAGCACCTGCCGTCGATTGCGCCGGTCACGCTGCGTGCCAGCCGTGTCGAGCAAATGCTCGGTCTGGTCATCGAGAACGCCGAGATAGAGCGTCTGCTGACCGGTCTTGGCCTGACAGTGTCTGCCGAAGCTGACGGCCAGTGGCGTGTAGACGTGCCAAGTCATCGTTTCGATATCAGCCTTGAAGTCGATCTGATCGAGGAACTGGCACGTCTTTACGGCTACAACCGCCTGCCGGTTCGTTACCCGCAAGCCCGTTTGGCCCCGCAAGCCAACGCCGAAGCCAAAGGCGATCTGCCCGAGCTGCGTCGTCTGCTGGTTGCGCGTGGTTATCAGGAAGCGATTACCTACAGCTTCATCGACCCCAAGTGGTTCGAGCTGTTTTCGCCGGGCGTCAAGCCACTGTTGCTGGCCAACCCGATCTCCAACGACATGGCCGCCATGCGCGCCTCGTTGTGGCCGGGTCTGGTCAAAGCGCTGCAGCACAACCTCAACCGCCAGCAAGACCGCGTCCGCATGTTCGAAAGCGGCCTGCGCTTCGTCGGTCAGCTTGACGGCTTGAAGCAAGAGCCGATGCTGGCCGGTGTGGTATGTGGCAGCCGACTGCCGGAAGGCTGGGCACAAGGTCGCGATGCGGTCGATTTCTTCGACGTCAAAGCCGATGTCGAAGCGGTTCTGGGTTTTGCCGGTGCGCTGGGTGAATTCACCTTCACGCCGGGTCAGCACCCGGCTTTGCACCCTGGCCAGACTGCGCGCATTTTGCGCGACGGTCGTGAAGTCGGCTTCTTGGGTGCCATCCATCCGGAGTTGTCAAAAAACCTGGGTCTGGATCGTCCGGTGTTTGTTTTCGAGCTGGTGCTGGCCGAAGTTGCCACAGGCCGTTTGCCCAAATTCCACGAGTTGTCGCGCTTCCCTGAGGTGCGCCGCGACCTGGCGCTGCTGGCTGATCGCGACGTTTCCGCCAGTGCCGTTCTGGACGTAATTCGTGAAAATGCAGGCGAGTGGCTCACAGACCTCAGGTTATTTGATGTTTACCAGGGTAAAGGCATTGATCCACATAGAAAAAGCCTTGCAGTCGGCTTGACCTGGCAGCATCCATCGCGCACTCTTAATGACGATGAGGTAAACGCAACGACACTTGCTATCCTCACCTCGCTGGAGGAGAGGTTAAACGCCACGTTAAGGAAGTAGCGTATGGGGGCTCTGACGAAAGCTGAGATGGCCGAACGTCTGTACGAAGAGCTGGGCCTGAATAAACGGGAAGCCAAGGAATTGGTCGAACTGTTTTTTGAAGAAATCAGGCACGCTCTGGAAGATAACGAGCAGGTGAAGTTGTCAGGTTTCGGCAATTTCGACCTGCGAGACAAGTGCCAACGGCCTGGGAGAAATCCCAAGACCGGTGAAGAGATCCCGATCACGGCGCGCCGTGTGGTCACCTTTCGTCCAGGGCAGAAGTTGAAAGCCCGAGTTGAGGCATATGCTGGAACCAAGTCATAACGACGAGCTACCGCCGATCCCTGGCAAACGCTACTTCACCATCGGTGAGGTCAGTGAGCTCTGCGCGGTAAAACCGCACGTTCTGCGTTATTGGGAACAGGAATTTCCTCAGCTCAACCCCGTCAAGCGACGCGGAAACCGCCGGTATTATCAGCGCCTAGACGTGCTGATGATCCGCCAGATCCGCGGTTTGCTCTACGATCAGGGCTTCACCATCGGCGGAGCCCGCTTGCGTCTCACCGCCGGCGAACCGAAGGACGATACCCAGCAGTACAAGCAGATGATTCGGGAGATGATCGCCGAACTGGAAGACGTCCTGGTCATGCTCAAGGCTTAATCGAGCAAGATACTTCCATAATTCAAATGCTTAGGGTATATTTCTCAACGTTTTCGCAGGTTGCAAAACAGATACACGCCTAGTCGGGGCGTAGCGCAGTCCGGTAGCGCACTAGCATGGGGTGCTAGGGGTCGAGTGTTCGAATCACTCCGTCCCGACCATATTTTGTTAAGGGGATCAGTCACTTACGGTGCTGATCCCCCTTTTTAATTTACGGCCTGCGCAAAACACGCGCAAAACTGGCGCAAAACCATTTGGCTAGTTCGAGTTGGGGTGGGGTATGAATCTTGATTTCAGCACAGTCCATGAAGGCAAATTTGAGAAACACTTCGGCGCAGATATGGACGACGTTTCCCTTGTCCTTAAAAGCCATTTGTTCCTCGAAGAAATGCTCCGCTCTTTCTGTTTTGAGATGGTCCCGCAGCCTCGATACCTCGCAGAATCCAGACTCACTTTTGCCCAGGTCGTAGACTTGTCGCGGGCGCTGTATCCAGTGGAGCTCAAGCTGGGTTGGTTGAGTGAGCTGTGGCCGCTTGCAGATCGAATCAACCGTATACGAAACTTGATGGCCCATGCACTGGATCCTGATCCGGTGAAGTTAGCGAACCATCGAGAAGTCTTTATATCTACAGTCAA
This sequence comes from Pseudomonas avellanae BPIC 631, assembly GCF_000444135.1. GTDB lineage: Bacteria > Pseudomonadota > Gammaproteobacteria > Pseudomonadales > Pseudomonadaceae > Aquipseudomonas > Aquipseudomonas avellanae. The sequence continues at coordinate 9,157 of NZ_ATDK01000089.1, forward strand.
GTCTAGGTTTAGAGGCTCCGAAGCTTACGAGTGTTGCTCAGTCCGAACTCAATGACAGCTGCTTTACGCGATATGCTGCGGTCGCGCGCGGCCTTTACGCGTCCATATCGACTATCACGTTGAGGTCGATGGCCACTTTTACTCGGTGCCATACCAGTTGGTGAAGCACCAACTCGAAGTGCGGCTCACCGCCCAGATGCCGATGGACAAATGGCATGCGCTGATCGGCGACCCGACCTTGGGCGATGCGATCCTCGACCGGCTGGTGCATAACGCTTATCGGATAGAACTGAAGGGTGAATCGATGCGCAGGCGCGCAACGAAATTGACGTCGGCAGGTGCTTCAGACTAACAATGCAAACCTGCGTCGCTGCGCTCCGACTGCCTGGCCGGATGAGCGTGGAATAGGTGGCCGGATGTTGGCGGGCTGGGCGGCCGGATGGTGTGGAATGCGCAACCAATCCATGCGGCCTCGGCGAACTGAACGTCACCGACATTGTTGGTGTATTGATACGGGTAGGCTCGCCCGTAGAACCGGTACTTGGCCGCTACTACAAGGCCAGCATCCCGACCCTGAATGACCAGCTCGGCTCGCTGTTGGGGCAGTTCAAGCTCGGTCTTGAATACCTGTTGACCCGCAAAGGCGCGTTGGCCATGAGCGTCAACCAGGCAGGCGGTTTCTTCCGTGGCACCGACGCCCAGCCCCATCCGAACCTGCAACTGTACTTCAACCCGTTGTCGTACCAGATCCCGAAAAACAACAAGGCCAGCCTCAAGCCTGAACCGTACTCAGGCTTTCTGCTGTGCTTCAACCCGTGCCGCCCCACCAGCCGAGGGCGCATCGAGATTGCCTCGAACAACCCGCGCGAAGCAGCGTTGATCGACCCCAATTACCTGAGCACGCAAAAAGACATCGACGAAGTGATTCAAGGCAGCCGCCTGATGCGCAAAATCATGCAGGCCCCCGCGCTCAAGCGCATCACCGTTGCTGAAATGCAGCCGGGGCCAGTGGTCGAAACCGATGAGCAGATGTTGCAGTATTTTCGCGAGAACTGCGGCTCGATCTACCACCTGTGCGGCTCCTGCGCGATGGGCACAGACCCGCAGGCATCAGTGGTCGACAAACACCTCAAAGTCCACGGGCTGGAAGGGCTGCGGATCGTCGATGCTTCGGTCTTTCCGAACGTCACCAGCGGCAACACCCATGCGGCGGTGCTGATGGTGGCGGAGAAGGGGGCTGATTTGATTTTGCAGGATGCCTGAAGCGTGTTTTTCGCTCAACAATACCCCGGCACTCCCAATGTCTCGGCCGCTTTGTAGCGGCAGGAGCGATAAAGCCATTCTATTGGGCCTCACCGTCAGACGAAGTAATAAAAAGCAGCGACAGTAGAGCCTACGAAAAATTATCAGTATCCTGCGCCACACTCAAATAATGTGATGCAGGGAGGCTGATATATGGTTACTCGACGCTGGAGTTATAGACTTGTACTGGGCTTTTTGCCGCAGTTTTGCTTCGCCAGTCCGTCTCAAATAGATTCGCGCGGAGAAAGCTTTTATCAGCAGGCAGTCCCCTATTTACAACAGGCTAATAGCAAGCTTGAGGCAGTGACGGCTATTCCTGCAACTGCAAGTGAGCAGGAGAAAAAACACTCGCTGGATCTTGTCGACGAGGGTGCTGCATCGCTTAAACCGGCAATCGCTTTGCTTGAGCAGGCAGTGACATTCGGCCATCCCGTAGCCCAGTATCGTCTCGGGCTGATCTATACGATGTTGTATGAAAGCGACGTGATAAAAGAGAAGGCGTGTCCTTTATTTGAACAAAGCCTGGCTCAGGGTTTCGCTCCTCCAGCACTTCAGATCGCATCATGGTGTCTGACGCTCACTGATAAGACCAAGTATCAGGAGTCATTACAAGCGATAGAAGCCCGAATGCCCCAATATGAAAAATATTTTCCACAGCCTGCTGTGAAACTTGAATGCAGGCGCGAAGAGCCTGTGGGGCTGGCTATGCAGTGGGGTAGCAGCCTTGACTATCAGGCAGAAATTTACTGGTTATTAGGGGACAGTAACCGTGCTCTGCGCTCGGACTATTACCAGAAGGCTCTCGATATCAACGACTGTTACAAGGTTAAGAGGCGTATGGGAGCGCAAAAATAATCGTTACGAGTGATGTTGATCCGATGGCTTGTGCCAGTCATCAAGGTAAGTCGAAGAACATTCAATGTTGGCGCTGATTGAAAACTGACCCACCCTGCCGATTGAAAATTGACCCAGGACGGATTGCTGATTTCTGTCCCAGCAATTGTGGATAAGCTTAGCAGCAG
>NZ_ATDK01000090.1 GCF_000444135.1 Pseudomonas avellanae BPIC 631
TACAGATGCCCTATCGAAATGATGACGGAAATGATGTCCAAGCATCATGAGAGTCCATCCCTAACTCAATAGCCGGGTGTTGCACTCAGCCTCTGAAACCGCCCTGCCATTCATTACCTTTTCATGTCTGGCCCATTAGTCCTCATGCCAAGCCCTCTACCTATCCGTTTCAACCGGCAACGCCGTGAAGTGGCATACGTCACTAAACGCTGGAGACGTCCCAGATTCGTTGCATGGGAGAACGTTGTAGCACGGGTAAGCTGCTACGAATTAGTGACAGTTTATGGCGTCATCAAATGCGCTGATCTGATTATTGGACTGGATGGAAAATCTGGTGGTCAAACCTCATGGATCACCGTTCCCACTCACACGATGGAATTGGCTATGAGCGAATGGGAAATTATTCGCGCTTATATGGAAGGAGGTGTTGAAGCGGTGCTGCCACCGATGAGACCAGGAGAAGTAGAAGAAGGCACCGTAGAATTTTTCCATATACGCCGGCGCTACTGTCAGTCGGAGTGTGACTATCTGCACTACCTTTTTAAATTCCTTCCAATGCAATTATTCTCGGGCTGGACTCTCCCCTGTCACATTGCAGCCTTAATCAACCGTATGCCTTTTGTCCGCTTACCCGACTCGATTCTTGAATGGTCCAAACCCCTGCCCCGCGAACAATGGCAGGCACCCAGCGCCGAGCTGATCGCGCAAAGCGAAGAAGTCCGCAAAAGTCTTCGCAAGGGTATGACCATTTTCGAGCATTTCAGCGCACAGCAGCAGCGCAGGGCGAAAGATCACGCCGATCACTGAAGCCGTGAATTCGTAACAACGCATTACCTCAGGCACAGCAAACGATAATCCCTCTTATTCAAACCGCACGAGGCTGATAAGCTTGCACGCCCCGATTTACGCCTCGTTGCAGGATGTGTATGAGTACGCGGTTCCGCCTGTCCCTTGCTCTGCTCACGACGCTGGTCTTGAGCGCGTGCGATGACGCCCCGCGTTTCACTCATGCCGAGCCAGGCGAAGCCTTGTCTGGCGGCAGCGCGACGGTCAGGAAGAGCGATCAGAACGCGTTCTCCATGCCCTCGGCCAATCTGTCGCCGGTGCGTCGGCTGGATTTCAGTGTCGGCAACAGTTTCTTTCGCAGCCCGTGGGTGATTGCGCCGTCGACCACCACAGCCCGCGACGGGCTCGGGCCGCTGTTCAACACCAATGCCTGTCAGAACTGCCACATCAAGGATGGTCGCGGCCATCCGCCGGAGGCTGGCGACAGCAATGCGGTGTCGATGCTGGTCAGGCTGTCGATTCCTGATAACCCGGCCTATGCGGACCTGATCCAGCGTAATGGTGTGTTGCCCGAGCCGACGTATGGCGGGCAGTTGCAGGACATGTCGAACCCCGGCGTCGAACCGGAAGGCAAGGTGCGGGTCGAGTACGACGCGTTGACGGTCAATTTCCGCGACGGCACTGCTGTCGAGTTGCGTCAGCCAACGCTGAGGATCACCCAATTGGGCTACGGCCCGATGCACCCCGAAACACATATCTCGGCGCGCATTGCCCCGCCGATGATCGGCCTGGGGCTGCTGGAAGCCATTGCGGATGACGCCATCCTCGCCAACGCCGATCCCGATGACAAGAACGCCGATGGCATCTCGGGCCGCCCCAACTGGGTCTGGGACGATGCGCAGCAAAAGGTCGTCATGGGCAGGTTCGGCTGGAAAGCCGGACAGCCCAACCTCAACCAGCAGAACGTGCATGCCTTTTCCGGCGACATGGGCCTGACCACCAGCCTGCGCCGCGTCGATGACTGCACACCGGCGCAGACCGATTGCCTGGCCGCGCCCAACGGCAATGGCCCGGACGGTGAACCGGAAGTCAGTGACAACATCCTGCGTCTGGTCGAGTTTTACACCCGAAACCTGGGCGTTCCGGCTCGCCGAAAGGTAGATGATCCGCAAGTGCTGGCAGGCAAGAATCTGTTTTTCGAGGCGGGTTGCCAACAGTGCCACACGCCATCATTCAAAACCCGGAGCGACGCTGCGGAGCCCGAACTGGCCAACCAGAACATTCGCCCGTACAGCGACCTGCTGCTGCACGACATGGGCGAAGGGCTGGCCGATAATCGTACCGAGTTCCAGGCCACCGGCCGCGAGTGGCGCACGCCGCCGCTGTGGGGGTTGGGCCTGACCGGCACGGTAAGCGGGCACACCCAACTGCTGCATGACGGTCGCGCGCGCAACGTGCTTGAGGCGATACTGTGGCACGGTGGCGAAGCCCAGGCAGCGCAACGAAAGGTACTGGCATTTGACGCCGAACAGCGTGAAGCGCTGTTGGCGTTTCTGAATTCGTTATGATGCTCTCATTGCAAAGTCTTCTCGTTCAAAATCATCTTTTTCCAAAAATAAGGAGCCGGACATGTTCCGACCCAAGTTGTTGCTGACCAGCCTCGCGGCGCTTGCATTGGGTGCCTGCTCACCGTCCGATCCTCAGGCGGTCACGTCTGCGGCCATTGCCAAGCAGGTGATCCTGCCGACCTACAGCCGTTGGGTCGATGCCGATCGTCAACTGGCAAGCAGCGCACTTGCGTTTTGCCAGGGCAAGACCGACCTGGCGACTGCCCGTGCCGACTTCCTTAAGGCACAAAAAACCTGGGCAGAGTTGCAACCGCTGTTGATCGGCCCGCTGGCCGAAGGCAATCGTGCGTGGCAAGTGCAGTTCTGGCCGGACAAGAAGAACCTGGTTGGCCGTCAGGTCGAGCAACTGGTGACTGCACAGCCGCAGATCAATGCCCAGGAACTGGCCAAGGCCAGCGTCGTGGTTCAAGGCTTGTCCGCTTACGAATACATCCTGTTCGACGCCGAAATCGACATGGCCAACGCTGAGCAGAAAGCGCGCTACTGCCCGCTGTTGATGGCCATCGGCGAGCGGCAGAAGTTGCTGGCCGAAGAAATTCTGAGCAGTTGGAACAGCACCGACGGCATGCTTGCGCAACTGAGCAAATTCCCCAACCAGCGTTACGCCGACTCGCACGAAGCCATCGCCGAACTGCTGCGGGTTCAAGTGACCGCGCTCGACAGCCTGAAGAAAAAACTGGGCACGCCACTGGGTCGTCAGAGCAAAGGGCAGCCGCAGCCATTTCAGGCTGATGCATGGCGCAGCAAGTCATCACTTAGCAGCCTGGAAGCCAGTCTGATCAGCGCCCAGACGGTCTGGACCGGTGTCGACAACAAAGGCTTGCGCAGCTTGCTATCCGCTGAGCAGAAACCGCTGGCCGACAAAATCGATGCGGCCTACGCTACCAGCCGCAAACTGCTGTCGGAACTCAAACCGCCTCTGGTTGACCTGTTGGCCACCGACGCAGGGCGCCAGCAGCTCAATGCGTTTTATGACAGCCTGAATGCGGTGCATCGCCTGCATGAAGGCGAGCTGGCCAAGGCACTGGGCATTCAGTTGGGTTTCAACGCCAACGACGGTGATTGATCGAGAGGTGCGAACGATGTTGCGACGCCAGGCGATGGCCCTCGGCAGTCTGTTGCTCAGTGCTTGCACATTGGGCGGCTGGACCCTGTTCAAACAGAAAGACACCGGCCCTCTGCTGCTGTCTGCGCGCGACGATGGCGACGGCAAACACTATGCGGTGGGTTTCCGGCTTGACGGGACGCAGGTGTTTGCCACTCAGGTGAACCAACGCTGCCATGACATCATCAATCACCCCATCCTGCCGTTTGCCGTGTTCATCGCACGTCGTCCAGGCACCGAAAGCTACCTGATCGACCTGCGCGACGGCAGCTTGCTGCAAACCATCGTCTCGCAGCCGGGCCGGCACTTTTATGGCCATGCGGTGATTCATCGTGACGGCGAATGGCTGTATGCAACTGAAAACGACACCCGCGACCCAGGTCGCGGGTTGCTGGGCGTTTATCGGTTCGTCGATGAGCGGCTGGTGCATTCGGCAGAGGTATCCACGCACGGCATCGGTCCGCATCAGGTCTCCTGGATGCCGGATGGCGAGACACTGGTCGTTGCCAACGGCGGCATTCGCACCGAAGCGGAAAGCCGCGTGGAAATGAACCTGAATGCCATGCAGCCCAGCCTGGTGATCATGCAACGCGATGGCACGCTGCTAAGCAAGGAAACACTCTCGCAACAGATGAACAGCGTTCGCCACATGGGCATTGCCAGCGATGGCACCATCGTCGCGAGTCAGCAGTTCATGGGCGATAGCCACGAAGTCGCCGAGCTGCTGGCGATCAAACGTCCAGGCCAGCCATTTCAAGCGTTCCCGGTGGCACAGGAGCAATTGCGCGCAATGGGGCATTACACCGCCAGCGTTGCCGTGCACAGTGATCTGCGACTGATCGCACTGACAGCGCCACGAGGCAACCGGTTCTTCATCTGGGATATGGACAGCGGCGCACTGAAACTGGATGCACCGTTGCCGGACTGCGCAGGCGTTGGTGCCGTGGTCGACGGGTTTGTCGTGACTTCAGGTCAGGGACGTTGCCGCTTCTACGATTGCCGCAAACCGGAACTGCTGGCCAGGCCGCTGGACCTGCCCGCAGGGTTGTGGGACAACCATCTTCATTTTGTCTGACTTGGCTGGCAAGGCAGAAAAAAATCAGTTCCTGACACCTGCGCCCTGCGCCAGGCTGTACATAAACAGCAAAAGGTCATGATCAGGCTGTGCCGTGGCCAGGCTCTTCACCGCACGCGGCAACGGGCAGTGGCCCTCGCCGTTTTGCGTCGTGAGTATCCGGGTAGCCGGTTGCTCGAGCGCTGCCACTGTGACAGTCGCGATCCCAAGCGCAGCGAAGATGAAAAGACCTCGTGCCATTTCTAGCTTCATGACTCTAAACCTTTGATAGAGCTGCCAAACGCCGCTTGATAAAAGTAGATCAACTTCTGCCAGTCTGCAGCGCTGAATGACGAATGGCGTCTCAGTTGTTTCATGTCGTGCTGAGCCGCGCCTTGTGCCGTGAGGCGGCGACGGCCTTTTTCCAGATCAAGCAGAGCAACCTCGACCTTCGCGTCCGGGCCATCACCCGTCACGCGTACAAAAACGTGTTTGATGTACAGGCAGCTGTGTTGCCAGCGGCCCAGGTGCATACGCGCCAGGGTGCTGGCCACTTCCTTGAGCATTCGCTCATAGAAGAGTTCGCCATGGCGCTCACGCCCTCCGGCGGCGAGCCACTTTTCGATTTCGTCGAAACCGTCCAGCGCAACCGTCACCAACAGCGCCCGCCAGGCATTGTCCTCACCGCGCTCGGCACCGCAGAAAACCACCTCAGGCACCACCACGCCAAGCTTGCGCAGACCCTCCAGCGCCTCGCGCTCGCGCAACACGGTCGGCCGCCCGAGCGGGTGCAGCAAGCTACGGTAGATATGGCCCGTCTGACGTTTGGCATAGAGGGTCTGCCCATTGTCCATGACCAGCCGCTGCACGCCACTCTCGCCGCCTCGGCGTACGTTAGGCTCTTCAACCCACTCGCCGTGCTGACTCCAAAAATGGCTGAACTCATCCTGCACCGAGTTCTCGACTGGCTCTTTCAAGGACTGCAAACCCATCTCTTTACCTTTTACGTAAGACATAAACTCGCCACATGGCGTACATCGGCAAGAAGTCCATTCGATTCTGAATGCGAAATCCGGCCTGCTCAAATTCTGCTTCTGCGGTAGCAACCGGTAACACAAACCGATTCTGGTAACTTTCCTGCCCATTTTTCTGCTGACGTTTTTTCTCCAGACGCTCGCGCCGCCATGCCTTGAAGTTGCCATCAACCCACAGCGAAACAATCACACTGTCGCGAGTGACGCGCTGGAACTCACGCAATAGCGCCATCCGGTCGCTCGACTGTCCAACATGGTGCAGCAGGCGCATGCAAAAGATGCTGTCTACTGCGTTGTCGGGCAAATCGATATCAAAAGCAGATGTCTGCAAGGGTTGTACCCTTTTCACAACATCTGCCGGTTGAGATGCACAAGCGGTACTGAGCATGTCGGCGGAGTTGTCCGCGCCGATGATCGAGCGGTTGGGTTTCTCGGCCAGCAGCGGCCAGAAGCGACCCGCACCGCAAGGCAGGTCCAGCACCAGCCCGGGATCACCCGCCATGTGCAGGGCTTTTCTCGCCAGTTGCTCATCGCGATGATGCGACAATTTGCGCCAAATGCCGTCCTGGTGTTTTTCAAGGTACTGACGGGCATGTGACTTGTCGTACTTGCGGGAAAATTCGAGTTCGATGCGATCGCTCATAAGAGCAGCTCCTGACGTTGATGCGGGCCAAAATAGAGGCAGCGCCGTCACTGTCAGGTCATCTCAATGTGAAAATTTTGTTACCTTTGCAGTTCAGATGTTTCGAGATTTTACAGAGAGTTAGGCACGCTGTGTGCCCAATCGACGAATTGCTGTCGATTTAAGGTCACACAGTAAGGCGTGCCTGTTCGATGTGAACGTCAGGGCTTGACCGCGTTCAATGTGACTTCAAACCGACAGCCATGTGGCTCCATCGGGGTGAGGTCCACTCTCCAGCCCTGATTGGTGCAGATGCGCTGCACCAGCGACAGGCCAAGGCCCAGCCCTTCCCCACGCTGTTCGTTGCCGCGCACAAACGGCTCGAACATGGCTTCGCGTTTTTCTTCGGGAATGCCGACACCACTGTCTTCCACGGTGAAGCTTTCGGCTTGCAGCGTGAGCGTGATGAAACCGTGATCCGTGTAGTGCAAAGCGTTGCGCAGCAGGTTGCCCATGACGGCATGCAGAAACGTTGCGTTATAGCGGGTTTCGGATAACTGGTCATCCGCAGGCGGGGTGTAGGTCAGCACCAGCCCCTTGCCTTCGATCGGATCACGCCACTGGGAAATCAACTGCTCCGCTACGCCGACCAGCGTGGCCTTGGGCGTCATTGCCGGATCTTCGCGCTGGGTACGGGCAAGCATGAGGAAGGTCTGCACCAGGTCACGCATCTCTTCACACGCGCGGCCGATACGCTCGACCTGACGTCGCCCGCGCAGATCGAGCGCAGGGTTTTCCAGCAACAGCTCGCAGGAGCTGGCCAATACCATCAATGGGGTGCGCAACTCATGGCTCACGTCACTGGTGAACATGCGCTCACGAATCAGTGCCTGCCTCAGCCGACCCAGCGTCGCGTCGAATGCCACCGCCAGCTCACCGACCTCGTCAGCGGCATAGTCCGGTGCCAGAGGCGGTGCGAGCCCCAACAACTGGTCACGGTGCCTGACCTGCCTGGCCAGACGGACCACAGGGGCCATCACCCGACGCGCCAGCACCCAACCGAGAAACACCGCCAGCGCCAGCGCCAGCACAAAGCCGACCAGCACGACGGCGAACAGGACTCGCTCACGCTCTTCGAAGTCACTTTGATCCTGCAGCAGGGCGTAATGCCGACCGTCGACCACCTCGATCATGGCGTGATAGGAGAGCGGCCCGCGAAAAACCTCATGAAAGCCAGGCTCAAGATGGCGCAGGTCCTTGGGCAGATCGAAATCGCCGGGGCCATTACTGAAATAGAACAACTGGTCAGGCTTGGGCCGGTGGCTCCAGTCGCTGACGCTGTCCATCAGCATCAGGCGATTGAGATCACCGCCCAGGCCTGCAGAAATCAGCTTTTCTTCGACCAGGTGGACCGTTGAAATAATCCCGATGGCAAACGATCCGGCGACCAGTGCACTCATCAATGCGAAGGCAATGATGATCCGCTGGGCAAGACTCTGTTTAAACTCCATCCCGGCCCTCGGCCAAGCGATAGCCCACACCGTGCACGGTCTGCAACAGTGGTTTGCCGAACGGTTTGTCGATCACCTGGCGCAACTGATGCACATGGCTGCGCAGGCTGTCGCTGTCCGGGCAATCGTCGCCCCACAGAGCTTCTTCCAGTATTTCGCGGCGCAGCACATGAGGGCTCTTCTGCATCAGCACGGCCAGCAGTTTCAGGCCGACCGGGTTGAGCTTGAGCATGCGACCTTCACGCGTCACTTCAAGGGTATCGAGGTCATACACCAGATCGGCCACCTGCAACGTACGCCGTCCCCCGCCCTGGGCACGACGCAGCACCGCTTCGATCCGTGCGGCCAGTTCAGACAGGGCGAACGGCTTGAGCAGGTAATCATCGGCACCGGAGCGGAAGCCCTGCAGGCGGTCGTCCAGTTGGTCGCGGGCGGTCAGCATGATGACCGGGGTATCACGACGGGCATCTTCGCGCAGGCGCTTGCACAGCGTGTAGCCGTCAATGCCGGGCAGCATGATGTCGAGCACGATGAGGTCATAGTGCTCGGTGGCCGCCAGGTGCAATCCGGAGAGGCCATCCTGGGCGCAATCGACGGTATAGCCTTTCATGCCCAGATAATCGGCCATGTTCGCCAGGATGTCGCGGTTGTCTTCAACCAGAAGAATTCGCATAAAGCACTCTCATATGCAGTTTGGGCTGGCGCAGCTTAAGACGAAGTGGGCGTCAGGGCCAGCGCCGAAATGGCATGACGATATTTTCACCTGGCGGTTTCAGAGGCTGAGTGCAACACCCGGCTATTGAGTTAGGGATGGACTCTCATGATGCTTGGACATCATTTCCGTCATCATTTCGATAGGGC
>NZ_ATDK01000091.1 GCF_000444135.1 Pseudomonas avellanae BPIC 631
CCTAAAGCTACGACTGCACTGATATCAGGAAGTTTTTCCAGCTTTTTATCTAAACTTGCATGCCCAGTTCTGTCTCGATCATCAACACCTTGCAAATCAATCTTTCTCATCAATCCCTTATCAGCACAGAAATCAAAAAACGGGCGCAGACGGTCAACAGTTCTACTTCCTAAGCAAAGACTGCGAACTGAAGACTCCGATTGAACGTAAAGATCGCCATCCATGCGTGACAGCATCTTTCTGGCGGCAGATGTTCGAGCTTTCTTTTCACTGACAGACAAATTTGTATTGGTTGTTTCAATAACCCAAACTTTTATCAAATAACTATAAGGATAAGGAAGAGCATCGCTAGATAGGTTACCGCAATTTTTACCCTTTTTCCCATGTATGCCGCAGAGGAACCTATTATTGCGACCACTATTTGGATCGATGTGGTGCCAGATTAAATCATCGAAATCTGCTTTCTCTCCACCAGGGCCCTCAAATTGTATAAATTCCGACTCACGATACGAATAGATTATTGATTCCAATCTGTCTAAATATTTATTAATCATCTATTGAGCGCTGCCTTGCAAGAGTCTCATCGCACACGGCAATAGTCAATTTAACCCAAACAATCTGCCGCTCTAGTTTTTCTATGCTTCGAGTATGAAGAGGATTAAGTAAGGCGTTACGATTAACCGTAAGCTTATCCTCCGCCGCTTCTAAGACTGACCTGTGATCTGCCTCAAGTATGGGAATGAAATTAGGACACCCGTAGCAGCCCAACGGCCGCCCCATGACTGTGGAACAGGTATGACATACACGCTCATTTCTCGCACCACCAATAGGACTGAAATTGTGATCGACTATAATTTCATCTCTTTCCCGGATCAAAGATAGGGAGCCGCTAAACGCAGCCTTAAGAAATTCGTTGCCTATATATTTTGAGTCAATCTCCCGTCTAGACTTATAATCCAAGTCAATGTAGTGCCTTGCAGCTGGCACGGTTACACCGGTTATTTTGGCCAATTGTGCAGCGGAAAGCCCATCTTGAGCACCTCGAGTTAATACGGTATGACGAACCCTATTAGAACTGGCTATACAATCCGCTATGCGATCAGAGCAGGGACGAACGCACCTCATTGCATTTGTGATGGACGATTCCGATACATGGTAGGCAGTAGAGCGAGAAGAAAAAAGACTTCTTAAGAAATCTAAAGACTCAATTTCCAAAGAAAAAAGGCTTACATCTGGAAACATAGGAATATTGTTCATTAATTTAAGAAGCTCGGTATCATCAACGTCAATCTCCGATGATGTCATAAGCAGCTTGAGCCCCTTGAAAACTATCTGCTTAAACTCAATTAGCACTTTTGCTAACTCTTCAGAGATATACAATGGATACCTTTCGGGACGCTCCCGTGAAAAAAGCATTCCCGTAGACTTAGCGATGTACACTCTAAGTTGGAGCGTCTCTCCCCCCAAGCTTCCTATCTCGTCCACACTCCGTATTGCCGCATCGTGAAAACTTGAGCCTGAGGGAATCAAATCTGACCATTTCAAAAGCGCAATCTGGATTGGTCGTCTTACAATGAACACCAACAACTTAGTCGTCACCATATTTCTGAGAACACCATAACGCATCGATGACTGGTAAAAGGAAAGTTCTTGCTTAGCACTCCACTTGAACTGCTGAAGGCTTTCATTGATTTTCTTCGCCAACGAGTCAAACTCTACATCGTTAAAGGCACCGGTGGACAAATCAAGTGGATTAACGCTAGTTTTATCTAAATGTTCTCTTGTAAATTTGTGGTAGCCATGAAATTTCTTGTATCCCAATTTTGCTAGGGTACCGAAAAACTGATTAAGAGCCTTTTTCTTATGTGTACTTAACCCACTCCATAACGCCTTAAGTTTATCTAACGAAGGTATACCACCCAAGATGAACGGCCTCATGTTGGTAACAACTCCGCATGCAGTGCTCGCAGCCTTGGTTCTTGCGTAATAGACAAACACATCCAAAATTAATTTTTTTTCAGTTTCTGTCATATCCGAAGCATGAACCCAACCAACGTTAACCCGTGCTCCTTTTCCTGAATTTGGAAGTATTACCCATTCATCATCTAAAGCATTAATCATCAAGCCAGACTTTGCTGAAAAAAAATGAAGGAATTTTATGAATATCACTCGTCGATATCGATCCGTTTGAGTGGTTCATTTTTTTTGTGCCATACGTTTCTGATGCGCTATCGACAGTTCCCTTGCTACAAGCGCCAAGCGCTTATCATCGTATACATCGACCATTGTGGTATTTTGCGACCAACCCATAGCATATTTTCTAGTGTCCTCACGAAGAACTGGATCAATTCCAACACGATCCGCCTCTTTATCAAAAATCTCATTCCATTTATGGCGGAGCATATGGGGATGGACATGGAACCCCAAAGCCTTAGAAATGTTCTGAAAAATTGAATTTATCGATTTTAGGGAAAGTGGTTGGCCTGCAGTTCCTTTAGAATCATTTTCACTGATCAATAAAAAATCATGATATTGAGCCCGAGAAAACCTTGACCGAATCTGATCAATATAGAACTTAACATGAAACATCAAATCTTGACCAACCGTAGCCAGATGCGCCTTAGTCTTTTGGTTTGGTTTTTCTGTACGACAGTCTGTCGGGTCGTTTCCTGAGCGGTATATAGATACCTGATCATAGGTTCCGTAGAAATGAAAGTCTGATATTTTTGACTTCGCTAGCGCGCCCCTCCTGATACCACCGCAAATTAACAAATTAACAAATTAACTATTAAGTAATTTCTAATTCTTGACCCTTTGAATGGATTATTAGGTGAAGAAGGCACCATCATTTCCAGTAGTTTCGTGAAAACCTCATCAGGAATCACAGACTCGTCGGCCCCCTTTATTTCTTGTCCGTGATTTCGCCCAAGACCTTCTTCATCTAATTTAATTTTTGAAATCAGCTTATCGAATCGATCATTCAGATTTTCTTCGACCCCGAATACACCATGAAACTGTTCAAATAGCCATTTAAGAAAACATCTCAGCCTTCTGATGCGGCCTTGCAAAGTTTCATTTGATACCTTCGCCATACCTTTCTGATTGGCGACGATAACATTCCGAAGGTGCTTATCACTTATTCGAAACTCTTTTATACTTAAACTTGAGTCAATCACATCCTTAATCAAGCAACACGCGTCATAAAACTGCATGTATTCTTTCTGTGAAATTAACTCTCCAGACGCAATTCGCTCCGGAATATTTATATTTTTTCCAAAAAAGAACTGAAGTACGAACAACAGTTCATTCGCGTATCTAAGTCTTGTATTTGGCGCTTTAGAAGACAGTGGTCCATTCAGATAACACGAAACATACGGATCGAACGGACAATCCGAATCATCGACTATGGACACGAAAGGTATCGAATTATATTGGTACTGTCTGACTTTCATTGACAAAATACCTCGTCCGATAACCAATCAGTGAAGATTAGTCCGAAACGGAGCTTTGTCAAATTACAGGAAGGGAGAACTGATATATGGCAGGCTTTAAAGCCAACAATTAAGGAATTTTCTGTTTTACAAAATAATCTTTGCTTATAACTTGCCGCCG
>NZ_ATDK01000092.1 GCF_000444135.1 Pseudomonas avellanae BPIC 631
GCAAGCTAAGCTATTGATAAGATTTGAATTTTCCGTTAGTTGGTGGCTGATTTTTTCGAAAACAGTACACTAGAGCTTATGCATCGAAATATCCTTAAACCAGATAAGTGGCCAAAAAGTCGTTATCGGTTCCATGCCATCAACGTTATTTGTGAGTGGCCATCAATAGTGCGTGCCGTCTTCAAGACGGCGCACGGCGGATGAAAAAAATCCCATCAGGCAAATCAGTCCGCCTAACACGCCGGTAACGACAAACAGCCATCGCACGCCGATAAGCTCACCTAGTGGAGTTGTCAGCGCCAAACCTAGTGGAGCGGCTAGCCCCATGACCATATTCAGCAACGAAAGCCCACGCCCTTGCAGGTGATTGGGGATGGTGCCTTGCAGCAATGCAGTCATTGGGGCATCACCTAGAATGAAGGACATGCCACTAATCAGCCAACACACTGCGGCGATGTTGAAGCGGTCGGCCGGCATCAGACCTGTTAATGCTAGCGCGAAACATGAGGTAGCGAAGCCCCAGAGGATCCATGTGACTTGCTGGCGAGGCGCAAATAGCGCCACAACTACGGCCCCTATCAGCATGCCAGCGCCTGCCATTGCATCGATAAACGCAACGTGCGGCGCACCACCGCCGAAGTGCTCTTTGACCAACAATGGCACCAATGTGAACGAAGGCGTAATCACCAGTACCACGCCCCCCATCAACGCATAGAGGTGGCGCAAGCCAGGGTGACTCCAGATCAAATGCAAGCCATCGCGAAACTCACTCCTTAGAGTTGATAGGCCCGTGCGGTTGCTATTGAATGCCTGGGGAATACGGTAGCGCAACAACGGCAAGCAGCCCAATAGTGCTGTAACCACATCGATGGACAGTGCCCATCCCAGCGGGATCATGCTGATAGCGAGCGCGCCTAGCGGTGCGGCAGCAACCAGGGTTATCCCCTGCATGGCCTGACTCAGGCCCGCTGCACGGGGTAAAAAACTGCGTGGCACAAGCATAGCCACGCTGGCCGATGCGGCCGGCGTCTGGAAAGCTTGCATCGCGCTGCGTACGAACATCATCCAGTAAACGTGCCACAGTTCAACACGCTCGGTAAGAAACAGTACGATCAATATCGACATGCACAGCGCGCTGATCATATCGGTGGCAATCATCAACACGCGGCGACTGTAGCGGTCAGCAAATATGCCTCCCAGAGGGCTGATCAGCGCCTGTGGCAAGAGCGCTACGACCCCAGCGGTTGCCAGCGCTGCCAGGCTACCCGTTGTGTCTGTAATCCACCAAAGGAGAACGAACTGGGTCAGCCCGGAGCCGATCAGGGAAAGAGTCTGACCGGTGAAAATCATCCAGAAACGCACCTGCCAATTGCTCCCAAGATCGCTGTTGTCTGAGTTGGGAAGGGAATGGCCATCAGCGGTATCAATGATTTCCGGGCGGTTCGATAAAGCCATAAAAAACGTTTCCATCGGTTTATTTCTTAATGCGCAGTAAAGGGAGCGGTGATCTGGGCACTTTAAGTCTCACGTTCGTGGTTCGCTTGTGCTGATGGGTTCCGTAATTCCCCCATATCTCGAAAAATAAAGGCCATGGTGGAGTTGTTAGCGCCTGAATGAGCTCTATGCAAAGGCGCTATGCCCGTCAATAATGATTGCGTTTGGTACTCATCGCGTGCGACTGAAGCCTTCTGATGGGCAAAGTGGATCACTAGGATACGACAGTTGCTTCGCCCTCAGCTCGCCCTACCTGCCGGCGCGATACTGGGCGAGGATTGCGTTAACTGCGTGCACCCGAATCCGTCTTAAACACCACTCAAGGGAAATTCTGAAAAAGACTTCCTGATTGGGAAAAATCCCGGACACCAATCGCCGAGCTTTTCGATGATGATATGTCCGATCACCTTACCTTGAAAAACGTCGTCCTATGGAACTCTTTGAATACACCCAGACCTTCGTGCCCCTGCCTTACAAAACCGTGACCAGCGGCGTGTTGATGTTTAAATCGACAGATGAGACAACACAGCCGGACGTTCAGGGTTATCTGAACAACCCTGAAACTCTGGCCGTACTGAATCGCCACGGCCAGGACGGGTGGGAGCTCGTCAGCGTTCAGCAGATCAATCGTGGCCATGAGCAGATTGGCAACCAAAACGCGCAGGGCTGGGCGTTTGGTTACGCGATTGGTATCGGTTTCTTGTTCTTCTTCAAGCGCAGCACTGCGCCGCTCACTTCGTTGGACAAACCCCCACAGACCTAAAAAGGGTTTCGAGCTGATTCGATCCGGGCCGTTGGTCATGCTGTGGACATAGATTCCTACAGCTTCAAAGGCCCGCGACGTGAAAATCAAGCTCCCTGCGATCAGACCAGCGTCTTCAAGCATGCAGATCTGCCTGTCTGCTGTGCTCATCTGCACACCGCTGCTTTCCTCGTATGCCCGAGCAGCTGGCACGGCTTCCGAGCAAGCCAATGTTGAGGTGATGGTTCGCCAGCTCAATGCGCTTGAGGCCGTTGCTCAACGGAGTGCCGATCTACCAAACGAGTCGGCTCAACGCTACCACCTGGACTATCCCAGGCTGGTCAGCGACATCGCCCGCATACGCCAAGGATTACAGGACTATCTGACTCCCTCCCGGGCACAGCCCCGGGACCCTGTCGAAATTTCTGGCCATTACAACGTCAGCGGTGATCGCACCCCATGACGATGTCCGCCACCCAGATCGGCGCTTTTCAAGCCGCAGCCGGCTTCACCCCTGCCAGCAGCAACACGCTCTGGACCGGAATAGCGATGGGCATCCTTTTGCTGTGGGGCGTCTGGGTTCTTCTGAGCATTTATCGCGGCTGGGCTACCCGAAACCTCGAACGATCGGCGGCTGCAGCTTCTGCAGTCCGTTGGGCTGTGCTGTTCATGATTATGACTTTCATGCTGTTGAGTTGAATTTTCCCAAGGAGATAAAAATGCGACTTTTTTCACTATTCGCGCAGGCCCGTGCCTTCGTTAAACCCCCGGTCTACAACGCCGCCAGTATGGGATAGCAGTCGCTTAGCGGTGTAGTTGGCCAGCTTGGCGAGCGTTTTCGTAGGACCAATACCTACGCCCACTGGAATGCCAGTGCATTTGTGAATGGTTGCCCGGATGCGACGACCGAACGCTGTGAGATCTCCAGGAATCCCCGTAAGGTCTGCAAACGCCTCATCGATGCTGTACACCTCAGAGGCTGGGACCATGGACTCGATGATCGACATCACGCGCTCACTCATGTCGCCATTTATGTGGAATGGAAAATCAACCAAAGGTCCGGAGAGAGAGTGGAGCTTGGTAAACAAGATCATGCTTTGCCGTCTTGGCCTACTGATTTTGATAGCATGATACGTGGCATAAAACCGTTCCTGATTTTACGTACCAAACCCAAGAGAAACAGGCTGCCCCATTTCAGAAAAGTCAGGGAACTGAACCGCTTATGAAACCACTCATTTCGCATCTTTTTGAATAGGGCGCTGGAAATATGACAATCGTGTCTGGACACATCGGAAAACACCCAAGCCTAACCACTGTTCAAGCTGGGTCTTCGGCTTCGGTCGAGAATCAAATGCCTGATCCTGCACAGTTCAGTGATGGACGTGGAAAAAGCTTCCGACCCAATTATCGTCAATTACATTGGCGAGGTTCGATCAAGATATTTGCACGAATAATCATGGCATCAGTCAGCGTGCAATGTGCTTTGGCCTTTCATTGAGCTGGATTAACATGATTCATGCCGGGAAAGATCACGTTACGCCCTATGCATCGGCAGAAAGAATGAGATTTCTGGGTTCCTTTGAAGGGGTGGTGCATGCTCGTACTGTTCATAACTTCTATCGGACTGAGCACAAATTCCTAATGGAGCAAGCTTCCGCAAACCCCGGAGTATCAAGTGGCGCGATGGCTGGCACAGAAAGCTTATTGCAAGCTGCTGAGTTGAAGGGGTTAAAGCTTCAACCTATTCTAGAGGACAAGTCGAATTCAGGTTTACCCTTCCTAATTGCGTGTAAGCAGTCAGGGCGGCAGGTGAGCACAGATGAAACTGCGCAAAGCTCTTTATGTGATGCAATTGTAGAAAGTAAGAGAGGGGTAATGGTGATATACAGCCAAGAAATTGCCCACGCTTTGGGCTTTTCTGTATCATCAGATGGCAAAAGAGCGACTTTATTTGATCCCAATCTCGGAGAGTTTCATACACACTCGAAAGCGTTGGCTGATACTATCGAAAACATATCATCGGCAGATGGGCTGCCTTTAATCGGCGTTCAGGTATTCGCTTCAAAAATACACTGACTTGAAGTCTCCAAGCTCTACCTTGTGGATTCCACGACACTTGGAGACCCAGCCCGATTATTTGGACAGGCCGTCGAAGCCCAGCAGATTACATTTTTAGTCTGAAGTCCCTGCCGTCGTTTTTTTTGCGCATCTGCGCATCGATTCGCCCTTCAGCTCGATATGATAAGCGTTGTGCACCAACCAGTCTAGTGTACTGTTTTCGAAATAAGTTACCCATAACCTGCAAGCTAAGCTATTGATAAGATTTGAATTTTCCGTTAGTTGGTGGCTGATTTTTTCGAAAACA
>NZ_ATDK01000093.1 GCF_000444135.1 Pseudomonas avellanae BPIC 631
GGGCTATAAGGCAAAGACAGCTACACCCTGCTCGATGTGCTGATGCACTTTCAGAAGGTTGCGCCGATCAGGTTCGACATCGTGGCCGTCAACATGGACCAGAAGCAGCCGGGTTTTCCCGAACACGTGCTGCCGGCGTATCTGAAAGAACTGGGTGTTGAGTATCATATCGTCGAGAAGGACACTTACTCGGTGGTCAAGGAGCTGATCCCCGAAGGCAAAACCACCTGTTCGCTGTGTTCACGGCTGCGGCGCGGCACGCTGTACACCTTCGCCGACCAGATCGGCGCTACCAAGATGGCGCTGGGGCATCATCGCGACGACATTATCGAAACGTTTTTCCTCAATATGTTTTTCAATGGCGCGCTCAAGGCCATGCCGCCCAAGTTGCGTGCCGATGATGGCCGCAACGTGGTGATTCGACCGTTGGCCTACTGCCACGAGAAGGACATCCAGGCTTACTCGGACCTCAAGCAGTTTCCGATCATTCCGTGCAACCTGTGCGGCTCGCAGGAAAACCTGCAGCGTCAGGTGGTCAAGGATATGCTGCTGGACTGGGAGCGCAAGACGCCGGGCCGCACTGAAAGCATCTTCCGCGCCCTGCAGAACGTGCAGCCGTCGCAGTTGGCTGACCGCAACCTGTTCGATTTCAGCCAGCTGCGCGTCGACGAAACCGCAGCCTCGCGGTTCGTCAATGTGGTCAATATTTGATCGCGATCAGTGGTTGACGGTGAAGGCCAGCATGGCTGACAGCTGGCACATCGGCCGACCGCTCTCGGCATGCCATTGATTGAACGCGTCCTGCACAATGGCCTGATCGCGTTTGCTGGTCGGCACTTTGTCGACAATATCCTGCGCGTTCAATGCGGCGACCACGTCCCAGGTGGGAATGAACGTGTCCTTGCCGATCATGCGCAGGAAGCGCGGCGATGACAGCCCGCCCATCTGGTTGCCGTGCTTGGCGAGGTACTGCCACAGCCCGGTGATGTTATCGACTGGCCACTGCGCGATGAATGTGCCGAAACTGCCGTGTTCCTGCTCTATGTCCAGAATCAGCTGCGCATTGCGCGGCACGCTCTTGAGCTTGCCCAGGTGACGAATGATGCGTGCGTCCTGCATCAGGCGTTCCAGATGGTCAGCGCCCATCAGCACGACTTTTTCCGGGTCGAAGCGATAGAACACTTCTTCAAACGCTGGCCATTTGGAGTCTACCAGGCTGTGTTTCAGGCCCGCACGAAACACGCGCAGGGCCATGGTCGACAGGTAACGGTCGGCGCTGATGGCTTGCAGTTGTTTCGCAGTCTTCGGCGAGGGCAGGTGGGCTTCCAGAGCTTTGGCGGAGCCGAATCGATTCAGGCAATACTCGTTCAGCCATTTGTAGTCGTGCATCGGTTCTCCAGAGAATTAAACAGGCAGGGCAAGGATTCAGACCGATCCTTGCGCTGCAAGTTTGCGATTTAACCGAACGCTCGGGGGCGGGTCGTTCAGCTACGCGGTGCGTCCAGGCGCAACGCGGTTTTCGCCAGACGCTGGCCCAGCGCGCGGCACAGGTCGGTTTCGTGACGGTCCAGCGCGCGTTTGCCGTCGGCCCCGGCGTGGTGGCTGGCGCCATAGGGGGTGCCGCCGCCAGCGGTTTCCAGCAGTGCCGATTCGCTGTACGGCAGGCCCATGATCAGCATGCCGTGGTGCAGCAGCGGCAGCAGCATCGACATCAGTGTGGTTTCCTGGCCACCGTGCAGGCTGGCGGTGGAAGTGAATACGCCCGCCGGTTTGCCGACCAGTGCGCCGGTCAGCCACAGGTTGCTGGTGCCGTCCAGAAAGTATTTCAGCGGCGCGGCCATGTTGCCGAAACGGGTCGGGCTGCCGAGTGCCAGGCCGGAACAGTTTTTCAGGTCATCCAGGCTTGCGTACAGCGCGCCGTTTTCCGGGATCTCCGGGGCGCTCGCTTCGTGGTCGGCAGAAACGGCGGGCACGGTGCGCAGTCGCGCTTCCATGCCGCCCAGCTCGATACCGCGGGCGATCTGCCGGGCCATTTCGCTGGTGGAGCCATTACGGCTGTAATACAGAACCAGAATATAAGGTGTGCTCACGGCAGCAGCTCCAGAATGTTCTCGGGTGGGCGGCCAATCACAGCCTTGTTGCCTGCGACCAGAATCGGCCGTTCGATCAGTTTCGGGTGCGCGGCCATGGCGGCGACCAGTTGCTCGTCGCTGAGGCTCGGGTCGGCCAGGTTGAGCTGTTTGTAATCGTCTTCGCCAGTGCGCAGCAATTGCCGGGCGCTGATACCCAATTTGCCGAGCAGGTCGTGCAGTGTGGCGGCATCCGGCGGGGTTTCCAGATACAGAATGATGTCGGGCGTCAGGCCGCGGGCCTGAAGCAGTTCCAGCGCGCCGCGGGATTTGGTGCAGCGCGGGTTGTGATACAGCGTCAGATCGGTCATTTGCAGTCGCATCTTGTGGGGGGTGGCGCGTATTCTAACCAGCGATGGCACTGTCCGACATATCGGATGGTCAATAGCAGTGGCTTGGGTATAAGTAATTGCAGGCTGAACGGGGCGAGGAAACAAGCAAATGGCAAGGCGATTAACGGCGGCAGTGATACTTTTCGGCAGCTTGCTGCTCAGCGGATGTGGCGTAGACCTGGGCACAGACCAGAATGGCCAGAAGGTTGCCAGTGAGCGAATCAAGGGCCATTGGCTGGTGGTGAACTACTGGGCCGAATGGTGCGGCCCTTGCCGTACCGAGGTGCCGGAATTCAATGCGTTGTCCGAGCAGCTCAAGGACAAAAAGGTGACGGTGTTGGGTGTCAACTTCGACAACCTGCAGGGCGACGAGCTTAAAAATGCCGCCAATGCACTGGGCATCAAGTTCACCGTGCTGGCTCAGGACCCGGCCGAGCAATACAGCCTGCCGCCGTCGGAAGCGCTGCCGGTGACCTATATCATCGATGACAAGGGCAAGATGCGTGAGCAATTGCTCGGCGAACAATCGGCCGCGACCGTGATCCAGAAGCTCAAGGTATTGCGCGGGGAGGGGTGATCGATAGTTGGGATTATCGTTCCCTACGCTCCAGCGTGGGAATGCGGGTCGCGACGCTCTGCGTCGCAAGAGGACGCGGAGCGTCCAGAACGGCATGCGACGCGGAGCGTCGCACGATGATTGGGATTATCGTTCCCTACGCTCCAGCATGGGAATGCGGGTTGCGACGCTCGGCGTCGCACGATAGTCAGAGGCAGGAGCCCGGGGCACCGTCAGCTGTCTTCCAGCCAGAAGCGCAGCGGTTTGCCTTGGGCTGGCCACAGGCGCAGTTGCTCGATGGGCGAGATATCCCAGCGTTGCACGCTGCTGATGGCTTTGATGAAGCGTTGTTCCTGTTCCATCAGTGCCGGTGCGCACATTTTGCGGGTCTTGCCCACGGCGCCGAAGCTGATGGTGTGGTCGTTCAGGGTGTAAGGCGCGAACCAGTGGTTGCAGCCGGCATTGCCATACGCGCGGCCATCGGCGCCCAGGGTCATGGTCAGGCGGCTGTTGTCGATCAGCGGGCGTTCGCCGATCCATTCCATCACGTAGCCATGATCCTGGCGGATCGGCAGCGGGTCAGCAGTGCAACCGGCCAGCAGCGCGCCGCCGATCAGGCTCAGGAGCGCAGACTGTTTCATGCCGCTTTCTCCTGGCACTTCTTGCAGAGGTGCTTCTCGCCATCGGTTTTCCAGCCCAGCTCGGCAATACGCGCATTGGCGGCAGGTTTCTGCGCCTTCACGCCCAGCTTGCTCTCTACCATGAACTCGAAATTCAATTCGGCGTTGCAGCTGTCGCAATGCACTTGCCACTGATGAATCGCCAGCTCGTCGAATACCGGGCCCTTGGCCACTGCAATCCACTGGCCGGGCGGATTGATCAGGTGCCGGACCTTCTCGACCGTCAGGCGCATGTGCAGGCTTTTGCTGCCCTTGATGGTCACCAGCAACTGGTCGTTGTCATGGATCGAACCGCCGTTGCCGGTGACCTGATAGCGGCCAGGTGCCAGCGTCCGGCATTCGGTCAGGGTGTGCTGCGGGTTGAGCATGCTGTAGCGAAAATCGTGTTCGGCCATGAGTCCTCCAAAATTGCGCGCATCCTATCATGCCCCGCGTCGATCGTTTCCTGGCGCGTGGGTATGACTAACGAGAGGCTTCATCACGCCGTCACCCGCGCCTCTGTTTCCAGGCGCACGATGGCTTTGTCCAGGTCATCAAGGGCGTCTTCGGTGTGCGGCGCGTCCTGTTTGAGCAGGGTTTCGGCACGTTGGCAGGCGGTGCGCAGTTGCGGGACGCCGCAGTAGCGTGTGGCCCCGTGCAGGCGGTGGATGCGTTCGATCAGGGCCTGTACGTCCTGGCTGGCACGCGCCACGCGGATGGCTTCGCGGTCGGCGTCCAGTGAGGCGAGCAGCATGGCCAGCATGTCGGCGGCGAGGTCCGCTTTGCCAGCAGCCAGGCGCAGCCCTTCTTCAGGGTCGAGCACCAGCGGCCCGACGTGGGCTTCGAGCGATTCATTCTGGCGTTCCGGCGCGGGGTTGCGCAGTGCCAGCCCCGACCACTTGAGCACCACCTGCGCCAGTTGCCGCTCGCTGATCGGCTTGGTCAGGTAGTCGTCCATGCCGCTTTGCAGCAGCGAGCGTTTTTCATTGGCCATCGCGTGGGCCGTCAGGGCCACAATCGGCAGAGAACTCTGGCCGCGCTCGGCTTCCCAGGCGCGGATCGCCTCGGCGGCCTGACGCCCGTCCATGCCCGGCATCTGCACGTCCATCAGTACCAGATCGAACGCTTCCTGTCGCACCGCATTGACCGCCGCATAGCCGCCTTCGACTGCCATCACTTCGGCGCCCATGTCTTCAAGCAGAGTCTGCACCAGCAGCAGATTGGCCGGGTTGTCATCCACGCACAGCACACGCGGTGCGCGGCTCGACAGCGGCGGGGCGATGTCGGCACGTATCGCGCGTGGAGCGATCAGTTCGGACAGGGCTTTTTGCAGTTTGCGGGTACAGGCAGGCTTGGCCTGTAACTGGGTGTAGACGTCGTGGACCGCCAACTGAAACAGCGCGTATTCAGTGGTCGGGCACAGTACCATCACCTTGCAGTTGAGGTTTTCCAGATCCCAGATGTGCTGACGCAGGCGTTCCGGGGAGATTTCCAGCGTCGTGACGCCGAGCACCGCCAGGTCAATCGCCGACGGGGTTTGATGGGCGGCGGTCACGCCGTTGAGCAGGTTTTCCAGATTATTGAACACCACGGTGTGCAGGCCGCAGTCTTCCAGTTGATGCTCCAGCGCCTGACGTGCGAGGTCATGGTGCTCAAGCACGGCAGCGCGCAGCCCTTCCAGCGGCAGATTGAGCGATTCTTCCTTGTCTTCGCGGGCTTTAGGCAGTTTCAGGCTGATCCAGAACTCCGAGCCCTCGCCGGGGGTGCTGTCGACCCCGATTTCGCCGCCCATCTGCTCGATCAGCCGTTTGGAAATCACCAGCCCCAGACCGGTGCCGCCTGGCTGGCGCGACAGCGAATTGTCGGCCTGGCTGAAGGCCTGAAACAACGCCCGCACATCCTGACTGGAAAGGCCGATACCGGTGTCCTGCACGCTGATGCGCAATTGCGCGTGTTCTTCGGTTTCATCTTCAAGCATGGCGCGGGCGACGATGGTGCCTTCGCGGGTGAACTTGATCGCGTTGCTGACCAGATTGGTCAAAATCTGCCGCAACCGCAGCGGGTCGCCGGACAGCGCCAGCGGCGTGTCGCGGTACACCAGGCTGACCAGCTCCAGCTGTTTGGCATGCGCCGCCGGTGCGAGAATGGTCAACGTGTCCTGCAACAGATCGCGCAGGTTGAACGGAATGTTGTCGAGCACCAGCTTGCCGGCCTCGATCTTCGAGAAGTCGAGAATCTCGTTGATGATGCTCAACAGGTTGTCGGCAGATTTCTCGATGGTCGCCAGATAGTCGAACTGGCGCGGCGTCAGCTCGCTTTTCTGCAGCAAATGGGTAAAGCCCAGAATGCCGTTGAGCGGCGTGCGGATCTCGTGGCTCATGTTGGCCAGAAATTCAGACTTGATCCGGCTGGCTTCCAGCGCTTCCTTGCGCGCCAGGTCCAGCTCGATGTTCTGAATCTCGATGGTTTCCAGGTTCTGCCGAACGTCTTCGGTGGCCTGGTCGATGCTCATTTGCAGTTCTTCCTGCGCATTCTGCAGGGTGGCCGCCATGCGATTGATGCCCGAGGCCAGCTCGTCCAGCTCGCGGCTGCCCAGTGGCGGCAGGCGGGTTTCGAGGTTGCCGTCCTTGAGTTGCGAGACCGCCTGCTTGATCTGGCTCATCGGACCGTTGATGGTCCGGCTCAGGCGCACGGCGACGACGGCGGTAATGGCCAGCCCGGTAAAAATAAGCAGCAGGCTGGCAAACAGGCTTCGATAGCCGCGCAGCAAGGTGCCGTTGTGGGAAATTTCCACGTCCACCCAGCCCATCAGGGTGTCGGCTTCGGCGGGGATGATCGGGCTGGTCAGGTGGCGTTGATTGCCGAACACCGGCAGCAGATAGCGCGTGGCGTCAGTGCCTGTCGAGTTGAGCAACTGCGAGCTGTTGCCGATGGGGGTGGGGCTGATCATCGTCGGGCCGGCATGCGCCAGTGGCGAGCGATCGACATCCAGAAACGACACGGCGCGCACGTCGGGCTGCTCCAGTGTCTGGGTCGCGATGCGGCTCAACAGCACTTTGTCCTTGCGCCCCAATGCACTGGCCGATAGCGGTGCCAGATCCTGAGCGATCATTTCACCCCGCAGCAGCAACTGGCTTTGCAGTTCGCTCAACTGCATCCAGGTGAAATAGCCACCCAGCGTCGCGGCCATCAGGCTGGCAGGCAGAATCGTCAGTAGCAGCACACGGCCTTTTATACCCAGCTTGGTCAGCACGCTTTTTCTCCAGCAACAGGTATCAATCCGTCGATATCAGGCAATGGCTGCCCGGCTGTATCGGCACAAGGGCACGAGTTTAGCCATTTAACGTCAGTGTGGGCACATTACTCTGCGCACCGTGACAAGCCAGCACAGGAAAATGGCCGACGAACGCGCTCGCCAATCCAGAGTTATGCCTTTTAGGAATAACGACCGCACTTTGCGTGATATGGGCTTTGAGCGTTTGCCGTTATGATAGGCGCCCCCGCAGACTGGACCGCGAATACGCCATGACCCTGCAGTATCAAACCATCGCCGATTGCGTCGGCAACACCCCGCTTGTGCGTCTGCAACGCATGATGGGCACTACCAGCAATACCATCCTGTTGAAACTGGAAGGTAACAACCCTGCTGGTTCGGTAAAAGACCGCCCGGCGCTGTCGATGATCACCCGTGCCGAGCTGCGCGGCCAGATCGTCCCCGGCGACACGCTGATCGAAGCCACCTCCGGCAACACCGGCATTGCGCTGGCCATGGCGGCGGCGATCAAGGGTTACCGCATGATTCTGATCATGCCGGACAACTCCAGTGCCGAACGCAAGGCGGCAATGACCGCCTATGGTGCCGAGCTGATTCTGGTCAGCAAGGACGAAGGCATGGAAGGCGCGCGTGATCTGGCTGATCGCATGCAGGCAGAGGGTCGCGGCAAAGTGCTCGATCAGTTTGCCAACGGCGACAATCCCGAGGCGCATTACACGTCCACCGGCCCGGAAATCTGGCAGCAAACGGCGGGCACCGTTACCCACTTCGTCAGTTCGATGGGCACCACCGGCACCATCATGGGCACTTCGCGCTACCTCAAGGAGCAGAACCCTGACGTGCAGATCGTCGGTCTGCAACCGATGGAAGGCGCGTCGATCCCGGGTATTCGCCGCTGGCCTTATGAGTACCTGCCGAAAATCTATCAGTCGGATCGCGTCGATCGCATCATCGACATGGGTCAGACCGAGGCCGAAGAAACCATGCGCAGGCTGGCTCGCGAAGAGGGCATTTTCTGCGGCGTTTCGTCCGGCGGTTCGGTGGCCGGTGCGCTGCGTATTGCTCGCGAAGTCGAAAACGCCACCATTGTGGCAATCATCTGTGACCGAGGCGACCGCTACCTGTCGACCGGTATCTACGACATGCCCAACTGATGGCCAAGCATGAAAGAGGCCTGCGCTTTCAGCCCACGGGCGGCGTCAAGAGCGTGCAGATTCCTGCCGGTAAAAAGCAGCGCCTGAGCATCGAACGGCTGTCCGATGACGGTCGCGGCATTGCGTTTCTGGAGGGCAAGACCTGGTTTGTCGCGGGCAGTCTGGCCGGTGAAGAGGTCGAGGCGCGGGTGCTCAATGCGCGGGGCAAGGTGGTCGAAGCGCGCACCGAGCGGGTGTTTGTCGCCAGCGACCTGCGACGCGCCCCGGCCTGTGACTATTTTGGCCGTTGTGGCGGATGCAGCGTTCAGCATGTGCCCCATGAAGAACAGCTTGCCCTGAAACAGCGCATGCTCGCCGAGCAGTTGTTGCGTGTGGCGAACGTGGTGCCGGATGAATGGGCCGCGCCGTTGAGCGGCGCCGAACTGGCCTACCGCAGGCGCGCACGGGTCGCGGTGCGCTGGGATGCCAAGGCCAAACGGCTGGACGTGGGCTTTCGTGCGGCGGCCAGCCAGGACATCATCAGTATCGAAGAGTGTCCGGTGCTGGTACAGGCCTTGCAACCGATCATGAGTCAGTTGCCGGCCATGCTCAAAAGCTTCAGCAAACCGCAAGTGCTGGGTCACGTCGAGCTGTTCAGCGGCTCTTCCACTGCGGTGTTGCTGCGTCACACCGCGCCCTTGGCCGAGGCCGATCTGGCAACGCTGCAGGCCTTTTGTGCGACACATGGCGCGCAGCTCTGGCTGCACGGCGAAGGTGAGCCACAACCGGCCAGCCCTGGCGATACGCTGGGTTACCGGCTTGAACCGTGGAACCTGCAACTGGCATGGCGACCGGGTGATTTCATTCAGGTCAACGCGGCGGTCAATACCGCGATGATCGAGCAGGCGCTGCACTGGCTGGCACCTGCGGCTGATGAACGAGTGATGGACCTGTTTTGCGGCTTGGGCAACTTCGCCCTGCCGCTGGCGAGTCTGGCAAAAGAGGTGGTGGCGGTGGAAGGTGTTGCGACCATGGTCGAGCGTGCAGCGGTCAACGCAATGAGTAATGATCTGCACAATGTGCGGTTTTTTCAGGCGGATCTTTCCCAGCCGCTGACACACGCCGACTGGGCGGCAGAGGGGTTTTCTGCGGTACTCTTGGACCCACCGCGTGACGGAGCCTTTGAAGTGGTGCGCCAGATCAGAAAAACAGGCGCTCAACGGTTGCTTTATGTTTCATGCAACCCGGCAACTTTGGCTCGTGACACGGTCGAACTGGTTAAGCAGGGCTACCGATTAAAACGTGCCGGAATTCTTGATATGTTTCCACAAACGGCGCATGTCGAGGCGATGGCTTTATTTGAAGTGAGTAAGTGAGCAGCCTTCATTGGATAGAGTTTAGCTGCTGACAGGGACCTCATTTAATCCGACTGGCCCGCGAATGCCGGTCCTTGCTTGCCCGGCAAGTGGCATTCGCTCAGAAGGCTGGCGACTGATGGCGCTATTCATCGCGCCGTAGGGAAGGTAAGCAGCATGGTACAGGTGAGAGCGAACCAGCCGATAAACACAGACGGCAGTATCAATCTCGACGCATGGCTCGATCATATTGTCAGCGTCGACCTGGTCCTGGACCGGGAAGTCATGAAACAGGCCTGTGAATTTGCCCGGCAAGCCGAGCAGAATGACAAGGCTCACAAGAATCATTGGGCAGAAGGCACCTCCAGTTTCCAGACCGGTCTGGAAATCGCGGAGATCCTCGCTGACCTCAAGCTGGATCAGGATTCGCTGGTTGCGGCGGTCATGTACCGTGGCGTGCGCGAAGGCGTGATTCCGTTGCCGGACGTCGAGCAGCGCTTTGGTGCCACGGTCGCCAAGCTGATCGACGGCGTGCTGCGCATGGCGGCGATCAGCGCCAGCCTCAGCCCGCGACAATCGCTGGTGCTGGGCAGTCAGGCGCAGGTCGAAAACCTGCGCAAGATGCTCGTGGCGATGGTCGATGACGTGCGCGTTGCGCTGATCAAGCTGGCCGAGCGCACCTGTGCGATCCGTGCGGTGAAGAACGCCGACGACGAAAAGCGCAACCGCGTGGCCCGCGAGGTCTTCGACATCTATGCGCCGCTGGCCCACCGTCTGGGCATCGGCCATATCAAATGGGAGCTGGAAGACCTGTCTTTCCGCTACCTGGAGCCCGATCAATACAAGCAGATCGCCAAGCTGCTGCACGAGCGCAGGCTTGATCGCGAGCGCTTCATCAGCGACGTCATGTCCCAGCTCGACAACGAGCTGCAAGCCACCGGCGTGACGGCGGACATCAGCGGCCGTGCCAAGCACATCTATTCCATCTGGCGCAAAATGCAGCGCAAGGGCCTGGCGTTCAGCCAGATCTACGACGTGCGCGCATTGCGCGTGCTGGTCCCGGAAATGCGCGACTGTTACACCGCGCTGGGTATCGTGCACACGCTGTGGCGGCATATTCCCAAGGAGTTCGACGACTATATCGCCAACCCCAAGGAAAACGGCTACCGCTCGCTGCACACCGCCGTCATCGGGCCGGAAGGCAAGGTGCTGGAAGTGCAGATCCGCACCCATGCCATGCACGAAGAGGCCGAACTGGGCGTTTGCGCGCACTGGCGCTACAAAGGCACCGACGTCAAATCCGGCTCCAATCATTACGAAGAGAAGATTTCCTGGCTGCGTCAGGTCCTTGAATGGCATGAAGAGCTGGGTGACATCGGTGGTCTGGCCGAGCAGTTGCGGGTCGATATCGAGCCGGATCGTGTCTATGTCTTCACCCCCGACGGCCACGCTATCGACCTGCCCAAGAACGCGACGCCGCTGGACTTCGCCTATCGGGTGCACACCGAGATCGGCCATAACTGCCGTGGTGCGAAGATCAACGGCCGTATCGTGCCGCTCAACTACAGCCTGCAAACCGGCGAGCAGGTCGAGATCATCACCAGCAAGCACGGCACGCCGAGCCGCGACTGGCTGAACTCCAACCTGGGCTACATCACCACGTCCCGGGCGCGGGCGAAGATTGTTCACTGGTTCAAATTGCAGGCCCGTGACCAGAACGTCGCGGCCGGTAAAACCCTGATCGAACGTGAACTGGCACGTCTGGCGTTGCCGCAGGTCGATTTCGACAAGCTGGCAGACAAAGCCAATCACAAGACCGCCGACGATATGTTTGCCGCACTGGGCGCGGGGGATCTGCGCCTGGCGCAACTGGTCAACCTGGCGCAACAGCAGGTCGAGCCGGATCGGGTCAATGAACAACTGGAACTGATCCCGCGCAAGGCTACTGGCTACAAGCCTGGCAAGCGCGGCGATATCCAGATTCAGGGCGTCGGCAACCTGATGACGCAAATGGCCGGCTGCTGCCAGCCGCTGCCGGGCGACGCGATTGTCGGGTACATCACGCAGGGCCGTGGCGTCAGCATTCACCGTCAGGATTGCGCCTCGGTGCTGCAACTGGGCGGTCGCGAGCCCGAGCGCATCATCCAGGTCAGCTGGGGCCCGGTACCGGTGCTCACCTACCCGGTGGACATCATCATCCGCGCCTACGACCGTTCCGGCCTGCTGCGTGACGTCACCCAGGTGCTGCTCAACGAGCGCATCAACGTACTGGCGGTCAACACCCGCTCGAACAAGGAAGACAACACCGCGCTGATGTCCCTGACCATCGAGATTCCGGGTCTGGACGCGCTGGGCCGGTTGCTGGGGCGGATATCCCAGTTGCCGAACATCATTGAAACACGCCGAAACAGGACGCCTTGAGAGAGGCAGCTGCAAGTTTTTAGCTGCAAGCTGCAAGCGAGAAGCCAACGCAATTTGCTTTTGCTTTTGCTTTTGCTTGGAGCTTGCAACTGACAGCTAACCGCTGCGACCGAAGGAAGCCCCATGTACACAGTTCAAGACCTGCTGCACCTCATGGCCCGGCTGCGCGATCCGCAGTTCGGGTGCCCGTGGGATTTGAAGCAGACGTACGCCAGCATCGTGCCGCATACGCTGGAAGAAGCCTATGAAGTGGCGGATGCCATCGAGCAGGGCGATCTTGATCATCTGAAGGGTGAGCTGGGTGACCTGCTGTTTCAGGTGGTCTTCTACGCGCAGTTGGCCAAGGAAGAAGGGCGCTTCGAGTTCGATGGCGTGGTGGACGGCATTACCCGCAAGCTGCTGCGTCGTCATCCGCATGTGTTCCCGACCGGCGAGCTGTACGCGCCGCCGGAAACGCCGCGTTTGACCGACGAGCAGGTCAATCTTCGCTGGGACGAGATCAAGGCTGAGGAACGCGCTGAAAAGTCTGGCGTGCCCGAGCAGTTGTCGCTGCTTGACGACGTGCCGGCTGCCTTGCCCGCGCTGAGCCGGGCCAGCAAACTGCAGAAGCGTGCCTCGCAGGTGGGCTTTGACTGGCCCGCGGCGTTGCCGGTCATCGACAAGGTGCGCGAAGAACTCGATGAAATTCTTGAGGCCATGGCCGACAATGATGCCGATGGCATTGCCGAGGAAGTCGGTGATCTGCTGTTCAGCGTGGTGAATCTGGCCCGGCACCTTAAAGTTGACCCGGAAACTGCGTTACGCTCGGCCAATAGCAAATTCGACAGACGCTTCCGATTCATTGAACAGGCCTTGCGCCACCTCCAGCGTCCCATCGAAGAGTGCACGCTCGAAGAAATGGACGCGTTGTGGGGCGAAGCCAAACGTCAGGAAAAGAGCACGCCCGGCTGCGGCTGAGGGTGCGGTAACGGCATAAGTGAGTAGACAATGAGCCTTTCCCTTCGCGACCAGTTGCTCAAGGCAGGTCTGGTCAACCAAAAGCAGGCCAAACAGGTCGGCAAAGAAAAGCAGAAAGAGCAGCGTCTGGTGCACAAGGGGCAGGCTCAGGCCGACGACTCGCAAAAGCGTGCGGCCCAGGAAGCACAGGCCGAGAAGATCAAACGCGATCAGGAGCTGAACCGGCAACAGCAGGAAAAGGTCGAGCAAAAGGCCCGTACCGCGCAGGTCAAGCAACTGATCGAGGTGTCGCGCCTGCCCAAGCTGATCACCGAGGACTACTACAACTTCGTTGACGACAAGAAGGTCAAGCGCATCTCGGTCAATGCGCTGGTGCGCAACAAGCTCAGCAGCGGCTCGCTGGCAATCGTCCATCATGGCGGCGGTTACGAGATCATCCCGCGTGAAGCAGCACTGAAGATCCAGGAGCGCGACCCGCGCCGTGTTGTGCTGCTCAACACGCCTACCGAAGCCCCGGATGCTGATGATCCGTATGCCGCGTATCAGGTGCCAGACGATCTGATGTGGTAATTCGCTGACCTGTTGCTGCGTTCAAAAACACAAAACCCGCATTCAGCGGGTTTTGTCGTTTCTTGTTCTGGGATTTCTGGTTCGGTTCAGGGATGGTGCTCAGTGGTTGCCCTGGCTTTCCAGTGCTTCCAGCTCTTCCTTGTAGCGAAGCGCATCCGACTCGATATGGAACATGCCTACGAGTTGGTCCTGTTGATGCACGTCCCAGATCTGGATGCCGTCGGCTACGGCTTCGTGAGAGAGGTGGGCGTCGTCCCGTTCAGTAACTCTGACAGTCATAGTAGTAAGCTCCTGACTTTGATGGCCTTGATGATTAGGCCTCTGGATACTGCGGCGATGTGTCGCAGGACTCTTTTATAGAATTTGTTAGCTGCCTAAGTAAATAGCCTGTTCAGGGTCCCGGCTGATCAAAAAATGATCGTTCGCCTATAACCCTTGTATGGCGAGGCCTGCAGCATGGTAGCGGCAAAGTGAAGGATTTTTCATGTGCCTTGAGCGGTGCAGAAAGATGACGCAGAGCGTCAAGAACGGCCTTCCCACGCTGGAGCGTAGGGAACGATAATCTTAACGACCACTATCGTGCGACGCTCCGCGTCCTCTTTGGCGACGCAGAGCGTCGCGACTGCATTCCCACGCTGGAGCGTAGGGAACGATAATCTTAACGACCACTATCGTGCGGCGCTCCGCGTCGCATGCCGTTCTGAACGCTCCGCGTCCTCTTTGGCGACGCAGAGCGTCGCGACTGCATTCCCACGCTGGAGCGTAGGGAACGATAATCTAACGACCACTATCGTGCGGCGCTCCGCGTCGCATGCCGTTCTGGACGCTCTGCGTCCTCTTGCTTGCAGCCAATAAAAAGCCCCGCTGAAAAGCGGGGCTCTGTGGCGCGGGCGGTCAGGGCGATCAGCTGCCTTTGACGGCCTTGCCGTTGACGGTGCCGTCGAGCAGCACGATGTTGTATTCCTTGCCGTCGGTTTCGACCTGTTGCAGACGCACCAGCAGGTAATCCCAGTCCTTGGCGAACCACAGCACGGTGGTGCGCTTGCTTTGCGTCGGGTCACGCACGCGCTCGACCTTGATCGCATCAACCTGGCCGGTCTTGGTGGTGACTTTCTCCGAACCCAGTACGCGGAAGTCGTAGGTGTCTACCTCGTCACCGTCGACCACCTGATAGCTCATGCTCTTCTTACCCGCAGCGACGTCATGTTGCAACGCCAACTGGTAAGTGGACTTGTCGAGGATGCCAGGGTTGAGCGGCAGCTTGATCGCGTCGCCGCGGTCGGTGCCGGTGACGAACTTGGTGTTCCAGTCGAACGCCAGGTCAACCTTCTTGGATTTGCCCAGGCCGCTGCGTTCGAAGCTGTAGGTCTGTGGCAGCAGGGTTTCCTTGTCGACTTTCAGCGTGCTGACTTCAGTCAGGCTGGCAATCATCATCGAGGCCTTGAAGTTCAGGGTCCAGATGCCGTTGGCCCCGGCTTGCAGGCTGCGTTCAGCCGTGCCGCTCATGGGCAGCTGTTTCCAGTCGGCGGTGTAGCTGGCGGAGAAGGGTTGAAGGTCTGCGGCCTGTACGGCAGGCAAGGCGAGCAGAGCGAAAGCGAAGAGCAGAGCGCGACGCATAATATCTCCTAATGTCGAATCAGATGGCCGCTGGCCGGGAGTAACTGGCTATCCAGTAAGGCACCGTGTTCACCGAGGCTCAACCGGCCTTCGGCAAACCAGCGAATGGCCAGTGGGTAAATACGGTGCTCCTGAACATGGACCCGTTGCGCGAGCGCGGCGGGCGTGTCGTGCAACTGTACCGAAATAACTGCCTGTACGACCAGTGGGCCGCCATCGAGTTCCTCAGTGACGAAGTGCACGCTGCAACCATGTTCGGCGTCGCCGGCCTCCAGCACGCGCTTGTGCGTGTGCAGACCTTTGTAGTGCGGCAGCAGGGAAGGGTGGATATTGAGCAGGCGACCCTGATAGTGGCGCACGAACCCTGCGCTGAGAATGCGCATGAATCCGGCCAGCACCACCAGGTGCGGCTGGAAGGTGTCGATCAGTTCGATCAGTGCTGCGTCGAAGGCCTCGCGGCCGTCGTAGGCGGTGTGAGCCAGCACGCAGGCTTCGATGCCTGCGTCTCGGGCGCGTTGCAGACCGAACGCATCTTCACGGTTGGAAATCACCGCGCGAATGCGGACGGGGCTGGCCCCGTCCTTGAAACTGTCGATCATCGCTTGCAGGTTGCCGCCGGTGCCAGAGAGCAGCACCACGACATCGCAGGTGGCAGACATCAATGCGCCTTGAGGTTTTTCAGCTCGACTTGCGCTGCACCTTCAGCGGCGGTAGCGATCTGGCCGATCACCCATGGCTGCTCGCCGGCTTCACGCAGGACGTTCAAGGCGGCGTCAACGTGCTCTTGTGCCACGCAGATGACCATGCCGACGCCGCAGTTGAGCACGCGGTGCATTTCGTTTTCTTCAACGTTGCCCTGCTGCTGCAACCAGTCGAAGACCGCCGGGCGCTGCCAGCTGGCAACATCGACCACGGCCTGAGCGCCTTCCGGCAGCACACGCGGGATGTTGTCGAGCAGGCCGCCACCGGTGATGTGCGCCATGGCCTTGACCGCGCCGGTTTCCTTGATCAGCTTGAGCAGCGGCTTGACGTAGATGCGGGTCGGCGCCATCAGCAGCTCGGTCAGCGGTTTGCCGTCCAGCTGGATGTTTTCGATATCGGCACCGGCCACTTCGATGATCTTGCGGATCAGCGAGTAACCGTTGGAGTGCGGGCCGGACGATGGCAGGGCCAGCAGCGCGTCACCGGCGGCCACTTTGGAACCGTCGATGATCTCGGCTTTCTCTACAACACCGACGCAGAAGCCGGCCAGGTCGTAGTCTTCGCCTTCGTACATGCCCGGCATTTCAGCGGTTTCGCCGCCCACCAGCGAGCAGCCTGCCAGTTCACAGCCAGCGCCGATACCGGTGACGGCTTGAGCGGCGGTGTCGACGTTGAGTTTGCCGGTGGCGTAGTAGTCAAGGAAGAACAGCGGCTCTGCGCCGCAGACCACCAGGTCGTTGACGCACATGGCGACCAGGTCGATGCCGATGGTGTCGTGCTTGTTCAGGTTCAGCGCCAGACGCAGCTTGGTGCCTACGCCGTCGGTACCGGAAACCAGAACCGGTTGCTTGTAGCCAGCCGGGATTTCGCAAAGGGCGCCGAAGCCTCCCAGGCCGCCCATGACTTCCGGACGCTTGGTGCGCTTGGCGACGCTCTTGATGCGTTCGACCAATGCTTCACCGGCGTCGATGTCTACACCGGCGTCTTTATAGCTCAGGGAGGGTTGCTTGCTCATAGAAAATCCAGGCCTTTAGGGGGGATTCGGAGGTATCGACCGCTGCGTTGGGACCCGTTCAGCACCGCGCTGTCATGCGATGGTAATGTGGGGTCGTTGCGATTGCCGGTCTGCGAAGGCGCGCGATTTTATCAGGCTTGCTCCCCAGGGGCCATCCTTGCGCCGACGGTAGGGCGCTGTTGCGCCAAATAAAACCCGGATCAGTTCGGCCTTCGGCGTTTAAGGTGTACTTTATGCGCAAATTGAATGAATGGCGGTTCACGGCTGTCCCAGACGTGTACGCCTCCTGATACTGCTTGTTTTTCACTTTTTTCCGTTCGGGAACTGTCCATGCGTTTTTCCAGAATTCTTCTAGCCGGCTGCCTCTCCTTGGTCAGCCTTCCAGGCCTTGCCGAAACAGTCACCAACCTTTATCAGGTCCGCGAACCCGTCAGCGGCCAGTCGCCCGACGAGCGTACGCGCGCCACCCAGGCCGCCGTTGACACGCTGGTGCTGCGCCTGACCGGCGACGCCAAGGCTGCGCAGGGTTCAGCAATTGCCGCCTTGCGCAAAGACCCGCAGCAGATCATCAGCCAGTACGGCTACGAGGCCGGTCCGCCGGAAACCCTGTTGGTCGATTTCGACCCGGCAACCACCGACCGTGCCTTGCGCGATGCTGGCCTGTCGATCTGGGGCAGTAATCGCCCGTCGATTCTCGGCTGGTGGCTGAACGACTCGGTCGAAGGCGCCAATCTGGTCGGCGACGGGCAGGCGGCGGCCGAACCGTTGCGCCGTGCCGCGCAGCACCGTGGTTTGCCGCTGCGCCTGCCCTTGGCTGACTTGAGCGAGCAGGGCGTGGGCGATGCAAAAACCTTGGAAGGCACTGACCCGGCACCGCTCAAAGAGGCTTCAGAGCGTTACGGCGCCGACGCGATACTCGCCGTGCACGCCAAAGAAGGCGCCGGGCAATGGCAAGGCAAATGGCGTTTGTGGCTGGGCGAGCAGCGCGAGCAGGGCACTGCAACCGGTGCAACCTCCGAAGCGTTGGCCGACGCGGTGCTGTTGTCGGTGAGCCAGCGTCTGGCGCCGCGTTTTGTCGCCAAGCCCGGCGCATCGACCGGCCTGCTGGTGCAGGTGCAGGGCGTGACGCTTGAGCGTTACGCACAACTGCTTCAGTTACTTGATCCGTTCGGCGTGCGTCTGAGCTCTGTCGAGGGCGATAAAGTGGTGTTTGACGTCAGTGGCAGTGCCGATCAGCTACGCTCGCAGTTGTCGCTGGCCAAACTGCAGGAAGTGCCCGCCAGTGAAGCAATGGCGGCCGCTGCTGCGCCGGTCGATGCCGCTGCACCGGTTGCACCCGCTGCCGGCGCCGCTTCTGTACCGGCCCCTGCACCGATGATTGTCCCGGCGTCTGCGCCACAACTGTATTTCCGCTGGTAACCCGGCAAGAACGCTTTTCCATTGGGTAGAGGGATGTTGATGACTGATACGCGGCGTTGGTTCTGGATTGGCGGCCTGGCCTTGCTGATCGCATTCGTGGTGCTGCTGCACACAATCCTCACCCCTTTTCTGGTGGCGTTGCTGCTGGCGTACATGGGTGATCCGCTGGTGGATCGTCTGGAGCGTGCCGGGCTGTCCAGAACGTTAAGTGTGGTGGCGGTGTTTGGCCTGTTTACCCTGGTATTAATGACGTTGCTGCTGGTGCTGGTGCCGATGCTGGCCAAACAGCTGTTTCGTCTCTACGAACTCGCTCCGCAGATCCTTGACTGGTTGCAGCACTCGGCCATGCCGTGGGTGCAGGCCAAGTTCGGTCTGGCCGATGGCTTCTGGAAGTTCGACAAGATAAAAGCAGCCATTTCCGAGCACATGGGCCAGGCCGGGGATATCGTGTCCATCGTGCTGTCCCAGGCCACGGCTTCCGGCCTGGCGCTGATCGGCTGGCTGACCAATCTGGTGTTGATCCCGGTGGTGTGTTTCTACCTGTTGCGTGACTGGGACCTGATGATGGGCAAGGTGCGTGGCCTGCTGCCACGCCAGCGCGAAAGCCAGATCGTCAAACTGGCGGGCGAGTGCCACGAAGTATTGGGCGCATTCATTCGCGGCCAGTTGCTGGTCATGGTCGGTCTGGGGGTGATCTACGCTGCCGGCCTGATGCTGGTCGGTCTTGAGCTGGGCCTGTTGATCGGGGTGATCGCCGGTCTGGCGGCCATCGTGCCTTATATGGGCTTTGTGATCGGCATCGGCTCGGCGCTGGTTGCCGGGCTGTTTCAGTTTGGTGGTGATTTGTACCCGATGATGGGCATTGTCGCCGTGTTCATGATCGGTCAGGCCCTCGAAGGCATGGTGCTCACGCCCTTGCTGGTGGGCGATCGTATCGGTCTGCACCCGGTCGCGGTCATTTTCGCGATTCTGGCGGGTGGCGAGCTGTTCGGTTTCACCGGCATCCTGCTGGCGCTGCCGGTTGCGGCGGTCATCATGGTGCTGGTGCGCCATATGCACGACGTCTATAAAAGCTCCGAAGTCTATGCCGGTGCGGAAGATCCTGATCTGTAGCCCTGCCTGTAAAATCGAAACAGGCCTTTTCGCAGCGTTGCGAAGAGGCCTGTTGATACAGCGATTTCACTGCGCAAAACCTCCTTCCTGTGTTCCCGCTTTCGCCACCCTGACGCAAACCTTTGATTTTGCTTGAGGTCTGTCGCATTGTGCGACCCGCCTCACGGGTATAAACTTTGCGTTCTTTACACAGAGGCCCTTGACGGTTTGCATGAGCCGTTAGCCAGCATGAAACCGATTCAGCTGCCCTTGAGTGTGCGTCTGCGTGATGACGCCACCTTCGTCAATTACTATCCAGGCGCCAATGCCGCTGCACTCGGCTATGTCGAGCGGCTGTGCGAAGCCGACGCCGGATGGACGGAAAGCCTCATTTATCTGTGGGGCAAGGATGGAGTAGGGCGCACGCACCTGCTGCAGGCTGCGTGCCTGCGTTTCGAGCAACTGGGCGAACCTGCGGTCTATCTGCCGCTCGCCGAAGTCATCGATGAAGGCATCGAGCTGTTCGACCATCTGGAGCAGTACGAGCTGGTGTGCCTGGATGACCTGCAAGCGATCGTCGGCAAGCCGGAATGGGAAGAAGCCCTGTTTCACCTGTTCAACCGTTTG
This sequence comes from Pseudomonas avellanae BPIC 631, assembly GCF_000444135.1. Lineage (GTDB taxonomy): Bacteria > Pseudomonadota > Gammaproteobacteria > Pseudomonadales > Pseudomonadaceae > Aquipseudomonas > Aquipseudomonas avellanae. The sequence continues at coordinate 19,859 of NZ_ATDK01000093.1, forward strand.
CGTGACAGCGGCCGTCGTCTGCTGATTGCAGCGTCCAAGTCGCCACGCGAATTGCCGGTCAAACTTCCCGATCTCAAATCCCGCCTGACCATGGCGCTGGTGTTCCAGATGCGCGGGCTGTCTGATGAAGACAAACTGCGCGCCCTGCAACTGCGCGCTTCGCGGCGCGGTCTGCACCTGACCGATGATGTCGGCCATTTCATCCTGACCCGTGGTACGCGCAGCATGAGTGCCCTGTTCGAGCTGCTTGAGCGCCTCGATCAGGCGTCATTGCAGGAAAAACGCAAGCTGACCATCCCCTTCCTTAAAGAGACGCTTGGGTGGTAGATCGGGCGCTGGTGTTGCAAACCGCAGCCGCGTTACGCCATGCGAAGCGCATTCTGGTCATCACCGGTGCGGGTCTGTCGGCGGATTCCGGTCTACCGACCTATCGCGGTGTGGGCGGGCTCTACAACGGCGAGACCGATGACGGGCTGCCCATCGAAATGGCCCTGTCAGGCCCTATGCTGCGCCGTGACCCCGAACTGTGCTGGAAATACATCGCCGAGCTGGGCAAGGCCTGCCTGGGCGGTGAGCCCAATGTTGCGCATTACGCCATCGCCCAGTTACAACGTATCAAGCCCGAGTGCTGGGTGCTGACTCAAAACGTCGATGGCTATCATCGCGCTGCCGGCAGCCCGCCTGAGCGTCTGATCGAAATTCACGGGCAACTCTCGCCGCTGTTTTGCCAGTCGTGTGCCGCACAAGACCTTCAGTTGAGTGAGCATTTGCAGCGTCCACTGCCGCCGTTATGCCGACTCTGTGGTGGCATTCTGCGACCGCCCGTCGTTCTTTTTCAGGAAATGCTCCCGGAAAGGGCGCTGGAAACACTGTATGAACAACTGGCTGTAGGCTATGACGCTGTGCTGAGTATCGGCACCACGGCAAGCTTCCCCTACATTCACGAGCCGGTCATTCGCGCCAGAGTTTCCGGGGGCTTCACCGCAGAAATCAATCCGCAGCCAACCGATCACAGCGCGCAGATGGACGTCTTTTTGCAGTGCCGGGCAGCACATGTCATGGCGGAACTCATAAGTCACATCTAGTTCGATTGAATTTGCAAATCGCTTTCATAAAAGGCATAGTCTCGCCATCTTAACTAGTCAGCCGCGGTTGTGCCCATGCCAGTTGTTCGCTTAGCACCTCTCGTGCCACTCGCACTCGTTACCTTCCTGTTCGGTTGCTCGGCCAATATGCCGGTTGCACAGCACGAGCAGGCTCAGCCGGTTCCCCGTTATCAGAACACCGTCACTGCACAGTCCGCAGCGCGCCGTGCCGATGCAGCAGTCCTGCAGGACGAGCTGGCGACCGAAGACGAACTGAACCAGTTCGCAGACAACACATCCTACAAACTGCCGGTTCTGGCCGACAGCATCCTCGAGCGCGGCAAGGCGCTGATCGGCACGCGCTACAAGTTCGGCGGCACCTCGACCTCGTCGGGCTTCGATTGCAGCGGTTTCATTGGTTATCTGTTTCGTGAAGAGGCCGGCATGAGCCTGCCACGCTCCACGCGTGAAATGATCAACGTTGACGCACCGCTGGTATCGCGCAAGAACCTTCAGCGTGGCGATGTGTTGTTCTTCAGTACTCGCGGCCGTGGCCGCGTAAGCCATGCAGCGATCTACGCCGGTAATCAGCAGTTCATTCACTCCAGCAGCCGTCGCAGTGGCGGTGTACGCATCGACAGCCTCGATGACGCCTACTGGAGCAGGACGTTCATCGAAGCCAAGCGGCCTCTGGCGATGGCACCGGGCACGGTGGCTGTAAAGTCCACGCCTGTTGCAACGCAGACAACGGCCATGACTTCGACTACAGTCAAGTCCGCGCCCAAACGGCGTAAATAACCAAATAGTGTACTGTTTTCGAAAAAATCAGCCACCAACTAACGGAAAATTCAAATCTTATCAATAGCTTAGCTTGCAGGTTATGGGTAACTTATTTCGAAAA
>NZ_ATDK01000094.1 GCF_000444135.1 Pseudomonas avellanae BPIC 631
TGAGCTGGCCACCGATCTACTCGAATAACGGAAAACGGCATGGACAAATACACCAAGCAAGACCTCGATTCGGTAATCAGCGTCAAGCTGACGCTGCGTGACCTCATTATCCTGAGCTGGGGGCATGAGTCTGTTTCGTTTGTGCCTGGTAGCGAGAACGAAGCGGAATTCCGCGACGCCGAGGCCAAGATTGACGCTGCATTGGCGACCTTGCGCGCTAAACGCGCCTGACATAGGAAAGCGACCATGACCACTAGAACTCCGGTTGTGCTGTATGTGTACCACTGCGCCAAGTGCGGCCAGGACGGCCAGCTGCATCTGGAAGAAACGGCGCCAGAGGTGACGACGGCCTGCTCGATGTGCGGCGCCAAAGTGCTTGCCGAATGGGACGGCGGCGTTGAGCTGGCCACCGATCTACCCGAATAACGGAAAACAACGCATGTCCACTAAGCAAACACCTGAGTCGCTGACTGAATTGCTTGTGAGTTTGATGCCTGGCGGCGACGACCGCCGCATGGCCGCATGTGGCGGGATCAAATGGCCAGTGCTCTTGAGCAAGTAGCCGCGACCGACGACCTTACCCTGCTCCGTGCTGCCAAGGGCGCTGATCAGTTTGAGGTTGGCTTTATGGAGTTTGTGTCCAACTTCCCAGGTGTCGAGATCGTGCCAGCCCCGGAGGGAGGCTTCTACGGCTTCACATTGGGGCTCGTGAAACTGGATCGCAACCTTCGCGGCGAGGTGCTGCGCGCCTATGCCGCCGAGCTGAGAAAGAGTAAAGGGAAAACGTCCGTCTATCCCCAAGCCTCGCTTCGTGCGGGGCTGAGTCAGTAGAGAAACAGCACTTTTGCATCGAAAAGACACAAGGAACATCGTATGAAACTGGTATTGGCTCAACTTATTGCAGTTCTGGCTTCAATAGGTCTGGGGGAAGCAGGGCAGCGCACAGGCGAACTGGTGTACATCGAGGCAGGGATTCTTGCTCTCGTCTTGGGCGTAGTTCTGATGCTCGCAACCTTTGGACTCGAACTCGTTGAGTTGCTTCGTGAAAGGTCACTGAGTCAAGGCCGCCTCGATACGCCAGCTGCATAGGAAAATCGGCTACCGCGCCTAGAGCGCTTGGTGGCTGCTATTAAAGGAAATTCGTATGCTCCTTCTGACTCGCCGCGAAGGTGAAAATATTATGATTGGCGAAGGAATTCAGATCCAAGTCCTAAGCGTTTCAGAGGATACTGGGGATGTACGTATCCAGATTGAAGCTCCAGATGCCGTCGAGGCCCAGAGCAGAAACGTTGATAACGAAATGACCGATGGCAAGCCTGGTCCTGTTATTACTCATAAGCGCCGGTGGCGCTCGTTGGTCACTCGGTAGGAAGTTTGAATGACCAACCATATCAGGAGCACAAGATGGCATTGATGAGCGTTGAGCAACTGCTGGATCAAGCTGAGGACGAGTACATGAGCGTAGACCAGTTGGCCTTTTTCAAAGATCGGTTGGAGGTTAAAGCCGTAGAGCTTCGTGATCGCTTGCTCAGCTGTCAGGCCAGTTGCGAGATCGAGCGTCACCCGGACGAAGCAGACTTCGCATCCGATGAGGAAAACAGAGCGGTGGCAGCGAGCATGATAGACAGGGACAGACAGACGTTGAGGCATGTGCTTAAGGCCCTGGAAATTCTCGCTCTAGGCGACTACGGTTTTTGTCAGGAGACTGACGAGGCCATAGGCCTAAAACGCCTGCTACTGGTCCCCGAGTCGTTGTACTCGGTCGAATCGATGCGGGCGCTGGAAACGAAAGGGATGCACCAACGTCAAGTGACCTAGCAAAGCCGCCGCAGCGAAGCGATCCAGGAGAATTGCGATGACTGCAAAAAATGTCGAGCGCGATGTGGCTATCTCAGAGCTTGCCAACCATTTGGAGCGTGATCTAATGCCTTGTCCAGCAGGGCGTACCGCACTGCTGACGTGGATAGAAAAAAAGCTGGCTCACGTAGCGCTCAATCCTGTACCCACAGCCGCTGATGCTACGTGGTTGATCGAAAGCGCTTATATCCAATGGGCCGCTGCACAGCCAAAGGGCTAAGGAACATTCTATGAACGCGATTGCTACCCCTGTCATGGGGTTCATAACGTGTACTGAGCCGCTTCAGGC
>NZ_ATDK01000095.1 GCF_000444135.1 Pseudomonas avellanae BPIC 631
TACAGATGCCCTATCGAAATGATGACGGAAATGATGTCCAAGCATCATGAGAGTCCATCCCTAACTCAATAGCCGGGTGTTGCACTCAGCCTCTGAAACCGCCTACACCTATGATTGACTATCAGAGATGGCTGTCTCCAACGCTAATCGGATCTTTGTAGCACGCGATGTCTCGATCGACGCGCTGTAACCGTAATCACCACGATTAACGCGGAAGGCCTGAACTCGTTCCCTCAGCGATTCATTTATCTGCTGACGCCCGCTTGTACTGACATCTTTTTCAGCACTTCCTGGTTGGGAACTTTCCACCTCTTCCACCACGCTACTGCTATGTGTGTGCTTGAAGAAAATGGGAGGCAGCATTTTTTCTCCGAGCACAAGTTCGACACCAGCATCTTCCAAGAGCACGTTTGGAGACGCCGCGCTCTGCCTGTATGGATCGATTGTCCCGTATTCGGCCATGTTGTCATGCCACCGGTCAAACAGTGAGGCGCGCTGGTGGGCATGCAAAGCGAAGTGCAAATCGAATATTACGCAATCTGCGGCAGACTTCTGCGCCCCCACCTCCATGAACGCGAATTTGGCCCTTTCATCAAGGTAAGTAAAAGCTTGGCGCCGTAGCTGGGTGTGGCCGACTGCAAAGGTAAGCACCTTGGCCGGTTCAAGAATAATTACGCTTGTTTCACCATTAGGTCTCAGTCGAACATCTGCTGCCACGTGATGTTCACCATCACGTTCAAGCCGCAAAATGGCGCGTTGGGAAACTGGACTGGTTTGTCCACGCAGAGATTGCAAAAAATCGAGCGGAGAGTCAAAGTGCTGTAGATTTAATCCAGGATAACGACGGTTGTAAGTTGAGACCATCGCTGGCAAATTCTTAATATCAAGCTTCAGAAGCGCCTCGTCTGGCTGCTTGTTTGTAGCCAACATTTTCAGCGTACGTGCACCATACGTCACCAAATTTGAGTTGACTCCTTCTTCACGTGCCCCTGTCAAACTATCGGCCAAGAGCTCGGCCTTCCCTAAGGCCCGATCCGGCAGGTTACTGCTAGAAAGATTGATCTCCGGGGTTGCTGAAGGCGTATACGCCCCTGATTTGCTAACAATACAGCCCATAATTTCACCACTTTAGTAATTTGACTACAGAGAGGCCTCGGGTCCTTTGAAACCGTTATTGAGTGACGCCTGCGTCTTTCTCCATGGGGACGTCAGTCAGTGGTTTTCACCAAAAAAAGGTTCCATGAAAAAACGTGGTGCCACCCATTACCGGGGGCACTGCGGCAGTGGCAGCGTCAGAGGGGCTGACGGTGGATCGGGAAAGATCGTCGTCAGGCTGGCCGCGAGCGTCGAGATGCCCAGTTGGGGTCGCCTCAGAAAACGGATTTTAAAGTACGTTAAGCTGATTTCAGTCGTCGTAAATCTGCACAGATTGCGAATGAAGTGTCTCGCCAAAGCATCGGGTTGTTGCGCAGGCTGGCGTCCAGGTATTGATCTTCAACCTACTGTACGTAACGTGGGCGACAAGCAGGCTGCCGAACTCAAGTTGAGTAAGTCAGTCCGGCATCCAGTGATGCGGCAGCAGTTGTCCTATTTCACTCGCTCGCATCCGATGAAAACCAAGTGAGCCATAGCTACGGACCTGCATCCAAAGCAAGCGCGCTTGCAAAGCTTGTTCAAAGGCAGGATTCATTTATCTATCCTTACGTGCTGGCCAGCCAGTCGATTGCGGAAAGCAATACATCACCTTCAGGTGCTCCCTGCAGCTTGATCGTGCGGCCAGAGTGCTTGTCCTTGATGACCAACGTCGGTGTGGCAGTGATGCCGTCCTGGCTGGCCTTGTGAGCCTGGTTAATGACGGCCCGTTGCACGGACTGGTTGCTCGAAGCGCAGTTATCAATATATTGCTGTCGATCCTCAAGCCCCGGGATCTGCGGATTGCCAGCAACTCCAGCACCGTTTGACCGAGTACGCTGGTAAATGAGCTCGACTGCGAGCCAGAAAGCGTCATTGCCTCGCTCGATCCCTAAGCACTCAGCCCAGCGAGCTTCATAGCTCGCGGCTGGCTCGTGCATGGGAAGAGGGAGGTGGTGCCACTGGAGGTTCACGTCTGGATGCTGATCAACCCATGCTTTGAGCCGTGGGAAATAATCCTTGCAGTACGGGCATTCCAGATCTGCATATTCGACAATGGTGAAACGGGCACTACGGCTGCCGTAAATCCATCCGCCACTTGGCCTCTGTTGACTCTCTGCTGACGCCTGGGTGCCACCTGTGACTCCAAGCGTGTTCTGCCTCAGTTCTGTCAGCAGAAAAGGTGTGAGAGCCAAAGCTGCCGCACCGATGCCGTACAGCATCTGGCGACGTGTGGGGCGCATCATGCGGAGGCCTCTTTAT
>NZ_ATDK01000096.1 GCF_000444135.1 Pseudomonas avellanae BPIC 631
GATGAGGTCGCGAGGGCAAGACTGATCGCGTGGTCGGGGCTCATGCTTCACCGCCTTGGCCATGAAGGCCATGCGCTACGGTAAAACGTGTCAGGTTTTGATGATGCTGGGGGTACAGGTCTGCCTTTAGAAGGGGCACAGCCTGCTGAAAAATCTTTTCCATAAGTCCACCGTTCAGCGGTGAACTGAAGGCTTCACTTTTGACGACTTGCACAAAGCCGCAGTGAACGCCATAATCAGCTCACGTTATGTGTGTTGAACAGGTGATCCGCTCATCAAACGGCCTGTTCAAGATTTTCCAAAAAGCCCCGCCGGCAAGCGGGGCTTTTTGGTTTCTGCAATTTGTGAATCTACATCGTCGCTTTCCTGCAAATAAAACTGTGCCGGATAGTAGCATGGGACCTCCGCTTTTCGCCCTACAAAATCCGCTGCTTTCAACGAGCTAGGACGCTTTCCTGGCCACCACCGGCCTTTCATCGCTCGATGTGTTCAACAGCCGTGGGTAAAGCCCGCGCCGGAACCGCTGAAAATCAGCAGCCTCAAGCCAGGGGGCACTGGCCTCCCACGCGTCCCGAGGCGCACCATCGAGCCGACCTTGGCTGATCAGCTGATACGCTTCATCGTTGCGCCCATCGTCGTTGCAGATGAACTTAGAAAAGTGGTTTGTCATTGTTGTCATTCCTTGTTCGCGTTCCGGTGCCAACGGCTGGATGCAGAACTGCCAGGCCTATAGCGACCGGCTGGAGCATCAGCAAGGGGTAGGGCGCAGTCGGCCCAGGACGTGCAGGATTTCATTTTCAAAGGCCACTTTTGATTCGAGGTCGCCCAGCTGCGTATGGCGTTCTGCAACGCACCTCAGCAAGCCAGGCAGGTGGCCGCACTGGGGCAGCTCATGGCCGTTCGTGACCCGATAGCTTTTGTGATACTCCGTCGCGATGTAACCCTGCGTCTCCAATGACCGCAGGGCTTCGCGCACCGGCATCCGGCTGACCCGGAAGGCATTGGCAATGGCTTGCTGCGTAAGCCGTTCACCCGGTTCAAGTCGTCCATCCATGATGGCTTCGCGAAGCACTTCTTCAATGGTCTCGCGGGGCAGCGCTATGGGCTGTGCCAGGCCGTGGGCCAGGTGTTCAAGCACCTGCTGAGCGTGCAGTTTTTGCGTTCTGTGGTTAATCATGTCCTTCACCTATTTAACGAATGCGTACTGCCCCCTGCGCTGTAGAGCTGGGCTCAGCGCTGCACATGATTGACGGGGTTGTGATGTGTATCAGGAACTGCTTGAGAGCCCCGAGGACCTGGATGCGCTCCTGGCCGGGCTGGAGTTGGGGTGACGGAATTTTCTGGGTTTTCCCCCCTTAAGGTGTCTACTTGTCGCCGGCGACCCTGCTGGACTCAAACGAAGCGCTGTCATCTGCGTTGTAAACATCCCAAGGGACTTTCACCCCGTTGACCAGAAAGCCCCAGTCACAGGATTTAGGGCAGGTGATGAACAGGGTGTAAGCACCGCCAGCTGCCACCTGGTCGATACGGTGATACTCATCAGGACGCAGCGCTGCGCAGGTGCCTGTTCTGCGCTCGATACGCTCAGTGACCTGTCCATGGGTATTGATCATGATCAGACGCAGCTCGACGTACCCACCCTGCAGGATGATCGTACGGGCGTGCCACGGGTGGTCGTGCAGGTCGCGATCACGATCCTCGCACAAGATGTGGTGGACCCGTACCGACCAGGGAAACCAGCGGTGTTTGGGTTGCTGCCTGGCGCGATCATAGCCCTCGAACAGCCACCAGCGGCCCATGTAGCGTTCCTGACCATCGGCCGAGGTGATGTGTTGGTAAGGCGTACGCTGGGCGCGTCGAATGATCCAGGCGGCGACGCATGGACGCGACACGATCACCGCAAAAGCTCGCCAAAGAGTCTCTTTCATGGGGGCTCCGATCAGCAAAGTTAATCGTCGTAAGGCGATGACGAATACAGACGGTGGCAATAGGCATCCGCTCGTCTGTTGTCTTCATCCGTTTGACGGTCGTCCCACCCGTCAAGAATGAACATCACACCCAAGTATTTCTGGTTGGATTCCTTGCCCAGACACGACTGGACCCAATCAACCTGATAGCGCACGTAGTCGATATCGGTACTGCATTGGATGGCTTCTGCCGGGGCCGTTGGAGACCCCAGCCAGTGCCTCATGTTCTGCAGCAGTGCCCGGCAATCATCGACACCTATATCTCGGGTAACGGACCCAGTGGGTGGAAGGCCGTACAAGCCAAGCCCTCCATATTGGCTAAATACCGCAAACGTGTTTTTCGCGATGTGAAACTTCAAAACCTTCCTTGAAAACCAGGGATCACTTTGAGGTCTGTAACTCATCGGCTGCGCTCCTGCCCGTGCGGTCTATTAATCCCAGTCGAACGGCGCCGGCGAATAAGATCCGTCGTCGAAATAGGGCGGTGCCTGGTCGTGGCTTGGTGGAACAGGCGTTGTGGCTCTAGGTGCAGGCGCCTTGCCCTTTACTTTCGGGGCTCTGGCCGGATCGATGTG
>NZ_ATDK01000098.1 GCF_000444135.1 Pseudomonas avellanae BPIC 631
CCATTCTGCAACGAGCTCAGAGCCGGCAGGAAAGCTCAAAGACCATCTTCCAAGGTGATCCCACACCGGATCGCCTCAAACAACTGCAAAGCCCGACGAAGGAGGACTGACGATGACGTCGACCACAGCAAAAACTGGACGATGGAGAAAAGCGGGCAAAGCTGCGCTGGCTTTTCTATCGATGTCATTACTGATGGCGCTACTGGTCGTGGCGTTTCTGACGTTCGTCGACAAAGTGTTTGGGGATCTGGAGCAATTCAGCGAATGGCAGAGGACGCACTACGGGTACATGCTGGCCTGGCGGCTGTTGGTCTACGCAACGCTGGCCTTCGGATGGCTCAAGATCAGGAAGCAACTGGTTCACCAGGCATCCTCCGATATTCCCGCAGGTCTAATGCGATGTGAGGTGATCGCCCTGCTGTTGATGGCATTGATGGAGCTACGGCGTGCCGGCCTACTCGAGGGAGTCAGTACACTATGATGTTACGCACCAATGATTATCTGGAGTATTACCTCACGCTGGTGGGCTGGATCATCAACAGCGGCGTCTGGAACATGATTGAGGACAGCGGCTTGGTGGCCGCGCCGTTTGCCGCCATCATCATCAGCGAATGGCTCAAAGCACGTGCTGAGGGTGCCGACGAAGGTAACAAAGGCGTACTCTCGCTGGCTCGAGCGGAGAACCGCTTCTACACCGCGATTCTGGTCATCATTGTCTGCTGCATGCCTTTGGTGACGGTCAGCATCGACACGTTGCAGTTTGATCGGAGCCGCTCGGAACAGTGTCAGTATTCGGTCCCCAACCCTGCCGATACGGGTTGGAATACCTCATTCAGTACGTTGAATGGAAAAAGCGCCGTTGTTCCTGTGTGGTGGCTATTCGTGCATGCGATGTCAAAAGCCGCAACCGCAGCCTCCATCGCGGCGATCCCTTGTGGTGTAGACCTGCAACAAGTTCGAATGGATGTGAACAGGGCACGTATCAACGACCCACTACTGGCACAGGAAGTCGCCGACTTTACCAACGACTGCTACGCACTGGCACGGTCGCGACTATTCATGACTCAACCAACGCTCACCAAAGAGCAATTGAACGACGTCAACTGGATCGGCTCGCGGTTCTTCCTGCAGACGCCAGGCTATTATGATGATGGTTTCTCTGGATTTAGGTCACACACGCCTCGAACCAAATGGCCTTATGACGCAACTCGCGATGCAGGCCTGCCCCAAACCACCGGTGGCGGTGGCTTCCCTACCTGCACGCAGTGGTGGTCGGATAGCAGCATTGGCCTACGAGCCAGGCTGCTGGAGCAGGTCAGTCCAGATCTGCTGAGCAAGCTCGCTCAGTGGGCAAAATTCATGACCCCGAATGAGGTGAACGACTCGGTCATTCGCGATCTGGTTTCTCCGAGGAAGCAGAAACTGACCCAAGGACAGGTGTATACCGACTACGGCGGACAAGTGGGTGGATCAGTAGCAAACGATGTGACGCGCCTGACCGCCGCAGCAGGTCAGGCATTTGGATCTGTTGTGATGTACCCTGCCATTGACAGCGTCCGCCAGGCGGCACCCATGGTAATGGCCTTTTTGAAGATGGCTTTGATCATCTGCATCCCATTTGTCCTGGTATTCGGAATGTTTGACCTGAAGGTCGTGATGACGATCACGTTCGCCGAGTTTGCGCTGATCTTTGTCGACTTCTGGTTCCAACTGGCCCGCTGGGTGGACAGCACGATACTGGACGCCTTGTACGGCAACGGGATCGGCAGTGACGTCCCTCATTCCAATTTTGATCCAGTGTTCGGAGCCAGCAATGCGCAGGGAGACCTGCTGCTGGACTTCGTGATAGGGGCAATGTTCATCGTCCTACCAAGTTTCTGGGTAGTTGCCCTGGGCTGGACCGGAATGAAGCTTGGCTCACTACTGAATGGCTTGGAAGAGGGTACGAAAACCGCGCAAACCGCTGGAGGGAAAGGTGCCGCTGAAATTATGCACCACGTAAAAAAATAACCACACCACAATAAGGCCGTAAATATCGGCCTTATTGCCTCAATGCCTCAATCTAAAACTTATACTCGGCGGTTTCAGAGGCTGAGTGCAACACCCGGCTATTGAGTTAGGGATGGACTCTCATGATGCTTGGACATCATTTCCGTCATCATTTCGATAGGGCATCTGTA
>NZ_ATDK01000099.1 GCF_000444135.1 Pseudomonas avellanae BPIC 631
CTGAACTGGTTACTGGATGGATTTGATCTCTGGCGTAACCGTCCGCACAAGGTTTTGACTCCACGATTTGTCGCCTAACGGGTATAATCCAGGGCATGAAATTGATGCCCGACGACCTCCCTGACGATCCTGTTTTGCTTAAGCAGATGCTGCTTGAAGCGCAGGACGCCAAAGAAGCTTACGCCACCCACATCGTTGATCTGAAAGAACAGATCAAGCTGTTGCGTGACCGTATCTTTGGTCGCAAGTCCGAACAGACGGTCGAACCCAACACGCCGCAACTCGCGCTATTCAACGAACCCGAAAGCGAGCCGATGCTTCCCGTCGGCGATGCCGACAAAGGCGTCGTTGCACCGGTCAGACAGCGCGACAAGCACAAACCACTGTCGACTGATCTTCCCCGCATCGAAGCCATCCACGAACTGCCCGAGCACGAACTGACCTGTGCCTGCGGTTGCCGCAAGCATGTCATCAGCGAAGAAACCAGCGAGCAGCTGGATATCGTGCCAATGCAGATCCGTGTGATCAAACACATCCGTAAAGTTTACGGTTGCCGCGGTTGCGAAACAGCACCGGTCACAGCGGACAAACCGGCTCAATTGATCGAAAAGAGCATGGCCAGTCCGAGCGTACTGGCCATGCTGCTGACCACTAAATATGTCGACGGCTTGCCCCTGCATCGTTTTGAAACGGTGCTCAGCCGACATGGCATCGAGATACCGCGTCAGACACTGGCACGCTGGGTGATCCAGTGCAGCGAGCACTTCCAGCCGCTGTTGAATTTGATGCGTGATCGATTATTCGAAAGCCCGTTTATCCACTGCGATGAAACACGAGTCCAGGTATTAAAAGAGCCGGA
>NZ_ATDK01000100.1 GCF_000444135.1 Pseudomonas avellanae BPIC 631
ACTGGATCGTGATGCGTTCTTCAATGCTGAGTTCATGATATGACATAGGTTCACCGTACCGGATTGGTCAGGTGTTGCGCTCAGTTTTTGCCGCCGCCCTCTTTATGCTGCTGGACCATGTGCGGGAAACGTTCTTCCTGCATCGCCAGGTCCTCGATCCGATGGAGGTCGCGAGCACCGAGCCCGAACTGTTCTTCAGTCGCACGCTGGCGCATTTGTGTGCGCCGTTGTTCGTGCTGCTGACCGGGCTTTCGGCGTATCTGTATGGCGAGAAATATCAGGGCAGAAGCGACGTTTCGGCGTTCCTGCTCAAGCGTGGGCTGTTTTTGATCGCGCTGGAATTCACCCTGGTGAGCTTCGCCTGGACCTTCCAGTTCCCGCCGACCATCATCTACCTGCAAGTGATCTGGGCCATTGGCCTGAGCATGGTGGCGCTGTCGCTGATGGTGTTTCTGCCACGCTGGGCGCTGGTGGTCATCGGTGTGGTGATCATTGCCGGGCACAACCTGCTGGACTCACTGCATTTCGGCGTCGAGTCGGCCATGCACATTCCGTGGGCGATTCTGCATGATCGCGGCTGGATCGAGGTGTCCGATAACCTACGCTTCCGTACGTCCTATCCGTTATTGCCGTGGATCGGCATCATCGCGCTGGGCTACGCTGCCGGGCCATGGTTTGTAGCGGGTTTTGACGCAGCAAAGCGGCGGAGCAATCTGTGGGCCTGCGGGCTGGGTGCGCTGCTGGGCTTCGTGGTGCTGCGCATGATCAACGGCTACGGCGAAAAGCCGTGGAGCGTTGGCGAAACGGCTACGCAAACGGTCATGAGCTTTTTCAACATCACCAAGTATCCGCCATCGCTGCTGTTCATCAGCCTGACGCTGGGCATCGGCATGCTGATCCTGATCGCGTTCGAGCGCAGTCAGGAGAAAAGCTGGTTGCGGCCGCTGGTGGTACTGGGTTCAGCGCCGATGTTTTTCTATCTGCTGCACCTGTACGTGCTGAAGATTCTGTACCTGATCGCGCTGGCTATCTGGGGTGCGAATCAGGGCAAATACTTCGGCTTCGACCACATGTGGGGCGTCTGGCTGATGTCGGTCGTGCTGGCCGTGGTGCTGTTTCCGGCCGTGCGCTGGTTCTCCGCACTCAAGGCGCGTCGCCGGGATATCAGTTGGTTGAAATACTTGTAACTGCTGCACAGGCGGCATGCCGAAAGGCGTGCCGCTTCCCGCCTGATTTCAATCCCCCTGCGCACCGTAGTTCATGATCGACAGCAGCTTGATCGGCACTTGCACCAGTTGCTCGGGGCCGTGGGGGATGTCGCCATCGAAAGTCAGGCTGTCACCGGCCTGCATCGGGTACAGCTGATTGCCATGCCGGTAGATCAGCTCGCCTTCCAGCAGGTGCAGAAACTCGGTGCCGGGGTGCGAGAAGGTCGGGAACTCCTCGCTGGCATCATCCATCGTCACCATGTACGCCTCGAAACTCTTCTTCGGCCCACGGGTGTGGTTGAGCAAGTGATAGGTGTGGCCCTTCTCGGTGCCACGCCGGACCACCTCCAGCCCTTCATCGGCCTTGACCAGCAGCGCACTGCTGCCTTGCTGGTCGTACTGGCTGAACAGCTTTGACATGGGCATGCCCAGCACGTCGCAAAGACGGCTGAGGTTGTCGAGGCTGGTGGACACCTGCGCGTTCTCGATCTTGCTCAACATGCCCTGACTGATACCGGCGATCCGCGCGACATCGGCCAGTTTCAGCTCCTGCGCCTGGCGCTGGCGCTTGATCTGAATGCCCAGGTATTGCTCGAGCTTCAATTTGGGATGCGGTTCGTTCGGCATATTCATCGGCTGTGCACGGTTTCCGTTCAATAATTTTTATTTCGCACTGGGAATGTGCGTTCCATCCCTGTCACTGTAGCTGAGGTTCTGGATTATTCCCTCAAGGAAACAAGCTTCCCACATAAACAGCCTTTATAAACAGCCGGATTGCCCGGTTGGACGTGTTGTCGATTTCTGGCGTGCCGGATTGGCAAGCGCTTTGCATTCCCTAAGGGAAAGTAACTTTCCTGTTCGGAATAAAAACGGCAGGCAGTGAAACAGCGGTCCCTTCCTGAAACCTTTTGCGCATGCCAGGAGACACGTCCCATGTTGCCACCCGAAACACAGCGTCTGATCGAACAGCACGGCATCAAGTACGTGCTGGCTCAGTTCGTGGATATTCATGGTTCGTCCAAGACTAAATCGGTTCCTGTCACGGGCCTGGCAATGGTTGCCGAAGACGGTGCAGGGTTCGCCGGGTTCGCGATCTGCGGCATGGGCATGGAGCCCCACGGCCCGGACTTCATGGCCAAGGGCGATTTGTCTTCGTTGACGCCGGTGCCGTGGCAGCCGGGCTACGGGCGGGTGGTGTGCATCGGCCATGTGGAAGGCAAGCCCTGGCCTTACGACAGTCGCTATGTACTGCAAAAACAGGTCGAACGCCTCAGCCAGCGCGGCTGGACCCTGAACACCGGGCTGGAGCCCGAATTCAGCCTGTTCAAGCGCGATGCTGCTGGCAGCCTGCAAATGGTCGATGCCAGCGATAACCTCGACAAGCCGTGTTACGACTACAAAGGGCTGTCGCGCTCCCGGGAGTTTCTTGAGCGCCTGACCGAAGCCTTGCAGCCAGTGGGTTTCGACATTTATCAGATTGACCACGAAGACGCCAACGGCCAGTTCGAGATCAATTACACCTACAGCGACGCGATGGAATCGGCGGACCGCTTTACCTTCTTCCGCATGGCTGCCGGCGAGATCGCCAATGACATGGGCATGATCTGCTCGTTCATGCCCAAGCCCGATCCCAAACGTGCGGGCAACGGCATGCATTTTCACCTGTCGATTGCCAGCGCCAGCAACAAGAACCTGTTCCACGACGCCAGTGACCCGAGCGGCATGGGCCTGTCGAAAATGGCCTATCACTTCGCGGCCGGTCTGCTGGCTCACGGCCCTGCGTTGTGTGCCTTCGCCGCACCCACGGTCAACTCCTACAAGCGCCTGGTGGTGGGCAATTCGCTGTCCGGCGCGACCTGGGCGCCGGCGTTCATCGCCTTTGGCGCCAACAACCGCTCGGCGATGGTCCGCGTGCCTTATGGCCGCCTGGAATTTCGTCTGCCGGACGCCGGCTGCAACCCTTATCTGGTCAGCGCCGCGATCATCGCCGCCGGGCTGGACGGCATCGACCGTCAGCTGGAAATCGATCACGTCTGCAACGAGAACCTTTACAAGCTGAGCCTTGAAGAGATCGCCGCACGGGGCATCAAGACCCTGCCGCAGTCGCTCAAGGAAGCCTGCGATGCGCTGGAAGCCGACCCGCTGTTCGCCGAAGTGCTGGGCAACGAGATCGTTGGCGAATTCATCCGCCTTAAACGCATGGAGTGGGTGGAATACAGCCGCCATGTGAGCGACTGGGAAGTGAAGCGCTATATCGAATTCTTTTAGTGGAGCAGCTGCAAGTTCAAGCTTCAAGCGGCAAGCAGAAGCTGGATTGCGGCGTATTTGATTTCTCTGTCTATGCGTTTGGTTTCTAGCTTGCAGCTTGTAGCTAAAAGCTTGCCGCTCCCGAACAAGGTGAGGCTTATGTGCGGAATCGTTGGTTTGTACCTGAAAAACCCGGCGCTGGAGTCACAGCTCGGCAAGCTGTTTGAGCCAATGCTTGAGGCCATGACGGACCGTGGACCAGACAGTGCCGGGTTTGCGATTTATGGCGATGAGGTGGCGGATGGCTGGGTCAAGCTGACCTTGCAAGCCACCACCGAGCACTATGATTTCAAGGCGCTGATAGCGGCGCTGGAAGGCACGTTGAATGCACCGCTGGACTGGTTCCAGAACGCCAGCGCCGTGGTGCTGAAGATTCAGGCAGAAGAAGCCCCTGTGCGTGCTGCGCTGGCGGAACTGGCACCGAGCGTGCGCATCATGAGCGCCGGGCAGAGCATCGAGATTCTCAAGGGCATGGGACTGCCGAGGGAGATTTCCACCCGCTTTGGTCTGGCCTCCATGAAGGGCAGCCATATCATCGGCCATACACGCATGGCCACTGAAAGTGCGGTGACCATGGAAGGCAGTCACCCGTTTTCGACGGGCTCCGACCTGTGCCTGGTGCACAACGGCTCGCTGTCCAATCATTTCCGTCTGCGTCAGAACCTGCGCCGTGAAGGCATTCATTTCGAGACGGATAACGACACCGAAGTCGCTGCCGGTTATCTGGCCTGGCGTCTGCAACAGGGCGACAGCCTCAAGCAGGCGCTCGACAAATCGCTGGAAGACCTCGATGGCTTTTTCACCTTCGCCATCGGCACGCGCAACGGCTTTGCGGTGATTCGCGATCCGATAGCCTGCAAGCCGGCCATTCTTGCCGAAACTGACGATTACGTTGCCATGGCCTCGGAATACCAGGCGCTGTCCAGCTTGCCAGGGATTGAAAACGCCAGGGTCTGGGAACCGGTCCCGGCCACCATGTACATCTGGGAACGCGAGCCAGCCGAGGGAGCACGCTCATGAAAACCGTCGATCTTTCCAGCGCCAGCGTGCGCGATCTCAATCAGGCGCTGCACGATCAGGTCAAGGACTTGCAGGACCGTGAATGGCTGGTCACACATCCCGACGGCGCGCATAACCTGGCGGTCGGCGTCAACGAAGCCATCTCCATCGATATTCAGGGTCATGCCGGCTATTACTGCGCGGGCATGAACCAGAAAGCCTCGATTACCGTGCACGGCAATGTCGGCGTCGGTTGCGCGGAAAACATGATGTCGGGTGCCGTGCGGGTCAAGGGCAGCGCCTCACAGGCTGCAGGTGCCACGGCACATGGCGGTCTGCTGGTGATCGAAGGCGATGCCGGTGCCCGTTGCGGGATTTCCATGAAGGGGATCGACATCGTGGTCGGCGGCAGCATTGGCCACATGAGCTGCTTCATGGGCCAGGCCGGTCGGCTGGTGGTGTGCGGTGACGCCGGCGATGCGCTGGGCGACTCGCTGTACGAAACGCGGATTTACGTCAAAGGCAAGGTTGAATCGCTGGGCTCCGACTGTATCGCCAAGGAGATGCGCGACGAGCATCTGCACGAGTTGCAGGAATTGCTCAATCGTGCAGGCTTCAACGAGAACGCTGCAGATTTCAAGCGCTACGGCTCGGCCCGTCAGTTGTACAACTTCAAAGTCGATAACGCCTCCGCGTACTGATCCAGGAGCACTACCATGAGCGACCCTACAAGCAACAAACCAGCTCCAGTCCTGCGCGAGTCGGCCACCTTTGATCGCCTGACCATTCAGGAAATCCAGCGCGCTGCGGAAACCGGTATCTACGACATTCGCGGCGGCGGCACCAAACGCAAACTGCCGCATTTCGACGACCTGCTGCTGCTCGGTGCCAGCGTGTCGCGCTATCCGCTGGAAGGTTATCGCGAGAAGTGCGGCACTGACGTGGTGCTCGGCAACCGTTTCGCCAAAAAGCCGCTGTATCTGAAAATTCCGGTGACCATCGCGGGCATGAGCTTCGGTGCGTTGTCGGCCAATGCCAAGGAAGCGCTGGGCCGTGGCGCAACCATCGCGGGCACCAGTACCACCACTGGCGATGGCGGCATGACCCCGGAAGAGCGCGGCCAGTCGCAGCATCTGGTCTATCAGTACCTGCCGTCGCGTTACGGCATGAACCCGGACGACCTGCGCAAGGCCGATGCCATCGAAATCGTCCTGGGGCAGGGCGCCAAACCCGGTGGCGGCGGCATGTTGCTGGGTATGAAAGTCACCGAACGTGTAGCCGGCATGCGCACGTTGCCGGTCGGTGTCGACCAGCGTTCGGCGTGCCGCCACCCGGACTGGACCGGCCCGGACGACCTGGCGATCAAAATTGCCGAAATTCGTGAAATCACCGATTGGGAAAAACCGATCTACGTGAAAATCGGTGCCAGCCGTCCGTATTACGACGTCAAGCTGGCGGTCAAAGCCGGCGCCGACGTGATCGTGCTCGATGGCATGCAGGGTGGCACGGCGGCCACTCAGGAAGTGTTCATCGAGCACGTCGGCATCCCGATTCTGCCCGCCATCCCGCAAGCGGTTCAGGCGCTGCAAGAGATGGGCATGCACCGCAAGGTGCAACTGATCGTCTCCGGCGGGATCCGCAACGGTGCCGATGTCGCCAAGGCCATGGCACTGGGCGCGGATGCGGTTGCGATTGGCACGGCAGCGCTGATCGCGCTCGGCGACAACCATCCACGTCTGGACGAAGAACTGAAAAAGATCGGCTCGGCGGCCGGTTTCTACGATGACTGGCAGAACGGCCGTGACCCGGCTGGCATCACCACGCAAGACCCGGAACTGTCCAAGCGTCTCGACCCGGTCGAAGGCGGACGGCGTCTGGCCAACTACCTGCGCGTGCTGGTCCTCGAAGCCCAGACCATGGCCCGCGCCTGCGGCAAATCACACCTGCACAACCTCGACCCGGAAGACTTGGTGGCGCTGACCGTCGAGTCTGCGGCCATGGCGCGCGTGCCACTGGCGGGGACGTCGTGGATACCGGGTTCGGGTTCGGGGTATTGATTGCAATGTGAATTGGCACGCGTCTCACGACGCTTCGCATCAAAGGTCTCAAATGCGCCACAAAGTCTTGCCTTGCATGTAGTCACTGCACATAAACGAAAGCGCTTTTCTACCGCGATGGCACTGACGACGCAGAGTGCGACGTAAGTGACGGCTGAG
>NZ_ATDK01000101.1 GCF_000444135.1 Pseudomonas avellanae BPIC 631
CCAACAATACGGGCCTGTTCTCATAGGGATCAATAGGTTACGTCGAAACGGGAACAGACCCTAGAGCCTGGTGAGCGCTTTGGCTCAATTGAGAGGGTGAAATCCTTTTAGGATGGGATTGCTGGGCCTGAGGGCCCACCGCGTCTAATGGCTGACCGCCACTGATTGGGGGAGTTGTAATGTTGTGTTGAATAGATCGTAGAGGATTCATAGCTCTATCAGCTGTCCCGGATGAATTAATCTGATCCAATGTGTGGTCGCAAGGGCTCTTGGGTTCCAAAGACAGACTCAAAACCGGCGAATGCGTCGAGCGGGAAGCACACCACTGACATGGACACACTGCGCGACGAAATGCTCGCGGCGGATTTGCCGATCTGCCCCGCTCATTTTCACTCGCAGCTAATGTGAGTTGCCAGCGATGTAATGCAAGCAGACGCAGTTGAATGCAAGCTCGCTCGCAACTAATGTGAGCCAGACAGAGGGCTGCGTCAGTCGCAGTTAATCTGAGCCGAAAAGTGTGCTGATTGCGAGCACGGTCGTTTTCGATTGCAAGCCGCTACAGGTAAGCATTGCCGACAGGAGACAGGCCCTCGTGCAGCCTGGACTGTGTCCGATTGAAGCACACCCATTCCTGCTGTCTACAACACACCGGGGCGTACCACAATGGCCTTGAACAGATTCCCGGCACGGTCATCGACCAGTTCAATTTGTGGCCAGGCTCTCAGCGCGCGCAGCAGGCCGCTACCCAGACCACGGTAGGGCAAGAGCTTGGCGGCGAAGGAAGCTAGGATGGGATTGCGCATATTGGAGTTACCCGCCTTGATGTTTTCAATGGTCAGGTTGTTGGGCAGGTGGCCCGGACTGATGATCTCGACTCGATCCGCAAAGACCAGCACGCGCACCGGGGCGCTGATGAAGTAGTCACGATGTACAAGCGCGTTGGCAACCAATTCTTCCCAGACGATGCGCGGTATCTCGGCTTGACCCGGAGAGTTGAAGCCCTGGGCACCTTGCACGGCGCGGGTATTGGCAATAATAAAACCCAGAGCCTGCTGGAACACGTCAGCCAGCTTGCCGGTGATGTCGCGGCTGTCGATGTAGCGCTCGTCCTCGATCTCATTGCCTACAAAGGCCACTGCCTTGATGATGAAGGCTGGCAGCGCGTAGTGCGGGACCTTGGCAAACAGCAGGCTGCCGGCCACATTGAGCTGTCCTTGGTTCATCAGATTCATGTTGGTCAGCAACTGAGGTAGCGGCTGGTGGTGTAAGGCCAGTTCCTCGCCGAATTGTTGCTCAAAAAATGCTTCGAAATAGGGCAAGTCCACCTCCCCCGGGCCCAAGCCCGCCACAGGTGTCTCATCGGCATGTACCAAGCCCGCTTGCTGAAATAGGCGCTGAAGTTCCTCGCGTGAAGTGGCACGGCGCTTGTCTGAGCCATTCTTCACCCAGATAGTACCGTTTTTATCCATGTATGGCTTGCTGATGCCTTCAGAAATAGAAACGACCATTACTGTGCCATTTGGGTGCGGCGCGTTGTCGGTCAACGGATTTACAGCGGGACGGACGTTCTGAGAAGCCGCATTGGAGACAAGTTGGTTGAGGCGAGCCAAGTCGGTACCGGACAGCCCGCGCACCGATCCATCGTCATTCACGCCAATGAGGATGCGCCCGCCAGCGGTGTTGCTAAAAGCAACGATCTCGGCGGCCAACGCATCGGCATTGGTCATGTCAGCTTTGAATTGCTGGCGGCTGTCCTCGCCTCGACTGATGACGTCGATCAGCTCTGTAGTTTCCATAAGTTGTAAACCTCTTTACGGCGGTTGAAGGCTTCCTGGCCTCC
The DNA here is from genome assembly GCF_000444135.1 of Pseudomonas avellanae BPIC 631. Taxonomy (GTDB): domain Bacteria; phylum Pseudomonadota; class Gammaproteobacteria; order Pseudomonadales; family Pseudomonadaceae; genus Aquipseudomonas; species Aquipseudomonas avellanae. The sequence goes on from NZ_ATDK01000101.1 coordinate 1,841, forward strand.
TTCCATAATGTTGATGATGGCCTCCTGCACCGGATGGGCATCGATGCTACCGCTTTGTGTGGCGACCTTCTCGTCTTGGTACTGAAAGGCGTGCACCTGCTCTGCGTCACCCAGCACTGGGAAGTTGGCGTTGTGGGTAGCGAAGATGAACTGGGCGTGAGGTTTCATCTCGCGCAGCAGTTTGATCACATCGTCATAGATGGTCTGGTTGTCCAAATCGTCTTCCGGCTGGTCTATGATGATGACATCGTTCTGTCGTTGGCTGAGTACATATAACAGCAGGGCCGAAGCGCGTTGTCCGAGCGAGTGGTGCCTCAGCTCCTTGCCGCGATAACGGATCACGAAGCGGTTGGGCACCTGCCATGCGCTAAACTCGACCAGGTACTGCATAAAAGTCTTCTCAAAGACTTCAGGCGCGCTTCCAGCCTTGACTAAAGCCCCAGGAAGTGAACGCAGCAGCCCACCGAAATCGGCATAGTCCTCCATAACCGCTCGCAGGGTGGTTTCGCGGATGTTACTACCCTTAAAAAGCTGCTGCATGAAGCTAATAGCGGCTTCTTTGTCACCTTTGAAGTCAGCTTCGATCTGCAAGGCAGTGTTGACAGCGTTCACGCGATCCAGCTCCGTCTTGATGGTGGTAAATTCCCTCAGCCAAAGTTCATTGAGCTTGTCGATTTCGGCAAACAACGCATCGCGAATGGTGGTCTGCTGTGATTCCTGCTTGGCTAAAGCATCCAGCATTTGCTCCGCCTTGGTTTTGCGCTGTTGCTGGGCCAGAAAATCGTCCGGCTGGATGGCTGTCATACCGGTTTGCTTGAGTTCTTGAGCCAGTTGCCGCTCGACTTGCGCAAACTCCTCCTGAAGACTCTTACTAGCCCCTTCAAACTCGCACTGCTTGGTCCCGAGACGAGCCGCAACAGCGCGCATGTCCTGCTCGATCTGCTTGAGCTGATCGACCCCGGCAACGAGGTTGGAAAATTCGGCGTTGTAAGCCACGAAGAAGTCTGGATTCTGCTTGGAAACGTAGCTCGTCGCGTTGCGCAGTTCGTCTTCATGCTCGGCGATGAGGCTGCCCAAGGCGAGGATGAAATCGTCTGCACGCTCCGCCATGCGCGCGAGCGCAGTTGCGTCCTGCTGGAATCCCAGGCGCTTTTGGAGCTTGTCGGCGACACCGTACTCCTCGAACTTCTTCAGACGGAAGTTCGCATCGGTAAGCTGAGCGTTGAAGTCACGTTTAGTTTCGGCAATGTTGCTGAGCTTGAGCCAGCGTTGCGCAGCTTCGCACACGCGCTGGCGCTGAGTTTCGATTGCTTCGCGCAGCACACGGAGCTTTTCGCCAACCAGTTTCTCCACCAGATCGGTCTCGAAGCCTTCACCGGTACTTGAGAGATCTTTTTGCCCGAAATAGATCGGGCTGCGCAGCACGGTTTCTCGAATCGAAACGCCGGGTTGCAAGGTGCCGCCCAGATAAACGTTAGGTGCTTCGCGGAAGATGCGGGAGATTGTGAACTCTTGCCCGTAAATATCGCAAGCCGTTAGCGTCACCTTGCCGCCGCTGCCCAAGGTGTGGCGGATCAACTCATCTTTGTACTTGGTGTCCTGTACCTTCTCGCCTCGCGGAATATCAAGAGCGTAGCGCACAGCCTCCAAGAGAGAGGACTTGCCGCTGCCCCGGATGCCGATGAGCGCATTGAGCTCGGAGGAGAAGTGCAGCGTCTGCCCGTCGAGAATGCCACCATCAAAGTGGATGCTTCGAATGTGCGAGGCCTTATGTTTCTGCGGTTCCATAGCCACCCGCGCAGCGGGATCACCCAAGGCAAACTTCACCGCCCCGAAGGACAGCTCGCCTAGCTTCAAGTAGCTGGTTTTGCCCCGACCAATTTCTTCTATACCCTTGGGGTCGCTGCCTTCGAGTTCCGCGGGGTACCAGCTTTTCAGCCAGCTTTGAATCTTTGTGCGGCAAGGTTTGTCTTTGCCCGCCCCGTCGTGAGTGCGAACCTTCTGAAATGCTAGCGTTCTGCGCCGGAAGAATTCATTTTGCCCCAAATCAGTGAGTCGGCCGCCATCCAGCTCCGCCCACAAGCCACTCGGTGCTTCGACGTGGGCGAAGACTAAAAAGAAGTCGCGGTGATAGCTTTCCAGTTTCTTGATCGTCTCCAAAAGAGACCAGGAGGAACGGCCGTTCTCCTGCTCGTACTGCGCCGGCGTTTTACCTTCGAATGCGCTTGTCAGAAAGGGGTTGATGTGGTCGTGCTCATCAATCCATTCGTCTGAGAATACAACAAGAGTGTGGATGCCATTGGCCCCATCGTTGACCGACAACTCGACGCCCGGCAGCAGGGCAATGCCCTTATTCTGAGCCGTTTTTCGCAGCGCTTTGAACTCATCAAGGTCGAACTTGTTGTGATTAGTGATGACGCCCAGCCGTACGCTAGCTTTCTCAAGCGCATCCACGTAGTGGCTGTGATAGAAGTTGTCATCGCCCGTGTACTTGAATTCGCGATCAGCTCGTGTGTGCAGATGAAAGTCTGCGCGTATCCACTGCGCGCCTTCCGCGAAGACAACTGGTCGAGCCCTTGACTGCTTTGGTGGCAGACTTTTCATCGTGCCTTCTCCTTACAGGGGGGTTGTACGCCCAAACCGCCGAAATTTCCGGCCAGCCTATAAACGCGTTCTTTGAGACTGGATAGCATTACGCAACTGATGCAAAAACCTATTGCCATATCATCTGGAAAGGCAGCAGGTTGGCCAGCTCGATGCCAAACGCAGATGCCAGTTTTTGGCGCGCTCCGTCATCCAGTTCGGCGGGTAGCGCGATGATCCACTCTCGACCAGTCCGGCCATCCTTGCGCTTTTCTGCGGATTCGGCGGCGTTCCACAGAGCATTACGCTCGGTGCTGGTGCCGTCCGGAAACATGATCTCTGTGGAAAAAACACCACCGCGCCGTGTGTAGTCATGGACAAGACTGGTGCGGATATCAACCAGCTTAGTACCAGACCGATAGGCAGCAGCAACGTACGAACGTCCGGCGCTACGTGCTATCGGCTTGGTACTGGCGTGGAAGATGGCGATGATTTCTGCCTCTGTTTTGGCTTGTGATCTCCCCCGAATGCGGAGGTTCAGAAAACGGATTTCCGGGTGTGTCACTTTTAGTGTTCTTTCGGTACCTTAATGAAGCCATCAGCAATACCTTGTGCCAGCAACTCCATCATTTTCGCGAAACGAAAAAACCCTGGATATTGCAGGCAGATATAGTCCATTTGGATTTTTGATGAGCTGTCGAGCACCTGTTTGAAAAACATCATATAGTCATAGCAGCCCTGTAGTAGCTGGCTATCGCCACTTTCTGTCGATGGAAATCGGCTGGCATAGTCATGGACTATCTTCGCCAGTTGGTGTTGCTCTGCGGATAAATCGAGCATTTTTGTGCCTAATGAAAAGGGGTTTGATGCTGGTGACCGAGAGGATGAAAATAATTTAGCAAGGTCATAGACAGGGTATCTGAACCAAGCAGCATTTCAGACATCAGCCTTAGCTGCCAGGTACTGCGACCAAACACGTTTTACCTGGCTGACGCTGACCCCCGCCAACCGTGCAGTCTCCGCAATGCTACACCCGCCGCTTTTAAGGGCAATGACCCTTTCATGCACTTTAGCATTCGGCTTACGTCCTCTGTATCTACCAGCGCTCTTGGCCAAGTCGATGCCTTGCCGCTGTCGCTCTCGCCGGTCCTCGAAGTCGTCACGCGCTATTTGCAGTGCAACACGCAACAGCATGTCTTGTACGCCTTGCAATACCACCTTGGCGACGCCACTGGATGCATTGGCCAATTCCGATAAATCGACGATGCCGGGCACTGCCAAGCGAGCGCCCTTAGCCCTGATCGCGTCCACAAGCTTTTCTGCTTCGACCAAGGGAAGACGGCTGATTCGGTCGATCTTCTCAGCGATGACGACTTCACCTGGTTGCAGGTCCTCTATCATGCGCAACAGCTCGGGACGGTCGGATCGAGCGCCCGATGCTTTTTCGCGATAGACCGCAGCCACGTAGTAGCCCGATGCTCGCGCATTGCCAATGATCGCTTCTTGGCGCTGCAAGTCCTGGTCTTCTGTACTGACACGCAGGTACACCCGCGCAACATTGAGAGTCGTCATCGTATGGCCCATTTTGGTATACCTAAACGGGCCGAGCTTATCAGCTATGGCTCAGTTGACCTAAAGGCAACCCTAATGAGCCGTGCCAGAAAGAACTACTCTTTTGAGCCATACCTAACTGTAACGACCTGCAATCGAAATGGCACCGACCTGCAATCATCGCGTTTTTCGACCAGGATTGATTGCGTCTATCCGGCACTGCGAACCAGCATTGACTGCAAACGAACCTGCATCCAGCCACTTCGACCTGCAATCGAGCGCAACCGATCAGGATTAAATGCGACTGAAAAACCGATGATTTAGCGTCCATCAAACAATGGTCTTCAGGAGCTGGGCTAAGTGCACATTCTGTTTCGTTACTCCCAAACCCTGTGTTCCAGAGCACCATAGTGGCGGTCACAAGATTCAGTCCTCTACCCCAATAGCGCTTTTGTCTCTTTAGGCTCTAGATTTTGTGACAGTACTATATCAAAAATGAAAATCAACCCTATTGAGACATAAAAAACGCCTCAGACACGCGTCCCGCAAGGGTGTACT
>NZ_ATDK01000102.1 GCF_000444135.1 Pseudomonas avellanae BPIC 631
CGTGGCAAGGCCGATGAACGATCCGAACGCATCCGTTCACTGGCCGATCAGTTAGGCCTGCCCATCGCCGCGCTGGCCGGGAACGACGTGAGGCTGACACCGTCCGCCGTTCCCGTGGAGTTGCCACGTCTGCCTTTCGATGCTGAAGCGCATGAGTACCACTTTCCCAATGTTATCGCCGCCAAGCTGGCCGTCTCCAACGAACTGGCGCTGCCATTGGCCAAGCTTTCGGAAGAGGATCAAGCGTTTATCCAGCAGGTGGTGAGCGAGACCTTGATTCGACGGGTTGTCCTAGATCGCGTCAGGGGCTACTTCCGTCACAAGAAAACAGGAGAGGACTATGCGGGTTGAAGTGATGCAGCACTACGGACTGACTCTGCCGCTAAACCAAGCCGGTTATTTTGAGACTGCCCATCATCAGCAACTGATCAAAGACATCAAGGGCGCGATCTTCGAAGGCCGCTTGATTGCACTCTGTGGCGTCATCGGCAGTGGCAAAACCGTGATGCTGCGACGGCTTCAGCAGGTGATGGAGGCAGAGAAGACCTGCACGGAGGGCAGGGTTGACGCTGAATCGATTCTGACCGAAGACGCCATCGACCTGCTCGCCACCAAGTTGCGCACACCGCTGCAAATTCAACTGCACATCAGCCTGGCCTTGGAGGCCGGTTACCTGACCGGAGAAAAACCTGTCTCAGCGGAGTTGGTGGAATCCGTGCTGTCGCGGCAACTGGATGATCTGGAACCAACCCTGACGCGCCATGGCTACCGCATCAAGGATCTGGTCGAGCAGTTCGACGCCAGACCCACCGAGATCAAAGCGCTGTTCAGTAACGCACTCGATCCGGCTCGCACCACAGAACTGCGCGACAGGATGCTGGCCGCAGGGCTGCCGATTTGATTCAGGCCGAAGACCGGTCAGTTGCACTTAATGTGAGTCGGAGACGATGGAATGCAAGCCGATGCGGCTGAATGCAAGCTCGCTCGCAATTAATCTGAGCCCGACGGCTCTGTCGGTCGCAGTTAATCTAAGCGTGAAAATTGCGCTGATTAGCTGATTGCGAGCACGGCTGTTTTCGATTGCAAGCCGCTACACCTAACGACAACCTAGTGTACTGTTTTCGAAAAAATCAGCCACCAACTAAC
>NZ_ATDK01000103.1 GCF_000444135.1 Pseudomonas avellanae BPIC 631
ACGCCATAACCAGATTCAAGGTAGTGTGCCATGTCGTAGTAAGCACTTGGAACACCGAGTGTCATAAATTTTTCTACCAGTGCTAAGGCTTCTTTTTGTCCGTTGGGCGAGTGTGCAAGGCCTTGTGTGATCAATGTCTGTAAATTGGTTGCAGCCTTGTAGTGTCCGTGAGCGGCTGCAACTCGGTAGTAGCGTGCTGCATCACTGATGTCACTCGGGCGTTCTCTTTGTTGAAGAAATAAGCCGTATTGGTAGAGCGTATTTGCGTCTTGATTTACCGGCGGCAGCACGTCAGCTTCACGATGACATTTAAACCTGAGGTTATTCTGTAAAGCACGCTCCCCGGAGCTCGCAGGAGGCAAGTCGTTTTTTTCGGCCATTGCTATCGCAGGAAGAACGGCCAGCAATAAATAGATCAGGGTGTGCATCGCGTTGTCCATGTAGGTGTGGGTGGGTTGTGCGTCCGCTGCCTAACATTATTATTCAGATAGAGCAAACGCATAGCTGGCGTCCGGAACGGAGTGGGGTATGAGTGCGGATTTGCATGTGCCGATACTGTAGGCACATGCAAACCCGTTGGGCACATGGGTATGTGATCAGTCTTCCTTGCTGTAAACCGGAGAGCCCGGCAACGGCTTACCTGTTTTGGGATCGAGCACCATCGTCTTGGCCAGTTGCTCGATCAACGCCTCGGAAGGCTTGGGCGGCGGTATATTGGCTTGACGCTCTTCAACCCATTTCAGCTTGCCATCCCAGGCAGGAAGCTTGGCTGGTGGCAGGGGGACGATTTCGTTGATTTCGGGAACGCTTGGATTGGCGTAGGACCAATCTGCCAGAAGGCTCCAGATTTTCTTATAACGTTCGGCGCGCTCCAAGTCTTCCTGTTGGCCTAGATAATACAGGCGATCATCGGGTTGGGGTCCGCGAAAGCCCTTGCTCAAAAAAGACGCGGAAGTTTCATCACCTGCCGCTGCGCCAAGCTGAAAGGCTTCCAACGCGGCTCGATATTGCTTGGCTGTTGATAAGTGGACACCTAATGCTCCAGCTGCCTTGCCGTTACCCTGCTCGGCAGCACAACGACGCATTTGTCTTGCAATGTCCGGAGCAATATCAATAGGCGCGAGCTTTTCAGCTACGTAGGCTTGCGCTTGCGCACTTCCCTCATCCGCCGCCTTGCGAAAGTAACGCAGTGACATATTTTCATCTTGTTGCAGACCAGCCGCGCCTTTTTGAAGGTAGATAGCGATCATGTAGTATCCCGAAGCCACGTGTGCATCTATTAACTGCTGGCTAAGGCGCAGTCTTTCCCCACCCGAGAGCTTGAACTGGCCGCGCATAGCGCCGTTCTGCAAGTTGACGTTAGCTTTGTAGTGATTGTTTTCTGCTGCGATGCGGTACAGTCTTCCGATCTCGACATCGACCGTTTCATCCTGCTGAATCTGGTTGTTTTTCTGTAACCAACGGGCGTACTGGAACAGCACATCCGTTTCTGTCAAGGGTGTCGGGATTTTCTCGTGTACGCAGGTAAATGCCAGCTTGGCGTTGACTTCGCTGAGTTGATTCAAGGGAGTGTCCTTTGTCCGTAAAGTAATGGCGTTGCCGGAGCTGCAGGCAACTAACAGCAGGCTTGAGAGCAAAAGAGTCAGGCGCATTAGTCAAAGTCCGTCATAGAGGTTTCAGCGTAAAGAAATTCAACTAGAGGGGCATCAGGCTTAAGCTTGTTGTCTCGAGATTCTTTATTCCGTTTGATGATTTCCTGCCAAGCTGCAAAAGCTTCTTTAGGATCGTCCTGCATCCCTCGTCCCTTCGTATGCAGATCCCACAATCGCCGCCGCAATGGCTGACTAAACTCTGGATGCTCGTGACAAATGTTCAGTTCGCTATCCACCATCATGCTGCGGGTATTGATGTTGGCCGAGCCGTGTGTGGTGTAAACATCATCGACGATCATCAGCTTGGAGTGGATGTAAACCGGCATCCAGGGCTCACCAGCAGGCGAGTCGAAGGCGACCAATGAACAGACATGAATCTTCAAGCCTGTTACTGGCTCCAGTTCCAGCTTGGTGTCTTCAATCTCCTTGGTTTTCCTGTCTATCTCCGCTTGCCACTCGTCCAGCTTTCTCTGCCCGGCACGGTCATTTGGCCCGTCTGGCCGGGGTCTGACCGGGGCTTCACTTTTCATCTCCTTGATCATTCGCAGCTTGGTGATGGCCGGAATGGTCTCGGCCCGGCCCAGGCTGGCGAGCATTTCCTGGGTCTTGGCCGTGCCCATGCCGACCCCGTCCTTGGTGTCATTGGTGATGACAAAAAGATAAAGGGGTTCCTTGCGGCCTGCCTTGAAGTATTTCCCCGCCAGGTTCTTGATGTGGTCAGCCAGCGGCGGCCAGCGGAAGTACTGGTTCTCTATGTAGATGAACTGGGTGACGTTATTGGCAGCCACCATGTAACCGCTCTGGATATCCCGAACGGGTGCTTCATAGTCGCCCACGTCATCCTTGTGCTTGGGTTGGTTTTGGGCTGACCCACCTGAGCCTGGGTGCGCAACAGTTGCATCATCAATCGCGTGCCGCTCTGGAACTGAAGACGCTTGGAGGACGGATCGCAATCACGGCAGGCGAGCAGGTCTTCGCCGGTTTCTTTGAGCCAGGCGATGGCGAAGTTCTGATGCACAT
>NZ_ATDK01000104.1 GCF_000444135.1 Pseudomonas avellanae BPIC 631
CCGCGTCTGTGTGGCGGCATTCTACAGCCGAACGCGAAAGTGTCAACCCTTAATCTCGAAAGGAGGTAAATGAGTGGTGATGCGTGTTTTTCGCCACAGGGAGTTTTCCTCGCGAACCGGAGAAGCAAGCGTGAGCGAAGCACTTTTCAGGCGCGCACAAAAAAGGCCACTCTTTCGAGTAGCCTTTTTTGATGTTTGGTTGCGGGAGCCGGATTTGAACCGACGACCTTCGGGTTATGAGCCCGACGAGCTACCAGACTGCTCCATCCCGCGTCTGTGTGGCGGCATTCTACAGCCGAACGCGAAAGTGTCAACCCTTAATCTCGAAAGGAGGTAAATGAGTGGTGATGCGTGTTTTTCGCCACAGGGAGTTTTCCTCGCGAACCGGAGAAGCAAGCGTGAGCGAAGCACTTTTCAGGCGCGCACAAAAAAGGCCAC
>NZ_ATDK01000105.1 GCF_000444135.1 Pseudomonas avellanae BPIC 631
TGCAGGGACTGGTCCTCAACGCTCAGGCGATCGCGCAGATGAGGTACGTGAAGCCCTGAGAGGGGGAAGGTGCGTCCGCACCTAGGCTTCGCGGTGAAATAACCTGTGTTAATGCGGATTTATAGGGGTTTTCACTGCATAAGTAACGCATCAGCGTCTTCCTACCCATCGCTATGAAGGCATGACGCCTCCTTCCATAGCGTCAGCTTGATGCATAGGCATTTTGAAATTCCTATGCATGAACCCTCTTGCGCATCTAGATACTCACTGAGTAAGATAGGGTTCACTACATGCCAATTCCTATTATTATAGGCAGGAGTAGTCAATTATTTAAGGAAATACATTGATGATAAGAGCATTTCTTCCGCCCGATGCTCCTTTATTACGTAAAGTGTCTGCTCAGGTTGATAAATTTTCGAATGGTGAATTACGTACTTTAGTAGATGACATGTTTGAAACCATGCGTGATGGAAACGGCGTGGGTCTGGCAGCTCCACAAATCGGGGTGGATGCACGCATTATTGTCATTGAATTTTCTGGGAATGAGGAGCGAGCACCCGGCGAATCTCCGGTCCCCCCCACGGTACTGATAAATCCGGTTATTACTTCCGGAGTTGGTCGAACAGAAGGACGTGAAGGGTGTTTTAGCGTTCCGGGTAAAATAGGCATTGTACCTCGGTATGCGACGATCGAATATACGGCTCAAGACATGGATGGTCTTAACGTCCGAGGCAAGGCAGAAGGGTTTCATGCACGGATTATCCAGCATGAAGTCGATCATCTGAACGGTATTCTTTATATAGATATCGCCAGTGAGGTATCTCTATATCAACGAGAGCCTATAGCGAGCAAATAACCAATCGGCCTTCATGTGTAGAGATTTTCCAGATTCGTTGCTCATCCAGGACACCCGCGTGTTGTCGCTGACCGAAAACTGACCCTGGTGTTCTCCTGCTCACTTTCCGAGCAGGAGACCACCAGGTGATCAGCATGGAAATGATGGGAAAAATTCGGCGGATGTATTTCCGCGACAAGCTGTCGCTTCACCAAATAGCCAAGCGTACCGGGCTGTCCAGGAACACCATCCGAAAGTGGCTCAGAGCCCCCGAAACCAAACAGCCGGTGTACCAGCGGCAAGCCGCTTTCAACAAGCTCAGCCCTTTCCACGGAACTAGAGCAGGCTCTCAAAGCCGATTCGCTTCGGGCAAAACACAACCGCAGAACCGCAAAGGCTCTCTTCGAGCAGATCAAAGCCGAGGGCTACGACGGCGGTTCATCATGGCCAATTACCCTGTCTTTCACGGAACTCATTTTTCGTCAGCGCCACTCATTGGGACTTTTGTCATAAAAAGGCGAGAATAGAGGCGGGCTCCCCGAGTAGATGTGTCGGCCGCGCCGTTGGTCTTTTGCAAAGCCCTTTTTTGGTTGATCGATAGGGAGATATCGTGAGCAGTGCTTCGGATCATGGTCCATATGTGAGGTACCTGGCTGATGATCGGTGCACACCGATCATCAGCCTGGCTGCGGTTCGCCAGCGCGATGAATCGCGAAAACGGGCGCTGGCACAAGCGCTCGGCCAGGTCTGTCGAGAAAGCGGCTATTTCTATGTCGAGGATCACGGACTTCCCGCAGACTTGCTGACCGCTGCGGCGGCTGGCGTGCGCGAGTTCTTCGATCTGCCGCTCGCTGACAAGATGGCGATCGACATCGCCAAGTCGCCTTTCCACCGAGGCTACGTGCCTGCGGGCGGAGAGACCGCTTATGGCAGCGCGATCAAGGACATCAAGGAGGCGTTCGACATGGCTCTCGAACTGGAGCCTGACGACCCGGATGTCCGTGCAGGAAAATTCTTCCATGGCCCCAACGCCTGGCCCGCCGCGCAGCCGCTGTTGCGGCCGACGCTGTCGTGGCTGTACCGGGAGTGGCTGGCGATGTGCGAGAACATCAGTGAGTTATTCGCACTCGGGCTTGGGCTGCCGAACACCTATTTCGCCGAGCGAACCCTGAAACCACTGGCGCAACTGCGTGCCGCGCGCTATCCGCAACAGCCGCCGGGCGAAACGGGCTGTGCGATCGGCTGTGGTGCGCACACAGACTACGGGATCGTCACGGTGATCTGGCAGATCGACGAGGAAGGGCTCGAGGTCTGCGACCCGTCGGGGCGTTGGATCCCTGCGCCGCGCATCCCGGGCACGTTCACGTGCCTGCTTGGCAACGTGACGGGCATGTGGACGAACGACCAATGGCGCGCCACTCCGCATCGCGTGCTGAACGTGTCCGGCAAGACGCGCCACTCGCTCAACTTCTTCTTCGATCCCGACTACGATTGCGTGGTCGAACCGCTGCCGCCGTTCGTCACGGCAGCGACACCGGCGCGCTACGCGCCCACCACGATGGGTGCGCATCTCTTGCAGAGCTTCAACGGCGTGTTCGAGTACCGAAAGCAATAACCTCAAACCAACGCACTGGCATCCCAGGGATAAGGCAAATGAAAAACATCATGGTCATTGGCGGAGGCGTGGTCGGCTTGTCCATCGCGCTGGAACTGAGCGAAAGCGGCGTGAACGTGATCAACGCGTTTCCGCGTACCGGCGATGAGCTCTCGGCTTCACGAGCTGCGGGGGCGATGCTCGGTGCATTCGGGGAGTTGTCCGCCGATGACGGCCCCGAAGAGATGGCGGAGTTTGATTTCCGCCTCGCCGCACAGCGTTACTACCCGTCCTGGCTTGCGCGCCTTCGCGAACTGTCGGGCGCGCGGGTGTCGCAAGTCGATGGCACCGTCATCATCGCGAACAACCAAGGAGCGCGGGATCGCGACGGTATCCGCCGCATGCAGCAGGAGGCGGCGTTGCGCAGCGAACCCGCAGAATGGATCGAGCCCGGCGACGTGCCCGGACTCAAGCCGAGCCCAGTCCACGCACCGGCACTGTGCCTGTATCTGAAGAACGAGCACGCCGTTAATTCCGGCGAGTTGCTCGACGCGATGATGCAGGTGCTCGCGCGGCGCGAGAACTACCAGCATCTCGATACGTCCGTCGTGCAGGCGAAAGCAGAAGGCCTGTCTTGGACCATCACGCTCTCCAACGGGAGCACCGTTGCGGCCGACGCCGTCGTGATCGCGGGCGGGTCTCGCTCACTCGATTGCCTTGACCCGTCGCTCGTCAAGGACGCCGCGCTGCCCGCACTGAGCTTCGGCAAGGGGGTCTCATGCCTCCTCAGTGCGGCACCGGCCGTCGCGCACACGATACGCACGCCGAATCGCACATTCGCGTGTGGCATTCACGTCGTGCCGCAACCTGGGAGCGGTTGCCTGTACGTTGGCGCCACCAATTTCACTGGTGTGGACGAGGAGGCCGAGGCCAAGGTCCAGCCTGGTGAGCTGCACGGCCTGTTCGATGAGGCCATCCATCAAATCAACACCGACATTCGCACGAGCCGCATCGAACAGATTCGTGTTGGCTTTCGGCCGATCGCGGCGTACAAGCGGCCGCTCGTCGGTAAGACGCGCATCGCAAATTTGTACATTGCCACCGGCACGTATCGAAACGGCGTACTCATGGCGCCGCTCGTCGCTGCGATGATCGCCGCCGAGTTAGGCCTGCGTGCCGCGCCATATCAGGGCAATCCGTTCTCGGTGCTGGGCGAGGAGAACAAGGTCGGCTGGGACATGGGCCGGCTGCTCGACGTCGGCGTGCGCGATCTGGTGGCATTCCTCCAGGATCCGCGCGGCCCGCTCCCCTACAACCGCGCGCACGAGCTCGAAGCCTATCTGCGCAGTTTGCTTCAAGCGGCCGTGTGCAACGATGCAGGCGGCGACTCGCTGCACGCGATGATTCAAACCCGGCTGAAGGGGGCTCCCTTCAGCGAGACGGTTCACAAGCTCTTCTATGAAATTGGAGAAAGGGCGCACCTGCTCCCGGCACCCGCAGCATCTTAATCGAGTCGTGGAGAGCCATCGCTGGTCGCTGTGCGCTCATGCTGCGGTTCAAGTGGCGTCCATCGATGAGGCTTTTGCAGACCTGACCGGCATGCCAGGCAATCTGACCGAGTTGGGAAGATCGATTCGAGCCAAAGTCCATCGCTGCACAGGTATTCCCGTGGGTGTCGGGATTGCACCGACCAAGACACTGGCCAAGCTGGCCAAGCTGGCCAAGCTGGCCAATTACACCGCAAAGCGTCTCCAGGCGCACACAGGTGGTGTCGTGGACATCTGCGACCCGGTAAAACGCGATTGGGTGCTGCGCAATACCTCTGTTGGTGAGGTCTGGGGCATCGGTCGAAAAATGAAAGCGCACCTGGAGGGCATGCAGATCCTGTCGGCCAAGGACCTTGCTATGGCGGATCCCTGGATGCTGCGCAAAACGTTTAGCGTTGTGATCGAGAAAACCGCACGCGAGCTGGCGGGTACCGCGTGCCTGGAGCTGGACGAAGTCGAGCCGCCACGGCAGGAGATTTGTTGCAGCAGAATGTTTGGCAAGCGACTGACCGAGCTGGGGCCGAT
>NZ_ATDK01000106.1 GCF_000444135.1 Pseudomonas avellanae BPIC 631
TATTTCGAAAACAGTACACTAGGCAGTTCATAATCGACCAGCACGCTTTTCTGGTGATGCGAGGCACTGGCGCTCATGGCAAAGGGAATATCAGAATGAGCACGCGCATAATCTGGCTTCCATACCTAAAAGATGGGGAACATAGATTTGCATGCGCCGATACTGTCGGCACATGCAAACCCGTGCTGGGCACATGGGTATGTGATCAGTCTTCCTTGCTGTAAACCGGGGAGCCCGGCAACGGCTTACCTGTTTTAGGATCAAGAATCATGGCCTTAGCCAGTTGCTCGATCAGTGATTCGGAAGGCTTGGGCGGCGGGATATTGGCTTGACGCTCTTCAACCCATTTCAGCTTGCCATCCCAGGCAGGAAGCTTGGCTGGTGGCAGGGGGACGATTTCGTTGATCTCAGGAACGGAAGGGTTCGCATATGACCAGTTGCCTAAGACTTTTCCAATTTGCCTGTAACGCTCTGCACGTAGAAGGTCTTCCTGCTGATCGAGGTAATACATACGATTATCTTTCTTGGGGCCACGGAATCCATTGTCCAAAAAGGATGCTGCACTTTCGTCTCCTGCAGCTACCCCCAGCTGAAAGGCTTCTAAGGCTGCGTTATAATCTCCTTTTCCAGAAAAGTTAACACCTAATATGCGAGCCGATTTACCGTTACCCTGCTCGGCGGCGCAGAGGCGCATTTGGCGGGCAATATCTGGAGCAATGTCGATAGGGGCAAGCTTTTCGGCAATATAGGCTTGCGCCTGTGCACTTCCTTCATCTGCAGCCTTGCGAAAATAACGCAATGACATATCTTCATCTTGTTGCAGCCCAGCGGCACCCTTCTGAAGATAAATGGCGATCATATAGTATCCCGTAGCCACATGTGCATCTATCAACTGTTGACTAAGCCGTAATCTTTCTTTACCTGTTAGCTTGAACTGGCCACGCATAGCGCCATTTTGCAGGTTTATATTAGCTTTGTAATGATGGTTTTCGGTTGTGATACGGTAAAGCCGCTCAATCTCGATGTCTACTGTTCGGTCCTGCTTGAGCTGATTGTTTTTTTGCAACCAGCGTGCGTACTTAAATAATATATCCGTTTCTGCCGAGGGAGTTGGGATCTTCTCGTGAGCACAAGTAAAATCTAACCTTTCTTTGACTTCAGGCAGCTGATTCAAGGGGGTATCCTTTGTCCGTGAGTTTAGAGCATTGCCGTTGTTGCAGGCAACCAAAAGGAGGATTGGTATTAGGAGAGTTAGGCGCATTAATCAAGGTCCGCCACAGTTGTTTCGCTGTAATTAAATTCGACGAGGGGAGCATAGGGAGAAAGCTTGTTGAACTCATTATCCCGATTAATCGTAATTATGTCTTCCCATGCCTTAAACGCCATATCAGGCTCATCCTGCGCCCCTATCTTGTTCGTATGCAAATTCCACAACCGCCGCCGTAACTGCTGTGTAATATCCGCATGCTCGTGGCAAATATTCAGTTCGCTATCCACCATCATGCTACGGGTGTTGATGTTGGCCGAGCCCTGGGTGGTGTAGACGTCATCGACGATCATCAGCTTGGAGTGGATGTAAACCGGCATCCAGGGCTGGCCAGCCGGCGAGTCTAAGGCGACCAATGAACAGACATGAATCTTCAAGCCTGGCACTGGCTCCAGTTCCAGCTTGGTGTCTTCAATTTCCTTGGTTTTCCTGTCTATCTCCGCTTGCCATTCGTCCAGCTTTCTCTGCCCGGCACGGTCATTCGGTCCATCTGGCCGGGGTCTGACCGGGGCTTCACTTTTCATCTCCTTGATCAGTCGCAGCTTGGTGATCGCCGGAATGGTCTCTGCCCGGCCCAGGCTGGCGAGCATTTCCTGGGTCTTGACCGTGCCCAGCCCCATCGCTTCCTTGGTGTCATTGGTGATCACGAACAGATGAATCGAGCCGTGTAGTGCCGGATCACGACCCCAGCATGTTTGAGTGACCGCCGATTTTTTGATGAGTTCGGCCAGCGGCGGCCAGCGGAAATACTGGTTTTCGATGTAGATGAACTGAGTGACGTTATTGGCAGCCACCATGTAACCTTTCTGGATGTCACAGACAGGTTTTTCATAGTCGCCCACGTCATCCTTGTGCTTGCGGTTGGTTTTGGGTTGACCCACCTGAGCCTGGGTGCGCAACAGTTGCATCATCAGCCGGGTGCCGCTCTGGAACTGGAGGCGCTTGGATGACGGATCGCAATCACGGCAGGCGAGCAGGTCTTCGCCGGTTTCCTTGCGCCAGGCGACGGCGAAGTTCTGATGCACATTGTGAAGAATGGGCCCGGACAACATGCACGAGATGTCCTGACGCGGCAGAAAGCCACGAGGTCCGAGATAAGGTTCAGGCTTGTTGCCCTCTTCGCGGTTTAGTGCCGAGTGCTGGTCTGTGTCCCAATACTCGTCCAGCGAGTTATGGCCCATGACAAAGCCGACCGCGCTAG
>NZ_ATDK01000107.1 GCF_000444135.1 Pseudomonas avellanae BPIC 631
AAACTCAAGAGAAACTATGAAAGCGTCATAGCAATGGCCTGCGCTTTTCTGTGGCTACCAATGTGAAACGGGAACAGACCCTAGCGCTAGAGCGTCGGGGCGAGAGTTATTGTGCTCTCAGCCCCGTCACATCAGTTGCTTTTCACCGCATGGTCCGGCTTCTTGTCGTTGCCGGGAATGTACGGGCTCCAAGGCTGGGCGCGGATCGGCTCTTTGGTCTGCCAGACCACGTTGAACTGACCGTTGTCCTCGACTTCGCCAATCATCACTGGCTTGTGCAGGTGGTGATTGGTCTTGTCCATGGTCAGGGTGAAGCCCGATGGCGCGGCGAATGTCTGCCCGGCCATGGCTTCGCGGACCTTGTCCACGTCAGTGGATTTGGCTTTTTCGACGGCCTGCGCCCACATGTGGATACCGACGTAAGTAGCTTCCATTGGGTCGTTGGTCACCGCCTTGTCAGCGCCCGGCAGGTTTTTCTTCTGGGCGTAGGCTTTCCAGTCAGCAACGAACTTCTTGTTGACCGGGTTTTCCACCGACTGGAAGTAGTTCCAGGCGGCCAGGTGGCCAACCAATGGTTTGGTGTCGATGCCGCGCAGTTCTTCTTCGCCTACCGAAAACGCCACAACCGGTACGTCGGTGGCTTTCAGGCCCTGGTTGGCCAGTTCCTTGTAGAACGGCACGTTGGAGTCGCCGTTGACGGTGGAAATGACAGCGGTCTTGCCGCCCGCCGAGAATTTCTTGATGTTGGCCACGATGGTTTGATAATCAGCATGGCCGAACGGGGTGTAGACCTCTTCGATGTCCTTGTCCGCCACACCTTTGGAATGCAGGAACGCACGCAGAATCTTGTTGGTGGTGCGCGGGTAGACGTAGTCGGTGCCCAGCAGGAAGAAGCGCTTGGCCGAACCGCCGTCTTCACTCATCACGTACTCGACCGCAGGAATGGCCTGCTGGTTAGGCGCTGCACCGGTATAGAACACGTTGGGCGACATTTCTTCGCCTTCGTATTGCACCGGGTAGAACAGCAGGCCGTTGAGTTCTTCAAACACCGGCAAAACGGATTTGCGTGACACCGAGGTCCAGCAACCGAAGACCACTGCCACTTTGTCCTGAGTCAGCAACTGACGGCCTTTTTCTGCGAACAGCGGCCAGTTGGAGGCCGGGTCCACGACCACAGCTTCGAGCATCTTGCCGTTGACGCCGCCTTTGGCATTGATTTCGTCGATGGTCATCAAGGCCATGTCTTTGAGCGAGGTCTCGGAGATCGCCATGGTCCCGGACAACGAATGCAGGATGCCGACTTTGATGGTCTCGGCAGCCTGAACGGTCCAGGTCAGCCCCATGGCGACGATCGATGCGGACAGGGTAAAGGCTTTGATCAGGCTGCGACGCTTCATTGACTGGCTCCATTCGTTTCTTGATGGTTTTTGTTGTAGCGCATTCATGGCTCTCATCAAGCTTTAGCAAATGCTGGGCCAACGCAAAAAAGTCGCAAAATCGAATGAATCTGTCGCTCGGGAAGGGCGTCGCGCACCTCTGTGGAGCGCAGTGATGAGCGTGGTGCGCCTTGCGCGCTGTGATGGTGCGTCACGTTAAAAGCCCGCTCTGATCGGGCGGGCTTCTGATTCTCGGTTAGGGAATGCTATACCCCGCTTTCTTTCTCGCCGGTATACAGGTCATACGTCTCATCAGCGATCCGTTCAGGTACGTCGAAGTAAGCAAACAACTGGCCATTGAGGCGTTTGGTCGCGCAAAGCTGCAAGTGGGTGCCTGGCGCAATAGCAACGTGGTCGCCCAGAAAGCCTGTGAACAGATTTTTTTTCGGGATCGAAGGCGCAAAGATGAAGAACACCGGATGATTTTCAGAACTGGCGTTGCCGCTCACAAAAACATCCTGACTCCAGCGGACGGCATTGGCGCGTGAGACGGAGGCTGATTGTATGCCTGCATCAGTAAACACTGCGCCTCCCTCTTGCTCCAGGCATGCAAGACCGGCGCTGGAAACGTAAGTGGCGCGAAAAGCGCCGCCGTTCCATTCTCTGAGGCGATGGAACTGACTCATGAACTCGCGTGTTTTCGCATTTCGAACGCCGCGTCGCAGCAACGGGTTGATGTCTGCCGAGCCACCTTCTGCATAGGCAACGATTTTAGCGAGGTTTTCCGCGTTAGAGGTTTTGCTCAAGGCCAGATAATCGGCCTCGAACTGCGCGCGTTCAGCGGCGCTCGCGTCCTGAAGCGAGGCGGGCCAGGCGCTCAACAGGTTTATCAGCTGTGTTTTTGCCTGTTGAGTGGCCGTTTGGCTTAAACGCGGCATTTTATTGCCCACGACTTTCCAGGCGCCGCTCGTGGTACGCAGTGCGTATTCCTCTTCATGTACCAGCGTCGACAGGTCAGTCGGGTGCACACGATAAAGACGAGAGTGACCGAACATATTGGCGCGGCGGCTTACATACCAGGTTTTCGCGTCGATCGCGACAGCGACAAAGCGCTTGTGATCAAGGGTTACGGTAAGTCCCGAATCCGCCAGCCTGGGTGCACTTGAAGGTGACATCAGGTAGCCGATCTGTACCTGGCCATCGCGACCGCTCCGGCGGATCAGGTTTGGGCGCCTGACTGCCTTCCTGGCCTTTATCGCAGACTTGAGAGGCAGCGCCATGCGCCCCATGACGGCGATGGCAAGGTAGCCGATAGCGCTCAGGAACTCCTCGGCGGCCCCTTCGATATCGTTTTTCTCAACTTTTTCAAAGGCGCTCCAGGTTTTGTAAAGGCCCACGCCCAGCGCGAGAGGCATCATGATCGCGTCGGGCAAAAACAGAATCGCAATATTGGCAATCAGATCGAAGCTGCTATCGGATTGGCCGGTCTGATATTCCGGGCTCATTTGCCGTTTGGCTGTCTGGATCAACTGGTCGATCTTGGTCTTATGATTTTCCTCATAAAGATCTTCGCTTTGGGGGATGAAAGCGATCAGTCGTAACAGCTTTATAAGGAACGGTATCGTAGAAAACCTGGTTAATACCTCCGGTAGCCGCCAGTGTTTTGCCTCTTTCTCATATTGCATGGCCTGCAGCGTCTCCAGGCGCCTGAAAACGGGAATCTGCTGAATCAGGTAATGCTGAAATGGCTCTTTTTCCAGAAAGTTGATATTGAGGTGGTGCACGCTACTGAACCAGCGGAAAACCACGCCGTCTGTCGCATCCAGTGTGCATAGCACTATTGGGCCCTTTTCGAATGTATCGACCGGGGCAATCAGCATGACGTTGGTCATCTTGAGTTGGTTGACGCTGAAAAAACGGACTTCTATTTTTTCGCCATCGACCGTACGCCGCTTTTCCGGTCCCGGGGAGTCGAGTACGGCGTTGATCCAGCTCAAGCATTTCAGCGGAAATGCTTGCTGTTCGATCTCCAATACGGCCATCCGCATCTGCGATTCCAGCAAATCTTTTTGTGAGCGCTTTAATTGATGGGCGTAAGTCGATGACTTCAGATGTAAGTCGAGGTAGCTGCCTAGATGTTGTGGGTCCTTGATAGTGGTGATCAGTTCCGTGATGAAACGTTCGTCCAGGTGCGTGATGGCAGCGCCCTTGTCGTCGGTAACGTTTGTCTGTGTTGCATATTCGACCTTGTTTCGATGGTCGGCTGTATGAACCAGCTCCTTGAGCGACATTGTGGCGGTAAGGCTGTCCGGTGTTATGGGGACCTCTTGTATCTCAAGCACCTCCGGGGTTGTCAGGTAGGTGATCGAGACGCGGATTCGCTCAGGTGCGAGTGTGATCGCGGCTTTTTTCAGTGCGTTATCCAGTTGCTGGTCGATATAACGCGCGAGAAAAATACGGCTGTCAGCCTCGGGGCTGGCGAATGTCTCCTTACTTGAGCGCTGAATCTTCACCACCGTTTCGCCAAAGCGCTGCGCGTGCTCAAGCCATTGCTTGCGTTGCTCCTGCCCCATGGTTTTCCACCAGTCAGGCATATGGGTTTGAATCAGCTCTGAATTCAGCCGGTCAAGGTGCAGATGGTTATCGAAATTCAGCTCAGGGCTCAGTAAGCGCCAGATCAGTTGTTCGATAGACGTCATGTCCATTCGCTCGGCGCGGGCGCGCTGTATGGCGTGAGCGAATATGGATTGCTGCCTGATGATTTGCCGGGTCAGCAGTGTGCTCAGGAAGTTACCGGTCATTGACGAGTAGTGCCATTGCAGCGGGCTGGTGATGGGTGGCCCCGGTTCTTCCGGCGTGAGCTGAGCCTGAACACGTTGTCTGTATTGAGGATCGGCCCCTTGCCGGATGAGGCTGTCGTTCATCTGTTTGAACGAGCTGAATCCCTCCAGTCCGTCCTGAAGAGTGAACAGCAGAACGTCTTCACGTTCTTCTTCCTCTGTTTGCGCCGGTTGCGTTCTAAGCCTGCGAGTGATGGCGAAAGCGCCGTGCAGGGGCATCGGTTCGCCTCCGCCAATACTTGCCGACAGGCTGTAAACACCGTGTGGCTGAACCTCGTCAGTGGTGTTGGTTGCGCTCAGCTTCAGCGCTGCCGAAAGCATGCTGTGGTGACTGACTTTCATCTGTCCCAGCGCGATCTGTATTTCGCATTCGGATTTCAGGCACTGGATCCTGTCTGCGAGCAATGCGCTGCTTCGGGTCTTGCCATCGGGTAGTTCAAAGGCCCAGTAATCTGCCAGTTTCTGGCTGTGACGCTGTTCCAGTTGCTGGTTGACCTGAGCGTAGAGTGTCAGGATAGCCGCTCGGCCCAGTGGCTCGATGGCCGGAGTCAGGGCCGTGGCGGCGGGCGATGGGTTGAAGCCCAGCACTTCATTGTTGGTCCAGGTGAGGCGTCCGGTGAAATGCTCGATCAGGCTGTCGATCAGCGGAGCGCTGTGCCGGTTGGGCTCTGCGTCGGGTGGTAACGTGCTGTCACGGTAAGCCAGCCATGTGGTCTGGATGTTCAGCCCGGGCTTTACCGTCCGGAGCAGTTCATGTGCCAGCTCACGTACCGTTTCGCTGAGTGTGGGCGGGTAAGTATCGCTGTCAGAAGGTCTCTCTACAGGGTGTTCGTGTGTCGTGAGCGTCGCGTTCATAGTGCCAATTCGTCTACATGATTGATGATCCGCGGCAGGCTGTCGCCAAGCGGTTCATTTCATGTAGTCAGGGTTGGCGGCGCAGGGCTATCGGCCAGCGCTGGTAGATGACTGCGGAATCGGCTACCTGGTCGGTAGGAAGTATCGGCCTGGGGCAAGAGTGATTCAAGGCAGGGCGAGGCCTGAAACCAGGTATGAGGAGGAATTCATCACAACGCCACTCAATGGTTTCAGGCCCCGCAGGGAGCAATCTAAGCTGTTGCCGCCCGTTTGGCAAAGCGCGAAAGCACTATTTGATCAAGCACCCAGACAATCAGCATCGAAATGCCCACCAGAGGGAACAATACCCCCAGCGCAATCATCACCACGGTCGCGGTTTTCCAGCGTGGCAGGTCGTGGCGCAGCGGCGGCACACCCAGCCCGTTCTGAGGTCGGCGTTTCCACCAGATCACCAGCCCACTGACCGAACTGAGCAGTACCAACAGGCACACCAGCAGGATCAGCAACTGGTTGACCCAGCCGAAAAACTTGCCTTCATGCAGCATCACTCCCAGCTCGGTGGCCTTGGACACTGCGCTGTAATCGACGTAGCGCACGTCGGCCAGTACCTTGCCGGTGTACTGATCGATGTGCAGCGTTGCGTCATCGCGCGGGTCATCGGCGAACACCGAGACGGTAAACACGCCATCGGCGGTCTTGGGCTGAGTGATGCTGTAACCCGACACGATTTCTCTGGCGCGTGCAATGTCTACGACCTTTTGCAGCGACACGGTTGGCGCAGCCGGTGCGCTGGACATATGCATGTGGTCCATGTGTTCGGCGTGTTCACCGGTCGAAACCGGCATCGGGGTGTTCTCCATTGCCCACGGCACGGTTTGCACGCTGGCATTGTTCAGCTCGCCAGCCTGCTTGTCGGACTTGGGCACGTCCGTCCACATGGCTGCCGGGAAGGTATTCCACACCGCGGCGTATTGCTTGCCCCACATGCCGGTCCAGGTCATACCGCTCAACAGCATGAATAGCAGCAATAATGCGCCCCAGAAACCGGTCACGGCGTGCAGGTCGCGCCACAGCACGCGCCCTTTGGCGGTCAGGCGTGGCCAGAGCACACCCGCCGCCGAGCGACCCCAGGGCCACCACAGATAAAGGCCGGAGACCACCAGCACGATGCCCCAGCCCGCCGCCAGCTCGATCAGCCGGTCGCCCAGCGTACCGATCATCAGTTCGCCATGCAGTGCACGGGCAATGGCCTGCAGGTTTTGCTTCGCGTCCTGAGTGCCAAGCACTTCGCCGCGATAAGGGTCAATGAAGACATTCACCTCCTGGCCATGCTCGCTGACCACAAACTGCGCGCTGCCGCTGGCACTTGTCGGTGGGAAATACTTGCCGATGGTGGCTTGTGGATAGGTATGCAGCACCCTTTGTTGCAGTTCGTCGGCACTGAGGCGATGCTCGGCCGGTGCCACGTTCAGCAGGCCGCTGTACATCAGGTTGTCCAACTGCGGCTTGAAGAGGTAGATGATCCCGGTCAGCGACAGGAGGATCATGAACGGCGCGACGAACAGCCCGGCATAGAAATGCCATCGCCAGGCCAGGTTATAAAAAGAGACAACAGGTTTGGACACGTTCAACACTCCCCAGTAGGGATTACACAGCACAAATCGCGCGCAGCCTTGAGCTGCGGGCGATCGTGAAAACTTTTTTCGGTTATGCCGTGATGAACGTGGGCGGCGCCCGGCTGCGGGCATTGGGGAAAATCGATTTGCGTGCGTGGCCGTGCAATGGCGGCAGCGCGAAGAAGTCACCGGGCCTTGGCGGTGTCGCCGACACTAGCTCCACGACCTGAGGCAGCGCCGGGCAACTGAACAGCAGGGTGCAATAGCCGCATTTGGCCCACAGCGCGTGATCGCTCATGCCGGTGTCGGCAGGCATGGCGTGCTCGCCGCCGTGGTGAGCGTGGCTGTCGGCAGACATGTCCATCGTGGCTGGCATGGACATCGACATGCCGGCGTGCTGATCCATCGGCATCGACTGGGAAATCAGTGGGCCGATAAAGATCATCAACATGGCGAACAGGCTCAGCCATGCGGCCCGGTAGTGACGGCGCGCGGCGGGTCTGTCTTTGTGGCGTGCGGCGCTCAATCTGAACGGATACTCAGTGCTGGTGTTCCGGGGCCTGCTTTTGTACCACGACCTGCACCTGGACATCGCCTGCCTTTTCAAAATGCAGGGTCATCGGGAAGCGCTGGCCGACCACCAGTTTCGAGCGGTCCTTGAGGTCCAGCAGCATCACGTGCCAGGCCATCGGCGCGAAACTCACCTTTGCCCCTGCCGGAATATCGACCGCCTGAACATGCTGCATCTTCATCAGCCCGTCGGCGTGTACATGCTCATGCAACTGCGCCTGCCCGGCGATGGGCGTGTCGACACCGATCAGCCGGTCGGCGCTGTCGCCTTTGTTCTCGATAATGAAATACGCCGCCACAGTGGGCGCGTTGGGCGGCAACTCCATCGACCACGGATGGCCAATCAGCAGTGACCCTGCCTTGTACTCATGGGCCTTGGCGAAGCAGGCCGGCAGCAGTAATGCGACCAGCAGGAGTGCTTTTTTGAGCATGGGGGTGATTCTCCGGAAAAATGAGTGAAGGGTAGCTCGGTTGAACATCCGAAACACTCAGGTAAACCTTTAAGCCCCACCGAGTGTGCTGGTTTTATAGAGTCGTTCCTAAACACGCCGCCATAAGGTAATGGGTATGAACGAAAGGGCGCAGTCACATCGCTTGCGTACAGGGCGGATCTCCGGGGCGGGCCAAATTTATCTGGTTACTGCAAAAACATTCCAGAGAAATCCTGTTTTTTCCGATTGGCGCATGGGGCGCCTGCTCGTCGATGAACTTCGGCAAATCCAGGAGCAGCAACTGGCCGATTCGCTCGCTTGGGTCGTCATGCCCGACCATATTCATTGGCTGCTGCAGTTGAATGGTCAATCTTTATCTCGAGTTGTGCAGCGCGTTAAATCAAAAAGCGCGATCGCCATAAACAGAGCAAAGGGCTGCAGTGGGCCGTTTTGGCAAAGCGGATTCCACGACATCAGCGTCCGCAATGAAGACAGTCTTGTGAATTATGCCCGTTATGTTGTTGCCAATCCTGTTCGAGCCGGCCTGGTCAAAAGCGTGCGTGATTATCCCTTGTGGGACGCTATCTGGCTTTAAAAATGCTGTAGCGACCGGGACGGCGATCCGCATTGCTCGCGAGGGCCGCTCAAAGCTTGCATTGATCTTGTGGGAGCGAGCTTGCTCGCGAAGGCGGACTTACATTGAGCATAAATTTTCGGCGGTCATTCGGGCCTCTTCGTGAGCAAGCTCACTCCCACATGAGCGTTGTGATCATGC
>NZ_ATDK01000108.1 GCF_000444135.1 Pseudomonas avellanae BPIC 631
CTAGAACGCCTTTCAGCTAATGCCGAACACCAACGCCTTGCATCACTGGTACGCAACGCTCTGCAGGATGGCACATTTCAATTTCAATCCAGTAACGACACGCAAGTAACCTATAAAGCGTCAATCTGTCTGCCAGCTGACACCGATACCGTGAGAACCGACCACTTGATTAATAACGAGCTGACGGTTCAGGCCCGATTAAATGATCAGTCGGAGTACGACATCGTCAGCGCACATTTGCATGGCTCTTCGAAAGCCATATCCTTCGACGTACCCAGCTCCCCGCCCGCACATGGTTCAGCATCTTCTGTCTTGAGTGAACGGACCCATCTAGGTATGAGTCGCGTTCTCTCACAAGATGCAGTAGACAGCAGTAGCCTGGAAACTCCGTTACCGAGCTCGCCAGACCATTCTCGTCCGCCATCACAGCCAAAGCCCGTGCATATCGGGTCGGTCCGCAGGGACTCTGGTAGCCTTGTTTCCGATAACCCGGTAGTGCAGGCCCTGCTATCGTTTGCGCAGGCCGACCAGGCATTTCCACCACAGGCCGCGAGCATTGCCGGGGTCCAGCTGGAAATGCGGCCACGTCGGGATATTGAGAAAGCACTTGAGGAATTCAAAGGCGCCTTCACGGTGGAGAAGGCGCAACTGATGTCCGGTGCCAACTCGTCGGAGCGTGTAGATGAGGATGTCAACGCAGACATCCATATCCCCTTATTGCTCAAGGCCATCGAGCGGGGGGCTGCGGCATTTGGTCCAAACGCATCAATCGGCCAGAATAGCGCGAAAGCGTTTCTCGCCTCATGTGCTCCCAAGATCACGTCCAATGACGATGTCCTCTCCGAGTTCATTAACCAGAAACTCAAGGGGGATGACGATCTTCAGGTTCGCCTGGGCGCACAGGAATTGTTGCATGTAGCCACCAAGAAGGAATTCCAGCTCGGCGGTCTAGCCGGCAGCATCGGGGTCAGCAGCATACTCGGCTCGGCATGGGAGCTTGGCGCTTCTGAGCTGTTGAAAAATGCCATCTTCGGCAAAAATTTCTCACCGAGCCAATATGCTCTGCAATTGGCTGGAATCGATTCAGTGCCTCCTTTGATTATCGAGTCCATGGACACCATGTGCGTACTTGCCATCATCAAGGGCATGAAAGGTGAGGAGTGGTCCATGAGCGATCTACTTCCCAAGGCGTTGAAGGCCGGTGCCATTTCCTCGGTGGTGTCATTCCCCAATAATGTTTTGCAGTATGCAGGTTTCAAATCCAGAGTCGGCGATCTTGCGGCAAACTCAGTGACAACTGAAGCGGCCATCTTTGGCGCCGCCTCCGGTATTCCACCCGAGGTCAAGGAAAGTGAAGAGCTGATGCGTGCTGGCTTATTCCAGAGCATGAAGGACGGCGTGATGGCTCATCCCGGCGAGGGGGTGGACACCAAAGAGACGATTGAGCGGATGACGCGCCATGCGCTGGATATCGCTCCGGGCGAAAGCACCGCTGTCAAGTCCATGGGGCTGGCATCGATTGTCGGGATGATTCCACTGATTGCCAGCAACAAGGCAACCGGGCTGCTGTCGGAACAGGTACTGCGTATTTTCCGGAGCGCCGTCTTCAATCCAATCGAAGCCATCGCTCTGAACGCGTTGGCGCTTGGCGGGCGTGTCAACGTTCCCGGGCTATTTGATTCCGACAATGCCAAGCATGCACGCGTGGTACAAACCATCCTCACGCGGGCCAGCCAGCACATGGAAGCTGGAGACCGTTACATTTCCGCAGAGGAGCTACATCAAATGCTGGCTCCCCGGAGCGAGTTCCTGCGCCATGTGGGATCTGCGATCGTCAACGGCATGAATGCCAGCTTTGAGGCAATTCCCGCCCTGGTTCGGAAGCTTGGATATGGCGAGGCTCCATTGGCCGAACGTATTCCGTATCAAGACCTGGCTGTGCCCGACACGCCGCGGCAGCCCGCACCCTGAATCATAGTCGACGCGATCTACTGGACTTCAAGAGCAGCAGTCAGGCGGGTAGCATGGTTTTTCACCGTGCTACCCTCGCTATCGCGGATGGTCCCACATTTGTCGGCACTACGTGTAACGACCTGCAATCGAAATGGCCTCGACCTGCAATCATCGCGTTTTTCGACCGGGATTGTTTGCGTCTATTCGAACCAGCAAACCGGGATTATATGCGAATGAACCTGCATTCATCTGGTTCGACTTGCAATCGACCGTCATGAACCGGAATTAATTGCGAGTGATCGCTCACCGCCTATGTCTCATTTGAGTACACCCTTGTGAGACGCGTGGCTGAGGCGCTTTTTGCGTCTCAATAGGGTGGCTTTTCATTTTTGATATGGTAAGTTCTCAGCTTCTACTGTGCCGTCTCAAAATTAACTTCTCTCATGCCTGCGTGCTCATTGCCGCGCGGGCTCGCTGTATTTTGTTCAAAATATCTTCTCCCTTAGCGTTCC
>NZ_ATDK01000109.1 GCF_000444135.1 Pseudomonas avellanae BPIC 631
TGCGCTCCGACTGCCTGTCCAAGTGGACGTGGGGCAGGTGTCCAAGTGAGCTTGGAATGAGTGTCCAAATGATCGTGGGCTGAGTGTCCAAGTGTCGTGGAATCCGCACCATGTCTAGAGAAAGACAGTAGTGATGCCGAGCCTGGCGGTAGAGGTTCAATTCAGCGAGCGGAGTTCCCTCGATATTCAGGGTTGCCGGTGACAGCCAGCGCGACAAGTCAGCCTGTCCGTCACCAGCTCCAGGTAAGGCTCATCACATGTCCACAATCAGCCGATCTGCCGGGTACTGGTTCATAAACGCCGCGCTCTGCTCTGGCCGCGCAGTCAACCAGTCCGCATACGAGCCCTTGGGCAAAATAACTACCATGCGCTTTTCATCCTTGGGCTTGTGGTACGCCTTCATGAAGTCGTGATCATCTGCATTCACGGTCAGCATGGTGTAGCTGTGCAGGATCTGGTCGGTGGACGGATCGCGCCACTGCTCCCACAGCCCAGCAATGCCCAGCAGTTCGCCGTCTGCACGGGCTATACGCGTGGCTATTGCCTTGCCTGATCGCCAGTCCGGCTCGTAGATGGCCACCGCTGGGATAATGCAATGTTGCGCTTGGCGCCATGCATGTCGGAACGACGGTTTCTCGGCCACTGTCTCTGATCGAGCATTGTAGGTGTGTTTGGCAAACTTGCTGTCCTTGCTCCAGGACGGGATCAACCCAAAGGAGCCGGTCAGCACTTCCATGGTTGCGGGAGAATCGTTGTCATCTGCCCGGCCATCTGGGCGGCGCAGGAATGGACCGATGTAGCCAGGCCACAGATCGAGCCTGCCCTGGTCGAACAGTGCGACCCCGAACAGGGCAGCCTGCGGCTGCAAATTGTGAGATTTTGAAATCGGTTATCATAGCCGAAATTGAGTCGATCCCTCCTCAGCACAGGCTTACACATGGCGTCAGAGACCAAAAAACGTAAACGGGCGAGCCGGGCAAAAGCCAAGGCAACGCAGACCCGTCTCCAACGCGCCGGGCATACTACCTTCGTGCCCGATACCGACTTTTCCTTCGATATCGATCCTTTCGGTGATGTCGATCTTTGTAG
>NZ_ATDK01000110.1 GCF_000444135.1 Pseudomonas avellanae BPIC 631
CGATCTTTGCGATATGCGCGATTAATCGATCGATTTTTCAACAAATAGCGGCTTATTTTAGGAAAAGTCCGGATATCGGCCACGGCGCGGTGAGTTGATCGGAGGATCCTTAGGGCCGGGACTTTGGTGTGAGCGCGTGCAGGTCGATTATTTTACCGCTCTGGAAGGTGTAGTTGTAGCGACCTGCAATCGAAATGGCCTCGACCTGCAACACGAGCGTATCCGTAAAGGGCCATCGCCAAACTTGCCTCATTAGGCTCTAGAAGTGGAGAACTACCGTGTCAAATAATGAAAATCCACCCTATTGAGACGCAAAAAGCGCCTCATCCACTAGTCTCACAAGGGTGTACTTAAATGAGACAGAAACGGCGAGTGGTCACTCGCAAATAATTCCGGTTCATGACGGTCGATTGCAGGTCTAACCAGATGAATGCAGGTTCATTCGCAAATAATCCCGGTTTGCTGGCTCGGATAGACGCAATCAATCCTGGTCGAAAAACGCGATGATTGCAGGTCGGCGCCATTTCGATTGCAGGCCGCTACACTTAGGGGTTATGTCATGAATTGACTGAGGGAAGGCGTGAGCTAGTTGCTCAACGATCTGGACAGCATGGGTGTAGGAACCCTTGCCCTTGAGGTGGGAGTCACAGTAGGTCATGCCCAATGTGAATATGGTGTGGTGCTTGTGGTCTTTGATGACAGCTTCAAGCTTGTCAGCCCATGCCTGAGCCTCAGCCTGTGTTGAAAATGTCTTCGACTGGGGGGGGCCTTTCAATCTGACCTGAGCGTTCCAGTTGCCTGATGGTAGGGAGCGGATGTTAGCCATGTTGACGCCTCATGATGTGAATGGGCGTTCTCTCAAGGCCATAGCCTGTATGGGCTAAGGGGTATTGCTCCTCTCCTTGACATGGTGGGGGTCGTTGGTTCGAGTCCAATTGCGGATTCCACGCCATCCGGACACTCAGCCCACCAACATCCGGACACTCGTTCCACGCTTACCCGGACAGGCAGTCGGAGCGCAGCGACGCAGGTTCGCATTGTTAGTCTGAAGTCCTTGTCGTCGTCAATTTCGTTGCGCGCCTGCGCATCGATTCACCCTTCAACTCGATTCGATAAGCGTTATGCACCAGCCGGTCGAGGATCGCATCGCCCAAGGTCGGGTCGCCGATCAGCGCATGCCATTTGTCCACCGGCATCTGGCTGGTGACCAGCGTCGAGCGGTTGCCGTAGCGGTCATCCAGCAGCTCAAGCATGTCGCGCCGTTGGGCGGCGGTAAACGGTGCCAGGCCCCAGTCGTCCAGGATCAGCAGGTCAGTCTTGGCGTAGCCAGCCATCAGTTTGGCGAAGCGGCCGTCGCCATGAGCCAGGCCCAGCTCCTCCATCAAGCGCGGTAGACGCAGGTAACGGACGCTGTAGCCGTCGCGGCAGGCCTTGTGGGCCAGCGCGCAGGCGAGCCAGGTTTTGCCTACGCCCGTTGGCCCGCCGATGATCAAGTTCAGGCCATCGCGCAGCCACTGGCCACTGCCCAGTTGCAGGATCAATGCCTTTTCCAGGCCGCGCGGGCTGCGGTAATCGATGTCCTCCAGGCAGGCGTTATGGCGCAGTCGTGCGGCCTTGAGGCGAGTAGTCAGGCGGGCGTCTTCGCGCTCGGTCAGCTCGCGGTCGACCATCAGACCGAGGCGTTCGTCGAAGCTGAGATCGTTGATGTCAGGCGTTGCGTGTTGTTCGCCAAGCGCCTTGATCATGCCGTGCAGGCGCAGGGTTTGCAGCTTGTCGAGCGTTGGATTCGGTAGCATTTCGAAGCTCCTTTTTCAGGTCAGTGGTAGTAGCCAGGGCCG
>NZ_ATDK01000111.1 GCF_000444135.1 Pseudomonas avellanae BPIC 631
TGTTTTCGAAAAAATCAGCCACCAACTAACGGAAAATTCAAATCTTATCAATAGCTTAGCTTGCAGGTTATGGGTAACTTATTTCGAAAACAGTACACTAGGGCACACGCCTGCCGGTGCAAAGGCAACTAGCATCTACGGCGGCACACAGCCGCTAGACAAACCGCGTGAGCTACTGGCGAAGGTCAGAGAGCATATTCCCGACTGATCCTGGCCTTTGTGTGGGCCTCGCAACGTGTGCTAAGCAATAGAACCTCACTTAGCACACTAGAGAAGCAACCTGTCTGCGGTACCACCTTGCGGGCGTAAACCCTGCCCCTTGGCGATTCGCCTGTACACCTTGTAGTACGGGCCTCTCAGGCCGTTTGACGTTTAGGTAGTGCGTTTAAGTACAGGGAGAAAGCTAGAAACGGTGTGACCATGTCGATTGCGAGTCTGCAAGTGACTTAGCTGCCACTTTAAGTACAGAGAGAATGCCCGTCCGCCATTGGCGGTTGACACCGTACCTTCCCCACCACCAACCAAAGGCATCGCCTATGCAATGAGAGGTTCTGAATGACTGATTTAAGTATCGCGCTGGCTAACCTGCCTGACCTATTCCCCGTGCCTACGTTCGGGATGAATCCCCAACAACTCGTTTGGTGGGATGCCTTGACCGCTGGTGGCGTCGTGAACCGGCAAGCGTATGAACAAGTACCGTCCTACAAAGTGGTAGCAGACCTGTACGCCGAACACACCAGCCAAGGTCGAAGTGTGTCCCGTGACAAGTTCCTAGCCCTGAAACGTGCAGAGCAGGAGTTCTACCGAGCCTGTGCCACTGAACACGCTGGCCGGTACAGAGCTAGCCAGCAGACCGTTGATGCCGCTGTGCTGCTGGTGATTGATGCCGAGGGCAACACCCAACCCCGAGCCGCTCTACTTGATGCTGGTGTCCCTGCTGAGGATGTCGCCCGTATCGCTGGAAAGACTGGCTCACGACGTAAGGTCAAGAAGGCATTGCAGAAGCATGCGCAGCACCAGAACGCTCAACGAATGATCCAGACCACCGGCAAACGGGAGTACATGCGTATGGGCGCTGACACATTATCGGGAAGCCTTGAAGGAATTGCCGTGAACATGAAGACGCATGCACGCCTCACACGCCTTGAGACTGCGCAAGCCTTGATGGCGGCTGAACTGGCCGAGCTGAGAGCATTCCGCATCGCTACAGAGCAACGATTGGAAGTGGTCGAGGCTGGTGAACACTGGCACGATATTGCTCGTCGCATGCGGGCTGCTGGTGATGGTCCGACTGCTATCGCAACCGCAACCGGCCAGCCTGTGAACACGGTTAAATCGTGGGTCCGCCGCAATCTGACTGCATAAGAGGTGTTGTATGTACCTTTAGGTACTACAGCAAACTTCCAAAATAGGGGGGGTGCATGCACCCCTGAAATTGACCCAAACCCTAAGAGTACGTAGTACTCATTATTAATAACCTTCACCAAGAGCACCATCCAACGCTGGACGGCCTGATCTTGGTAGCCGTATCGAAAATCGTATCGGCCGATAGGGTACAAAAGGGGTGCATGCACCCCCTGAAATTGACCCAAACTCATAAGGTACTACGTACCTATTACCCCTATCCCAACGGGAGCAACGACCATGACCCAAATACACCTCCCCGATGGCACAGAAATTATCGACGACTCCGAACTGATGCCCAGCCATCAAGCAAGACGTATGGCATCGGAGGGTATGCCCGCCCCTGAAATAGCAACCGCGCTCGAACTCGACCTACCGACTGTAGAGCTGTACCTGTCGTGGGGGCCGTATGAAAGCCCCGAGGCTTATTGGATGCGCCGTTACAACGCGGGCACCCACCTTGATGACGAATACGAAGACGAATAACACCTGAGTTTCCCTGCTGCTCCGATTGGTCGTCGGTACAGCAGCCTGAGATACTGTCTCCTTGGTAGGCTCAGGCACCTATTCGCCCTCGGGCACATGAACGTGAAAGCGTCGGCACCTGATAACTGCCGTGACTGCACCCGGCTGTGAGAATTAGAACTCCTACACAGCCGACCTATTCCTGATGGAGCCTTCCCGGCATCCTCCCGGTTGACCACCCCGCACATCAATCAATAGCAGCCTAAATCCCCGAGTTTCCGGGGTGAATTCCTGCGCTAACTCAAAAGACATACCAACACCAAGGCTCCGACCAATCGTGCGTTTTACGTTCGATAAGCCGGGGCAATGGCAGAGCTATGTCGATCCCCTTTGGAGGTTTCATGCAATCCGTAAACACCATCAACGCCGACCGTGCATTTGTGTCCGGTCCTTGGCAGAGCCAGCAAGCTAACGCGGCTGCTGCCGCCCGTGAAGCTGCGCAGCAATACGCAAGAGAGAACCTGCGCCTCGACTTCGCTGATGCAGAGCACTGGCGTGAACTGGCTGCTGCCGCTGGCGTTCGTCTGCCCGCTTGGTATGTCCGCTCCACTGGTGGACGTATCCGTAAGTTCTGTACCCGATTAAACCTGAGCCAAACAGTGATTGACGATGCGACCGGGTGCAGTTCGTACAAGCAGCTTGCAGCTCTGAATCCCACTTGGCCCCTATTCGCTGTGGTTGGCCTACTGTTTGAGCTTTCTGCCGAGCGCACCGCTGCAACCACCCACTGACCCACCACCGAAGGAGTACCACGACATGGCTAAATCCAGCCTGAGCTATACCGAGCGCCAACGCATTGAGTTCCTGACCAGCCACCTGCGCAGTCTGTCCCGGCCATCCACAAAGGCCCGATACGAAGACGAGCTAGCCCAAATCCTTGAGGGTAAAGAGCTGACCCGTGGCGACTTGGCCCTAGCCGCTTATTACCTCGGCAACACCAGCCAGTCCGCTGAGGACGCTGCCGCCGCTCAAGATTTCGCCGCCGCGTACCGCTCGACTGCTACTGAGTAAGTCCCACGGGCAACCTGCCCACCACCTGTAAGGAGATTGACCAATGACCGATTTTAATCTCGCCGCGCTGGCGAACCTTTCCGACGCTGACCTAATGATGCCGTTGACATTCGACGATGCAGCACCCGTGACCCTGGCACCCGCTGTGACGAAAGTTCTGCACTTTGGCGCTGATCAGGAACTACCAGACCTTGCGGACCTGCTGGCCAAGGCTGATGCTGTTGTCGCGGCTGAATCCGTGGCCGATCTTCCAGCCCGTGCCCCGCGCATAGTGGGTGTGCCAGCCTCAGAGAACGTATCCGGCCACATGCGCTCGAACGGCGCACAGCTGAGCGATGCATTGCGCCTTGCCGTTCGTGCTGGCGTAGGAGAGCCAATCAAGACGCCTGATGATCTGCGTTATGCCCTGCGCGTATTTGCTGCGCACGCCTTGAACTCTCTGATCGGGAACCGCTGGGATGTACTGGCCGAACGTGAGCGAGTCGCTGCTGGTAGTGCTCACGATGTATGGAAAGATCGAGTGCTGTCCGCCCTGCAAGGCGAGATAGCGGCGATCAAGGCCGCTGAGCATTTGACCGATGCTGAATTCAAGTTCGTTTTGGAGCTGGTCGATTCTGACCGCGCTGGTATGGCGCAGAACCTCGCAGGGCCAAAGGTCGATGTCCCGGGGTTGGCCGCTGGCCGCTCGTTGAACTGGCGCGCTCTGGCTGACGATTGGGCCGAGGCTTGCGGCTCCCGTGGGAACGTAACGCTTGATACGGGTAAGGACGCTGCGGGTTGGGCGTCGTACTCACTGGCCGTTGAGCCAAGTGCGGGCTGGGTGCTGAGCGTTTACGTCGATCAACAGTGGATTCCTCTTGAAGCGTCCGCCGCTGGTACGGAGCGTGCCCTGGCTGATCGTGAACAGGTAATGCTCCAGCGCTCCCAAGCAGCGAAGCCCGCCCCATACTTGGGGTCAGTGTTCCCTGACAAACTTCGTGCGCTGCTTTGAGCGGGGTTTGGGATGCTAGACCCGCGCTCAGACGTGGGCAGCACCCTACAGCAGACGACTTGATCCGTATGCGACTCGGGTATCCGGGGTATGAGGGCCGACTCAATAGCATGCGCCAACTTGCCCCAGCCCGATACGCCGCTGTCATGTCCGGGGCTAAGACCTTCGACGATCCGAACTGGAGCTGTGCGGAGTGTAGTGGCTGCGAACGCCACACTCGGAACCTGACGTGTCGCGCATGTAATGGTGCCCGCGTACTGCAAGTGTTCAAGGAGCTGCCAGACGGCGGCACTGTGTACGCCGCAACGGATGATCAAGCTTCGGAGAACTGGCAGCAACGCCACCAGCGCACACAGCGCTTGATGGATCAGCGGAGCATCTTAGGTCGGCTGGGGCCTGTGGTCGTCGGTCGGTACAGCCTTGAAGGTGGGCGAGTGATCCACGCCGGGTCCGTTGCCCTCGACACTGAACCGCTGATGCTCGCCGTCGATACGTTGCTGTCTGGTGATTCTGAACTGATCCGGGGAGTTTTAACCCCTCTTCTTGAGCAAAGCCGTGAACTGGTCCAGTTGGTCCGGCTGATCGCTACCGCCATTTCTACACCTCAAAACTCACGCAAATAGCCTGCCCTCCGGGGCGGGCAGCATCCCCTTGGAGGAAACAACATGAAAGCCCGTATCACTAAACAAGTCCTGGCCTCGTTTCAGGCAGCATTCACCACCGACCTGACCAGCCCAAGCGGCCTGCGTTGGAACCACTGGAACGGATGCACCGGCACCCGTAGCCGTGAAGCTGGAGCGGTGGCCGGTGGGCAAACCACATCCGGATCGTACGTCGTAACGCTTGACGGCGAGAAGTATCTGGCATCGGCTGTACTGGTCTCGCTACATCGTGCCCAGCACCGCACAGCGGGGGCGTCGGCGTGAGTCGGGGACGCGGCGCAGTCGCGAACAGGAACCAGAAGCCGGTTATTAAACCTTGGCATGAGGAGTACGCCCTGTCTGATACGTCACCCTGTGGGGTGGTTTACATAGTGGGCGGCTCGCCCAGTACCGTACCGGCAGGCTGCCCTAAGGAACCAACATGGCCGTATGACAAGAGCATGGCCCGGCACTGTATCTGGCCTAGAAACTTCTCAACCCCCGTTATCGTAGATTGGGAGGGGGAAGACCTTGGCGGGTTCACTAAGTGGGATATGGTTCTGGAGACTGTGCCTGCGTGGACTGTGCGTGGAATCCTGCTGGAGTATGCAGAGCGGGAACGACAGATTCGATTGCTGGAGCAGCACATGGAAGAACTGGAGGCGGCCTAACGGCTGCTTCCCTTTTCAGCCTGCGTCTGGTCTGCGTCGTACCTGCACTCGCAACGTAAAAATAGTCTGCTCAAGCGAG
>NZ_ATDK01000112.1 GCF_000444135.1 Pseudomonas avellanae BPIC 631
AATGAATGGTATGAGGATGCAGGTGTATCGGGTGCTGTGAAGGCGTTAGAGCGTCCGGGGTTTGCTGCACTGGTAGCGTATGTCCGCAAGGGTGACACGCTGGTAGTGAGCGCTGTGGACCGGCTTGGACGTGACACCTTGGACGTGCTGAGCACAGTGGAAGCGCTGCAATCAAAGGGCGTGAGCATCATTAGCAAGCGTGAGGGGTTCGACCTGAGCACGCCTATGGGTAAGGCCATGTTGACGATGCTTGCAGCGGTTGCAGAGCTTGAGCGCTCCAATATCAAGGCAAGACAGATGGCCGGGATTGAACGCGCCAAGTCCGAGGGGCGAGCACTGGGCCGTACGAAGACCATACTGGATGCGGAGGTGGCGGCTTGGAGACGGGAACACACCGCCAGCATTGCCCAGACTGCCGAGCACTTCGGGATCAGTCCGGCATCGGTCAAGCGAGCATGCTCTATCAAGCACGCGCTGGAGGTTATCCAGGTCGTGTGAGCGCGCCCGTAACCCCTACCCCTGTGCACCGCCTGAAACAACGAGAGCGACCGGACGGGCAAGAGCAATTCCTGTAAATGCTGGGGAACGCTCGAACCCCTGTGCACCGCTCGCAAGCAATGTTCAGTTCAGGTCAAAGGAGGGAATTTCTAGCTGTTCTGAGTGTGACACACGGTACGGACGCACGTTGCCGACGAGCGGTCCAGAGGTGGCTTGAAGCCTTATAAACCGGGGCTTTCAGGCTCAGAAAAACAAAAGGGTCATTCAATAATCGAATGACCCTTGGTCCCGCAGAGCGGGAAATCGTGGCGTCCCCTAGGGGACTCGAACCCCTGTTACCGCCGTGAAAGGGCGGTGTCCTAGGCCACTAGACGAAGGGGACAAAACCTTCTCGTAAAAGCAAACGGTCGCTGGATCCGTTTGTTTCACATCGAATCAGAACAGTATAGCTGCGCTCTGAAACGCTAAATTTGGTGGAGCTTAGCGGGATCGAACCGCTGACCTCCTGCATGCCATGCAGGCGCTCTCCCAGCTGAGCTAAAGCCCCACATCAGTGGACGGGGCGCATGTTAAGCGTGAGTCGTTGAGCTGTCAAATTTATTTTTTACAATTTCCAAAGTTTTTTGTCGGTAATACAACCACTTACCCTTCAACCCCCGGAAAACCGGGGGCGATTCAGACGTGCGGGCATGTTCCTCAGGCAATGGCACCCAGCAGCTTTTCCCATTCCTTGTTTTCTTTCTTCGAAACGCCGCCCAGCAAATCGAGTGCCTGACGCAGGCGGAAGCGGGTCAGGTCCGGCCCGAGGATTTCCATCGCATCGGTCACCGAGACCGAGTTGGCCTGACCGGTGATCGCTGCAAACATCAGTGGCATGGCGTCACGCAACTTGAGCTCGAGGTGCTCGACGACGGCCTGGATGCTGCCCATGATCCGCTCCTTCTCCCACTGACGCAGCGATTCGAGCTTCCACAGGATCAACTGCATGACCTGACGCACCTGACCCGGCGACAGCTTCTTGTGCTCGAACAGCTTCACATCAGGCGTGACGCCGCCCGCGAAGAAGAAGCCCGCCAGCGGCGCAACCTGGCTGAAGGTCTCTACCCTGCCCTGCACATGCGGCGCGATCTTCATCATGTACTCGGGGTTCAGCGCCCAGGTCTGCAGACGCGAGGCAAATTCCTCGACCGGCAATTCACGCAGCCACTGGCCGTTGAGCCAGGAGAGCTTCTCGATATCGAAGATCGGCCCGCCCAGCGAGACACGCGACAGGTCGAAGTGGTCAACCATTTCCTGCAGCGAGAACTTCTCGCGCTCGTCAGGCATTGACCAGCCCATGCGGCCCAGGTAGTTGAGCATCGCTTCAGGCATGAAGCCCATGCGCTCGTAGAAGGTCACCGAGGTCGGGTTCTTGCGCTTGGACAGTTTGCTCTTGTCCGGGTTACGCAGCAGCGGCATGTAGCACAGCTGCGGCTTGTCCCAGCCAAAATACTCGTAAAGCAGGATCAGTTTCGGCGCCGATGGCAGCCATTCTTCGCCACGCAGTACATGGGTGATGCCCATCAGGTGGTCATCGACCACGTTGGCCAGGAAGTAGGTCGGCAGCCCGTCGGTCTTCATCAGGACCTGCATGTCCATGCGGTCCCACGGGATTTCGACTTCGCCACGCAGCATATCCGGCACCACGCAGACGCCTTCGGTCGGCACTTTCATGCGGATCACGTGCGGCTCGCCGGCATCAAGACGGCGCTGGACTTCCTCTTTGGAGAGCAGCAAGGCCCGACCGTCGTAACGCGGGGTTTCGCCCTTGGCCTGTTGCTCGGCGCGCATCTCGTCGAGTTCTTCGGCGGTGCAGAAACATGGGAAGGCATGGCCCAGTTCGACCAGTTGCTGCGCATATTTCTGGTAGATATCGCCCCGTTCGCTTTGCCGATACGGACCGTGTGGGCCGCCGACGTCAGGACCTTCGCTCCATTCGATGCCCAGCCAGCGCAGTGCGTCGAAAATCTGTTGTTCGGACTCGCGGGTCGAGCGCAACTGATCGGTGTCTTCAATGCGCAGAATGAACTCGCCGCCATGCTGTTTGGCAAAGCAGTAGTTGAACAGCGCGATGTAGGCCGTGCCGACGTGTGGGTCGCCGGTGGGCGATGGCGCGATGCGGGTACGAACGGTGGTCATGGAAAATCCCGAAATAGGTCGATCAAGCACGGGATGTTAACAGGCCGGGGGCATAAGGCTCCAGCCTGGGTAATGTGATCGTTTCCATAGAACGTCTTCGTGGACAAGTCCACTCCCACAAGGGTCCGCGATCTTCCGGAATGTAGGAGCGGACTTGTCCGCGAACTGCCGGGAACCGGCAGCAAAACCGGCCAGCTCGATATGTCAGATCAGCCAAGGTGAGCTGTTTCAGGGCCGCTGTGCTGCCCATCGCAGCCGTCGTAACCTTCTGAAGCGCCCACAGCCCTCCGCGCAAAAGCCCGCTCTCCGACATATCAGCCCTCGTGTATCACGCCGAGCACTCGGTGTGATAACCATCAGCGGATCAAACCGCCAGCAACCGCTCACGTAATTTGCCAATCTCGTCGCGCATCTGCGCGGCGGCCTCGAATTCCAGGTCGCGGGCCAACTGATACATTTTTTCTTCCAGTTGACGAATGCGCTTGTTGATCTCGCTCGGCGAGCGCAGTTCGTTTTCGTAGCGAGCGTTTTCTTCGGCGGCCTTGGCCATGCCCTTGCGCTTCTTGCTGCGCGAGCCGGGCACCGTGGCACCTTCCATAATGTCGGCAACGTCCTTGAACACACCTTTTGGGGTGATGCCGTGTTCCAGGTTGAAGGCGATCTGTTTCTCGCGACGTCGCTCGGTCTCGCCGATGGCGCGTTCCATCGATCCGGTGATGCGGTCGGCGTACAGGATCGCCCGGCCATTGAGGTTACGCGCTGCCCGGCCGATGGTCTGGATCAGCGAGCGGTCGGAACGCAGGAAGCCTTCCTTGTCGGCATCGAGAATCGCCACCAGCGACACTTCCGGCATGTCCAGGCCTTCGCGCAGCAGGTTGATGCCCACCAACACGTCAAACGTACCCAATCGCAAATCGCGAATGATCTCGACGCGCTCGACCGTGTCAATGTCCGAGTGCAAATAACGCACCCGCACGCCGTGGTCGCTCAGGTAATCGGTCAGGTCCTCGGACATGCGCTTGGTCAGCGTGGTGACCAGCACCCGCTCCTCCAGCGCCGCACGCTTGTGAATTTCCGACAAGAGGTCATCAACCTGAGTCAGCGCCGGGCGGATCTCGATCTGCGGGTCCACCAGACCGGTCGGGCGCACCACCTGCTCGACAATACGGCCTGCATGCTCCGCTTCATAGTTGCCCGGCGTGGCCGAAACAAAGATGGTCTGCGGGCTGATCGCTTCCCACTCGTCGAAGCGCATGGGCCGGTTGTCCAGCGCCGATGGCAGACGAAAACCATACTCGACCAGGGTTTCCTTGCGTGAACGGTCGCCTTTGTACATCGCGCCGACCTGCGGCACGCTGACGTGGGACTCGTCGATGACCAGCAAGGCGTCAGCCGGCAGGTAGTCGAACAAGGTCGGCGGCGGCGCACCGGACGGACGGCCCGACAGGTAGCGCGAGTAGTTTTCGATACCGTTGCAGTAACCCAGCTCCAGCATCATTTCCAGATCGAAGCGGGTGCGCTGCTCCAGACGCTGGGCTTCCACCAGCTTGTTCTGGCTGCGCAGGTATTCCAGCCGCTCTTGCAGCTCGACCTTGATTCCTTCCATCGCCTCGACCAGCGTTTCGCGTGGCGTGACGTAGTGGCTCTTCGGGTAAAAGGTGAAGCGCGGCAGTTTGCGGATCACCTCGCCGGTCAGCGGATCGAACGCCGATAGACTTTCGACCTCGTCATCGAACAGCTCGATACGGATCGCTTCAAGATCGGATTCGGCCGGGTAGATGTCGATGACATCGCCACGCACCCTGAAGGTCGCGCGGGCAAAGTCCATGTCATTGCGGGTGTATTGCAGGTCCGCGAGACGGCGCAGCAAGGCGCGCTGGTCGAGTTTGTCGCCACGGTCAACGTGCAGCACCATGCGCAGGTAGGTTTCCGGACTGCCCAGACCATAGATGCACGACACGGTTGTAACGATAATCGCGTCCTTGCGCTCCAGCAGCGCCTTGGTCGCAGACAGCCGCATCTGTTCGATGTGGTCGTTGATCGACGCATCCTTCTCGATGAAGGTGTCCGACGACGGCACATAGGCTTCAGGCTGGTAGTAATCGTAGTAAGAGACGAAATACTCCACGGCGTTATTGGGGAAGAACGCCTTGAACTCGCCATACAGCTGCGCCGCCAGGGTCTTGTTCGGCGCCAGCACCAGCGTTGGACGCTTGATCTGGGAAATGACGTTGGCAATGCTGAACGTCTTGCCCGAGCCGGTTACACCCAGCAAGGTCTGATGCGCGAGCCCCGCGTCGATCCCTTCGACCAGTTGGCGAATGGCCTCGGGCTGATCACCGGCTGGCTCAAAACGGGTAACGAGCTGGAACTCGGACATAAATGACCTCTTGATTCATACCGGACTTGATTCGTACGCGACAGGACCGCGCAAAGGGCTCGCCTGCACCTGACTGGACAGGCCATGACGAAATCATCGCCAACGCCCGATCCCGCAGGGAAAGTGCGTACGATGTTTTGAAATGATGCTTACTAGATGGAGCCATATACTGGCCTTTCAAGTCACGCACCTAAAGCATTGAGGTTTGAACGGGACGAACGTTCTGCAAATATGCACAAAAACCTACAAAAAACCCGCCCCGCCCTGTCGCCCGACGGGGGGATGCTCTCTATACTAGCCCCTGTTTGCGCACCGCTTCGGCGCATTGAGCCGCAGCGTGTAGCCCCTTCTCACTCTTCATCAAGAGCCGCCGCACAATGAGCCTGTTCTCCGCTGTCGAAATGGCACCCCGCGATCCGATCCTGGGTATCAACGAAGCATTCAACGCCGACACCCGTACCACCAAGGTCAACCTTGGCGTGGGCGTCTACTGTGATGAAGACGGGCGCATTCCTCTGCTGCGCGCAGTGGCTGAAGCCGAAAAAACCCGTGTGGCCCAGCATGCACCGCGCGGCTATCTGCCGATCGACGGCATTGCCGCTTACGACCAGGCTGTGCAGAAGCTGCTGCTGGGTGCCGATTCGCCATTGATCGCTTCGGGCCGAGTGCTGACCACTCAATCGGTCGGCGGCACAGGTGCCTTGAAGATCGGTGCCGACTTCCTCAAGCAACTGCTGCCCAACGCGGTTGTGGCCATCAGCGACCCGAGCTGGGAAAACCACCGCGCGCTGTTCGAAACCGCCGGTTTCCCGGTGCAGAACTATCGCTACTACGATGCCGCCACTCACGACGTGAACCGCGCCGGCATGCTCGAAGACCTGCACAACCGGCCGAACAACTCGGTGGTGGTCCTGCACGCCTGCTGCCACAACCCGACTGGCGTCGATCTGAGCCTGGACGACTGGAAAAAAGTGCTGGAAGTGGTCAAGGCCAAGGGCCACGTACCGTTTCTGGACATGGCGTATCAAGGCTTCGGCCAAGGTATTCAGGAAGATGCACTGGCGGTGCGCCTGTTCGCCGAGTCGGGCCTGACCTTCTTCGCCTCCAGTTCGTTCTCCAAATCGCTGTCGCTGTACGGCGAGCGCGTCGGTGCGCTGTCGATCATCACTGAATCGAAAGAAGAAACCGCTCGCGTCCTGTCGCAGGTCAAGCGCGTGATCCGCACCAACTACTCCAACCCGCCCACCCACGGCGCGATCATTTCCGCTGCCGTCCTCAACGACCCGGCATTGCGCGCCATGTGGGAAGAAGAACTCGGCGAAATGCGCGTGCGCATTCAGGGCATGCGCAAGGCGATGGTCGAGCGTCTGGCCGATAACCCGGCCGGTCAGGACTTCAGCTTCGTCGGCCGTCAGTGCGGCATGTTCTCCTACTCCGGCCTGACCGCCGCCCAGGCCCAGCGCCTGCGCAGTGAATTCGGCATCTACGCCCTGGACACCGGCCGCATCTGCGTGGCAGCGCTGAACGAGAAGAATATTGACGCGGTCTGCGACGCGATCAAGAAGGTGCTCTAACCGCGCTGCATGTATCTCTGTGTTCGCGAAGGCTATATTTCAGTCAATGCATCTCATGCAACTGTACGGTCACCTTCGCGAACATCGCCTCTGCAACAGCATCACCCGCAAAACCCCGTCCTCACCACCACTCAGCAACTGAATCGAACGATCCCCAGTGCTACCCCTCGAAACCCTGTCAGACCCTTTTCTGAATCAGCTATCGAGGTAGTCATGTCCATCGAACCCCAACGTCAGAAAAAACAGCCACCCGGCCAGCACACGCCAGCGGATCAGGGCCCGGACCGCAATGATCCGGCCATCGAGCCGCAGGTTTCGGACGTAGAGCCGGAGACTGAAAAAGGTGACGGCCAGACGCAAGGCCAGACCCCTGCCCCCAGCCAAAGCCAGTCGCAAAGTCAGAATCAAAGCCAGCAGTCCAACGGCAGCGCTTACGTGCCTGACTATGAGCCGCAGGAAAAAAAGGAAGACCAGCGCAATCATCAGCCCACTCAAGGCATTGACGCTGATATCGACACCAATGCGGGCTGAATGAACCAACAGAACATCGCATTTGGGCCAAGTGGCCCAAACGCGCTGCCATTCACTTTACAGCCTGCCCTACTCCTTGATCACCTGCACCTGATACGCCGGATCAGCTTTTATCTGCTGCTCGGTGAACGGCAGCGTGCTCCATTGTTTTTTCGAGAACGCCTCTGTCTGGTCCCGGGAATGGGCCGACTGCGGGTTGCTCGACTCGGAAAACGCCAGCAAACCCTGCGCTTTCGGGCCATGCTCATCAAACGTCACCACCTGCAAGTAACTGGTGCCGCTGACCACTTCGCGTTTGCCGTCTTTGCCAGCGACCGTCTGCATGGCGTTATAGATGCCCAGCCCGGCCGGGCCACCGTGAATCGGGATCGGTTTGCCGCTGATGCTGGAAACCTGAATATCGCCCCATCGGGTCTCGGCAGAGAGACCGGCCTTGGCCACCTCATCGACCGCCGCAAGCATGGCAGCGCGCAGCGCGGTGGCGACTTCCGGGTATTCAATGGCCAGCCCGCTGGGCGTATGGACCGGGTTCTGCGGGTCGAATACCACGCGCCAGCGAGAGGCAACGGCCTGCATGGACGTCACGATGCGCTGGAAGTACATAAACCCGATGCCGCTGTTCAGGTCAGCGCGACCGTCCCAGGCTTTCAGGGCGGTACACAAAGGTGCCAGACGCGCGGCATCGTCACCCAGCTCCGAGGCGCAGAATTTCAGCAGGTCCGGCAGCACTTGCCCGGCGTGATACACCTCGTTGTCCATGACCATCGCTTGCAGGTTCTCGACGCTGACCTTGCCCGTCTTCTCCAGGCTGCTCAGCCGATCCAGTGCAAAACGCGCCCGCTGGCCCAGCGGCTGACCGTCCTGGCTGATCAGCGGTGAAAAGTCCTTCAGCGGCGCAGCCGGATTGACCATCCAGGCCGAGTCATTGGAGTGCTGCACGAAATCGGTCCGCAGCAGTTGCGGCTGGCGCGAGGACGGATAAATACCCGCTTGCGCAGCCTCGGGAGACACATCCCAGTTGCATTCACTGCGCGAGCCGTCGAGCACGATCAGTTCAGTGCCGATACGCGGGTCACTGCACTTGGCGAGCTTCACGGCGTCAACATTCGGCACCACCGAAATATTCATGTACAGCGCCTGCCCCTTGGCATCGACTGCCAGGGTGTTGCCCCACGGAATACCCTGAATCCTGTGCACCGAATCCTGAAACGCCTTGAGGCTGTCAGCCTTGTCCATCGCATACCACTGCTGCAGCACCCGATCGTTTTTCAGGTTAGCATCGCGCAGGCTGAAGGCAAACTTTTCATCCCAGTCCAGCTTGCCCGGCCACTGCACCACCGGGCCGAATTTCGATGAATAAATGATGCGCGGCACAGCCTTGAGCGTACCGTCCGGCTGCTTCACCTCGACGCTGACCTGCTGTTTATCCATCGCGACCGATTTGCCATCCAGCAGGTAACGGGTCGAGTCTTTCGGATCGAGTTGCAAGCGGTGCAACGTGAAGTGTTTCGATGTATCGACGGTGTGGCTCCAGGCCAGATGCCGGTTGAAGCCGATGTTGATCAGCGGCAGGCCCGGCAGCGCAGCGCCCATGACGTCCAGCTTGCCGGGGATGGTCAGGTGCATCTGATAGAACCGCATACCGCCGCCCCACGGAAAGTGCGGATTGGCCAGCAGCATGCCGCGCCCGTTGGCGGACAAGTCACGCCCCACCGCCACTGCATTGCTGCCACGCTCCAGCGCAAAGCGCTCGTTGCGCGCGGTGGCCAGTTGCAGCGCCTGAACTTGCTGGCTATCGACCTGCAATGGCTTTTGCGCAGAAGGCGGTTTAGCGCCGGCAAAGGCTTCAGTGAACTGCCCCACTCCGCCCTCGACCAGCAAACGGCGCGTCAGGCGCACCAGATCGTCAGTGCTGATCGGGCGCACCCAGTCGGCCGCGCAGGGTTGCGGCAGGCCTTGGGTGGTCTGCTCGGCCAGCGAACGGTTGTAACCGGCGACATAACCCTGCATCAATTGGCGAATCTCGGCTGGCTGGGCCTTCCAGAAATCCGCCAGCGCTCGCGGGGTGTTGAGCCACTGAAACAACAGGTCGCTGGCCATGTTATTGCGCTGTTCAAGGGTCGCCTTGTCCGGCCCGAAATAGCGCGAGCGCTCGCCGTTGACGGTGACGATTTCATTGGCCAACAGGCACAGGTTGTCCTGCGCATAGGCGTAACCGATGCCGTAACCCAGGCCTCGTTCGTCGTCCGCGACGATGTGCGGCACGCCAAAACCGGTGCGCCGGATCTCGGCGCCAGCGGCCTTTTGTTCATGCGCAACCAGCGCCTGCGCAGGCAAAACCACCGCCACCGAAAGGCCTGCAAACAAAAAACAGGGCAGTGCTCTGGACATAATCACGCTGACTCCAACTCGACAAGACGACCCGAATTAGCCGCCCCCGTTAAACGAAGTACGGACGCAGATTTTTAGCCGGGTCTTACAACCAATTGTCGGTGCTAAATTCCC
The DNA here is from genome assembly GCF_000444135.1 of Pseudomonas avellanae BPIC 631. Classification (GTDB taxonomy): domain Bacteria; phylum Pseudomonadota; class Gammaproteobacteria; order Pseudomonadales; family Pseudomonadaceae; genus Aquipseudomonas; species Aquipseudomonas avellanae. The sequence goes on from NZ_ATDK01000112.1 coordinate 9,667, forward strand.
GTCGCTGTTCCTCGTTTAAAGGGCAGCTCTCGTGGCCGTCGCCTGGCGACCGGCTGACCTCCCCACGCAGGACTCTTCATGAAACGCTCTCGACACCCTCGACGCGCCCTTCTGGTGGCGCTGTGCCTGTTCCCGGTCATTGCCTTGTGTGCCTGGCAGGTCCTGCCCGACGCCAAGGGCCATGCCTCGACCGTGACGGTGACCCGCGGCACCATCGAAAACAGCGTGACCGCGCTGGGCACGCTGCAACCGCGCAGTTACGTGGACGTCGGCTCGCAGGCCAGCGGGCAGATCATGAAGATTCATGCGCAGGTGGGTGATCAGGTCAAGGAAGGCGATTTGCTGGTGGAAATCGACCCGTCGACGCAAAAAGCCAAACTCGACGCCGCGCGCTACGCCATCGACAACCTCAAGGCCCAGCTTCAGGAACAGCGCGCGTTGCACGAGCTGGCCGAGCAAAAGCAACAACGGCAGAAAAGCCTTGCCGCAGGCGGTGCCACACGCGCCGAAGATGTGCAGGCGGCACAATCGGAATTTCGTGCCACCCAGGCACGGGTCGACATGTTCAAGGCGCAAATCCTCGAAGCCCAGGCCGCGCTGCGCAGTGACGAAGCGGCGCTGGGTTACACGCGCATCTTTGCGCCCATGAGCGGCACGGTGGTCGCGCTGGATGCCCGCGAAGGTCAGACGCTGAACGCGCAACAGCAGACGCCGCTGATTCTGCGCATCGCCCGCTTGTCACCGATGACCGTCTGGGCCGAAGTTTCGGAAGCCGATATCGGCCACGTCAAACCGGGCATGACGGCTTATTTCACCACGCTCAGTGGCGGCAACCGGCGCTGGAGCAGCACCGTAAGGCAGATTCTGCCCGTGCCGCCCAGACCGCTGGACCAGGCCAATCAGGGCGGCGGCAGCCCGAGCAGTTCGCGCAAAAGCGGCGGTGGCCGGGTGGTGCTGTACACCGTGCTGCTGGACGTTGATAACAGCGACCAGGCGCTGATGGCAGAAATGACCGCACAGATCTTCTTCGTCGCCGGCAAAGCTGAAAACACCCTCACCGCCCCGCTCGCAGCCCTGCAAAACAGCGCGCAAGCCGATGTTCAGACCGCGCAGGTGCTGGCCGCCAATGGCGAGGTACAGAATCGTCAGGTACGCACCGGGATCAGTGACCGTCTGCGCGTGCAGGTTATCGACGGGCTCAGCGAAGGTGATCGCCTACTGGTGCAGGCTCCTGTCGGCAGCGGAGGCTGAATGCAAACGCCGCTGATCGACCTGCGCGCCATCCGCAAATCCTACGGCGGTGGCGACAGCCCGCTGGTCAACGTGCTGCGCGGCATCGACCTGTCGATTCATGCCGGCGAGTTCGTGGCGATTGTCGGCGCGTCCGGCTCCGGTAAATCGACGCTGATGAACATCCTCGGCTGCCTGGACCGCCCGACCTCGGGCGAATACCTGTTCGCCGGGGAAAACGTCGCCGAACTGGGCAGCGACGAACTGGCCTGGCTGCGTCGCGAAGCGTTTGGTTTCGTGTTTCAGGGCTACCACCTGATCCCGTCCGGCTCGGCGCAGGAAAACGTCGAGATGCCGGCCATCTACGCCGGTACGCCCGCTGCACAACGCCACGCCCGGGCGGCTGCCCTGCTCGACCGCCTGGGCCTGGCGTCACGCACTGGCAACCGTCCGCATCAGCTCTCCGGTGGCCAGCAGCAACGGGTGTCCATCGCCCGCGCCTTGATGAATGGCGGGCACATCATTCTTGCCGACGAACCGACCGGCGCGCTGGACAGCCACAGCGGTGCCGAGGTCATGACCCTGCTGGACGAACTGGCCAGCCAGGGCCATGTGGTGATTCTGATCACCCACGATCGGGAAGTCGCCGCCCGCGCCAATCGGGTCATCGAGATCAGCGACGGTCTGGTGATCAGCGATACCGCTCGGGATGCTTGCGACCTGCAGCCCTCCGCCAACCCGGCCGCGCTACAGGCCGTCGATCTGCGCAAGCGCCTGAGCGAAGGCAGCGGCAGTCGCGGGGCCTGGAAAGGCGAGCTGCTCGACGCCGTTCAGGCGGCGTGGCGGGTCATGTGGGTCAACCGCTTCCGGACTGCGCTGACGTTGCTGGGCATCGTTATCGGCGTCGCGTCGGTGGTGGTCATGCTGGCGGTCGGCGAAGGCAGCAAACGCCAGGTCATGGCGCAGATGTCTTCGTTTGGCTCCAACATCATCTACCTCAACGGCAAGGCACCCAACCCGCGCGCCCCCAAAGGCGTCATCACCCTGGAAGAAGTCGCCGCGCTGGGCGAGTTGCCCGAAGTAAAAATGATCATGCCGGTCAATGGCGGACAGGCCGGGGTGCGCTTCGGCAATGTCGATCATTCAAGCTATGTGGGCGGCAACGACACGCACTTTCCGGCGATTTTCAACTGGCCGGTGGCCGAAGGCAGTTATTTCAGCGAGGCCGACGAGCAAAGCGCGGCCGCCGTGGCCGTGATTGGTTACAAAGTCCGGCAGAAGCTGTTCGGCGATCGCATCGACCCTATCGGCCAATACATCCTCATCGAGAACGTGCCGTTTCAAGTGGTCGGCGTGCTCCAGGAAAAAGGCGCGACCTCGGGCGATCTGGACAGCGACAACCGCATCGCCATTCCGTATTCGTCGGCCAGCATCCGCCTGTTCGGCTCGCAGGACCCTGAGTACATCACCATCGCCACCCGCGATGCCAACAACGTCAAGCAGGCCGAGGCGGCGATTCGCACCCTGCTGCAACGCCTGCACAACGGCAAGCAGGATTACGAGCTGACCAACAACGCCGCGATGATCCAGGCCGAAGCGCGCACCCAGAACACCCTGTCACTGATGCTCGGCTCGATTGCCGCCATCTCGCTGCTGGTCGGCGGCATCGGAGTGATGAACATCATGCTCATGACCGTGCGTGAACGCACCCGCGAGATCGGCATTCGCATGGCTACCGGGGCGCGTCAGCGCGACATTCTGCGCCAGTTCCTCACCGAGGCAGTGATGCTCTCGGTGGTCGGCGGGCTGGCCGGTATCGTGCTGGCGCTGGCGATGGGCGCGGCCTTGCTGGCGAGCCAGGTGGCGGTGGCCTTCACCCTGTCTGCGGTGATCGGTGCCTTTGCCTGCGCGCTGGTCACCGGCGTGATTTTCGGTTTCATGCCTGCCCGCAAAGCCGCCCGGCTTGACCCGGTGGCGGCCCTTACCAGTGAATGACCATTCGATGAAGCCATGCCTTTCCCTGCTGACCGTCTGCCTGTTGCTGAGCGCTTGCAATACGCCTGCCCCGCGTCTGGACAGCGGCGTCCAGCCACCCGCGAGCTGGGCATTTGCCAAGCGCGCTGCCAGCCAGCGTAACGATACCCAATGGTGGCAACGCTTCGGCAGCCCGGAGCTGAACCGTTTGATCGCCCAAGCCAGCCGCGACAGCCATGAAGTGGCTGCGGCGATGGCGCGGGTGCGTCAGGCCCAGGCGACTGCCATCATCGGCGGCGCGCCGTTGCTGCCGGAACTGGCCTTTGACCTGCGCGGCGAACGCAACAAATTCGTGCGCAACAGCGACCGCAAGGCCAACCCGTCCGACGACAACAACACCAACAACTTCACCAGCGACCTGACCGCCAGCTACGAAGTGGATTTCTGGGGTGGCATCGCGGCCGGACGCGACAGCGCCGTGCAAGGCCTGCGCGCCAGCGAGTTCGATCAGGCGACCGTGGAACTGACCCTGCTCAGCAACGTTGCCGACCGCTATGCGCAAACCCTGGCAGCACGCGAGCAAGGCCGGATCGCCGGGCTCAACCTGGCCAATGCGCAGAGCGTTTTGAAGCTGGTGCAGACCCGTTTTGATTCAGGCTCGGCCACTGCACTGGAGCTGGCACAGCAGAAAACCCTGGTCGCCACCCAGCAGCGCGAACTGCCGCGCATTCAGCAATTGGCCAACGAACAGCTGATCACCCTCGCCGCACTGCTCGGCCAGCCAGTACAGAGCCTCACACTGAGCGATCAGGCCTTCGACACCGTGAACTGGCCGGACATCGGCGCTGGCGTGCCCAGCGACCTGCTGACCCGCCGTCCTGATCTGGCCAAGGCCGAGGCCGAACTGGCGGCGGCGCAGGCCAACGTCACCGTGGCCCGCGTGGCGATGCTGCCGAAACTGACGCTGAGCGCCAGGCTGGGCACCGAAGCGACCCGCGCCGAAGACTGGCTGCGCGCACCGTTCAGCAGCCTGGCGGCCGGGCTGGTCGGGCCGATCTTCAATAATGGGCGCTTGGGGGCCGAGCGCGACAAGGCCACGGCGCGCCAGCAAGAGCTGCTGGAAACCTACCGCGGCGCGATCATCAACAGCTTCGCTGACGTCGAAAAAGCCCTGAACAGCATCAGCGGCCTTGACCAGCAACGCTACTGGCACGAAGAAGAGCTTACGCAGGCGCAAACCGCCTTCCGCATCGCCCAGAGCCGCTACGAAGCCGGCGCCGAGGACTTACTGACCGTGCTGGAAACCCAACGCACGCTGTACCTGGCCCAGGATGTGAGCGTGCAGTTACGGCTGGCAAGGGTGCAGGCGAGCATTGCGCTGTATAAAGCGCTGGGCGGGGGTTGGCAGGTGCGCTGAGCGCACGATCCACTATCGTGCGACGCTCTGCGTCGGCATGCCGTTCTGGACGCTCCGCGTCCTCTTGCGACGCAGAGCGTCGAGAGCTGCATTCCACTGGAGCGCACGGAAC
>NZ_ATDK01000113.1 GCF_000444135.1 Pseudomonas avellanae BPIC 631
TACAGATGCCCTATCGAAATGATGACGGAAATGATGTCCAAGCATCATGAGAGTCCATCCCTAACTCAATAGCCGGGTGTTGCACTCAGCCTCTGAAACCGCCCTTTTTTCCTGTTCGCAGATAAGCCGCTAGCTCTCGGGCTGATTGTGCATGTCCTTGATAGGCAGCACAGTGCAGCATTTGCTCCATGACACCTGCTCCGCCTTTTACACGTCCTAGTAATCCAGCAGCGTAGTACTGAGCGTCAGGGCTACCTAAGTCAGCTGCTTTTCGAAAATATGCATTTGCTTTTTCTTGATCTTGCTCGACGCCATAACCAGATTCAAGATAGTGTGCCATGTCGTAGTAAGCACCTGGAACACCGAGTGTCATAAATTTTTCTACCAGTGCTAATGCTTCTTTTTGTCCGTTGGGCGAGTGTGCAAGGCCTTGTGTGATCAATGCCTGCAAGTTGGTTGCAGCCTTGTAATTTCCGTGAGCGGCTGCAATTCGGTAGTAGCGTGCTGCACCACTAATGTCACTCGGGCGTTCTCTTTGTTGAAGAAATAAGCCGTATTGGTAGAGCGTATCTGCGTCTTGATTTACCGGCGGCAGCACGTCAGCTTCACGATGACATTCAAACCTGAGGTTATTCTGTAAAGCACGCTCCCCGGAGCTCGCAGGAGGCGAGTCGTTTTTTTCGGCCATTGCTATCGCAGGAAGAACGGCCAGCAATAAATAGATCAGGGTGTGCATCGCGTTGTCCCTGTAGGTGTGGGTGGGTTGTGCGTCCGCTGCCCAACATTATTATTCAGAAAGCGCAAACGCATAGCTGGCGTCCGGAACGGAGTGGGGTATGAGTGCGGATTTGCATGCGCCGATACTGTCGGCACATGCAAACCCGTGCTGGGCACATGGGTATGTGATCAGTCTTCCTTGCTGTAAACGGGAGAACCCGGCAATGGCTTACCTGTTTTAGGGTCAAGCACCATGGCTTTAGCCAGTTGCTCAATCAGTGCTTCGGAAGGCTTGGGCGGCGGGATATTGGCTTCACGCTCTTCAACCCATTTCAGCTTGCCATCCCAGGCGGGGAGTTTGGCTGGCGGCAGGGGAACGATTTCGTTGATTTCAGGGACCTTCGGATTGGCGTAGGACAACCTGTTCAATACCTTGCTAATCTGCTTATAGGGAACCTCCGAACAAGTCTCAAATATGCGAAAATCGCCTGACCACCTGATCCGAGCCGCCCATGAGCCAAATGAGCTTTTCCGACGTTGAGTAC
>NZ_ATDK01000114.1 GCF_000444135.1 Pseudomonas avellanae BPIC 631
GTCTACACCCTCTAAGGAAAAGGTGTCAATTGGCGATACCCAAGAACACGGCTAAACAGCGCTCTACCTCCACCATTGAATCCACTCCGATATGCCCAAAAGTCGGGCCTATTTTTTCACGCTTGAGGGTCATGGTCTTGTCTAGCATGACCTGAGAAGGCTTCTGCAAGCCGTTTTCTGCGGTCGGCTGAACGGTGATGCGCAGCAGCGGTGCTGCGACTAGGGTGCTGGTCACTGGCAGCACGGTAACGCTGGTGTGTTCGCTGAATTGGTTTGCCTGAATTACCAAGGCGGGTCTTGGTTTACCAAAGTCACCTTGCATGGCGACGGTGACTAGGTCACCTCGCATCATGGCGTCCAACCCTCAACATCGTCTAAGGCTTCGTCCATCAACCCCTGCATATAGGTATTGGCCATGTCTGCCTGAGCAACCAACAGGCACTGTCGATGGCACTCCTGTGCAAAGTCTGGCCGCCGGGTATCGGGAACCCAAATCTGAATGGGCCGTAGGCCAGCCGCACGCAGCGCGTCGCGATGGCGTTGAACGCGGGCATTTACATGGGATGTAGGCATTTAAACCTCCGTAGATAGTTACATGTAACATTTTAGCGATAACTACACCCTAGTGCAACCGAGGCCTTTTGCGAAGGGGTCGGCTTTGCTCGACTTCTATCCCTATTCTTTCAATTTGAAGACCCTCCCATGGCCTCGGTATCTCTGCATGCGCCGTTTTCGGTGCGTATCCAAGGATCAGGGGGATCGTCCTAGCGGGGGTCGCCTCAGAAAACGGATTTTAAAGTACGTTAAGCTGATTTCTATCGTCGTAAGGGTCGAAATCTTCCTATTCAGATATCAACGCTATCCCGGTGATGTGCCCATACACGCTTCACCTGACTGACACTGACCCCCGCCAGCCGCGCAGTTTCCGCAATGCTACACCCGCCGCTTTTAAAGGCAATGATCTGTTCATGCACTTTAGCATTCGGCTTACGTCCTCTATATAGACCTGCGCTCTTGGCCAAGTCGATGCCTTGCCGCTGTCGCTCTCGCCGGTCCTCAAAATCGTCACGCGCTATTTGCAGTGCCACACACAACAGCATGTCTTGTACGCCTTGCAACACCACCTTGGCGACGCCACGGGATGCCTCGGCCAATTCCGATAGATCTACGATGCCGGGCACCGCCAAGCGTGCGCCCTTAGCCTTGATCGCGTCCACAAGCCTTTCTGCTTCGGCCAAGGGAAGACGGCTGATTCGGTCGATCTTCTCAGCGATGACGACTTCACCTGGTTGCAGGTCCTCAATCATGCGCAACAGCTCGGGACGGTCGGATCGAGCGCCCGAGGCTTTTTCGCGATAGACCGCAGCCACGTAGTAGCCCGATGCTCGCGCATTGCCAATGATCGCTTCTTGGCGCTGCAAGTCCTGGTCTTCGGTACTGACACGCAGGTACACCCGCGCAACATTAAGAGTCGTCATCACATGGCCCATTTTGGTATACCCATAGAGCCATGGCTTATCAGCTATGGCTCTATGGGTATAACAGCAAGCCTATAGAGCCATCTTGGAAAGAACCACCCTTTTGAACCATACCGAGCGCGAGTGGCGGGGTTTAGGTTGTTTTTCTGTTCCGTTACTCCCCAAACCCCGTGGTGGAAGATTCCGGCCATTACGACGACTGAAATCAGCTTAACGTACTGTAAAATCCGTTTTCTGAGGCGACCCCAAGTGGCGTCCATCGACGAAGCGTTTTTAGACCTGACCGGGATGCCTGGCAATATGACCGAACTGGGCAGATCGATACGATCCAAAGTCCATCGCTGCACCGGAATTCCCGTGGGGGTGGGGATTGCACCGACCAAGACACTGGCCAAGCTGGCCAATCACACGGCAAAGCGTCTCCAGGCGCACACCGGCGGGGTCGTGGACATCTGCGACCCTGTAAAACGTGATTGGGTGCTGCGCAATACCTCTGTCGGAGAAGTCTGGGGCATTGGTCGAAAAATGAAAGCGCATCTGGAGGGCATGCGGATCCTGTCGGCCAAGGACCTCGCTATGGCGGATCCCTGGATGCTGCGCAAAACGTTTAGCGTTGTGATCGAGAAAACTGCACGGGAGCTTGCTGGCACCGCTTGCCTGGAGCTGGACGAAGTCGAACCGCCACGGCAGGAGATTTGTTGCAGCAGAATGTTCGGCAAGCGGCTGACCGAGCTGGGGCCGATCAAGGAGGCGGTGGCCACCTACATGATGCGCGCTTCTGAGAAGTTGAGAGCCCAAGGGTCCGTGTGTAAAAAGATCAGGGTGAGCATCCGCACCGGCATGTTCAATCCTGACGAGGCCAAGTACGCGAACGGCGCACTCGTCCAGCTGCCCTACCCCACTAACGATGTCAGGGTGATGACCCAGTTCGCGACGGAGGCGGTTTCGCGGATATTTCGCCCAGGCTTCAGGTACAGCAAAGCCGAAGTGCTGCTGATGGATATCTGCCAGCCAGGTGAATTTACCGATGACCTTTTCATGACCAATCAACCGGCGAGTTCAGATCGACTGATGGCCGCTTTGGATTCAATCAACGGCAAGTGGGGACGTGGAACGCTGCGTACAGGCTCAGTACCAGTCACTCCAGATTGGGGCATGCGCCGTGAGCAGATGAGCCAGAGCTACACGACACGGCTTGATCAGCTGTGGGTTGTAAAGGCGAAGTAATCAGGGTTTGGGGATGAGCCGCTGTGTGCCTGAAAACCTTAGCGTACGATTTTTTCCGAATTCTCTGGCTCCCCTAACGCACAACAAAACCGCCAAAGAAAGGCGGTTTTTTTGTTGGCTGATCGGTTAGAGGCTGTCACACGTATCTACCGGCCCGGGTTCAGGTACAGCAAAGCAGAAGTGCTGCTGATGGACATGTGCCAGCCAGGCGTGTTTACCAATGACTTGTTCTCAATCGCACAGCCATTGAGCTCCGACGTGCTGATGGCTACCTTGGACCTGATCAACGACAAGTGGGGCCGTGGCACCCTGCGAACAGCATCAGTACCGGTTACGCCTGATTGGGGGATGAGGCGTGATCAGATGAGTCAGAGTTACACGACGCGCCTGGATCAGCTATGGGTTGTAAAGGCCAAATGATCAAGCGCGCCAGTGAAGTGATAACTCGTTGGCTTACCTAGCCCGCCAGGTGAAATATGCAATGCCATATCCGCCGAACAGGATGAGAGCCCATCCACCCCACTGAGTATATCCATTTGCCCACCATTCCAAGTCTTGATACTCACTAGGCAGGCCGGGGAAATACAGCGACTTGGTGCCCCAATACTGCATGGCTGGCCACATACCGCTCCAGAGAGTGGAAAATGCCAACGGTAAAAGTGCCCTGAAGCCGAGGAACCCATTTGTCAGCTCGCTCCAGACTGCATAGCCAATCATACCCAGGGCCATTAAAAGCGCTAAAAGTACCCGCCCCCCGGCTGTGATGTCCACGCCCAGGTAGTCTGAAAACGCCTTGGCAACAACGTAACAGACCATGGCAAGGCCCAAGGTAAATGCAAGTATTTCAGCTCCGCGATTTTGATTTCTATCCATTTGGTTATCCTTTTTCGTTGAAATTATCCAATCTTTGCGCTGATTTTGGTTCACTGGCCCGACGGGGACTCATCAGCTTCTAGGATTTGAGCTTTATCCAAAGAATGCAGGAATGTCAAAAATTCCTGAGCGAGTTTTGTAGCGTCAATTCCCTTTGCACACTTGACCTCAACCCTGTCACCCAGAATACGCAGTGTCCCTATCCCGTCTACTGCACTTTTTTTTGCCTGCTTTGCTTCAGGTCTGCTTACCGAATCAACTTCACGTCTTATCAATTTCAGTGCAGCTTCTTGTGGCAGTCCAGTTGAAGCCATTTTTTCGACCACATTTACTACTAAATCTTCATTGATAGTGGATAGGTCTTTGAAATCTTTAGCGTAATTCGCCGTGATTAGCGCTGGATGCCCGTCCAGTATTGTGCGTATGCTCTCGGGTAATTGTGTCAGCTGCAGGAGACGGCTGATCACTGAATGATTCGTACCTAGTCGCCTTGCTAGAGCACGCATACTCGAATCTTCACCATTTTTGAGAAGACAGTAATAGCTACGAGCTTTCTCATAGTCTGTGAGGTCTTCCTGGTCGTTGTCTGTCAACGCCAAAAGCATTGCGAGATCATCTGACATGGGCTTGACCATAGCTTCTATGGTCATGTTGCCGATGAGTTTAGAAGCTCTCCATCGACGCTCCCCGCCTATCAACTCAAAAAGTCCGTTCGGCAGCGGCCTGACAAGGATTGGCTGTCCCAGACCAATTGTCTGGATTGACGTTCCAAGATCTTCGAGTGCAGCCTGATCGAAAACTAATCTTGGCTGAAATGGTGATTTTACTATCTGGTCAACATTCAGAATATGGATAGCGGTCCTGCTTGAGGCCGCTTCTGAATTCGGCACCTGTAGTTGTGGTGATTCGGAGTCTTGGCTCATTCTTTGAAGCATCGCGGCCCTCCCTGTCGGCTGCGCCGTCGTTGAGTCAGGCGTGGTTATCGGCGTCGGTGCTTTCAGCCCTTTGATGGCTGGGCCGACTTTAGGTTTTCCCGGGAAATCATCGGATTTCATGATTATTTATCCGTTTCTTAGTGGTGCTACTAGCACCAGTCGGTGTTTGTGGTGCTACAAGCATCAGTGAGCGGTGGTGCTAGAAGCACCATGTTTAAAATCAGGCGGCCAAGCTGCGAATCTTCTGCAAGATTTCACCAAAGACAAGCCTTGCAGTGTCGATGGTTTGTGAGTTCGCCCTCTTCCACAACATGAGAGGAATACCATCATCCAGTGACTTCGAATAATCTTCGGAAAAATAGATTTTTTCCTCAGTTACCTGCCCAGGGAAAAGCGTGTTGAGTGATTGAAGATTTGCTAACAACCTAGCGCGCTTGCGAATAAACATCGTAGGAATAGCCATGAGAGCAGGCGCATAGCTGTACTCTTTTGCGAATCGAGCGCACCACTCATGCAACCTTAACAGTGCTCTGAACGAAAATTTGTCCATCCGAACGGGGCACAACAATAGATCGCTAGCTGCAACTGAATTCTTGGTCAATCGAGAGCCAGCAGGCGCGTTGTCAATAATTATCAGGTCATAAACAGAAAGGTCACATCCTGGTACTTTTCCTGCATTTGCGTCTTCGATGAATCGGGCATACCACATATCCGAATTGTTCGAAGCATCGAGCGCAACAGCCAAATCCTCAAGATATGTGTCAGCCGGGATGAGATGAATGCCGTTTTCGCCAAAAGGTTTTTTGATCACATCAGCGAGCACCTTTTCTGAAAAAGGCTTCATTCGAAGCAACGGGCTGAGAAGATTGCCAAAATGTCCATCCACCAGCCGATCTGAAGGAATATTCATGTCGACGAGATCATCTGGGCTGAGGTCGGGGTCATAACCCAGCATGTTTGAGGTATCACCCTGAGGGTCATTATCGATAATTAGTGTCTTAATCCCTGCAAATTGAGCGCTAATAGCAAGGTTGACCGCGGTAGTGGTCTTGGCAGTCCCGCCCTTTGGCACGAAGGTTGAAGCGACAATTTGACGACCAATTGGTTTGAGATGGCCTAGCGACCGACGCAGCGCGGCGATGTTGAAAAGATCCGAGGCCGTGTAGACCCTGGATGTAGACGACCCACGCTTTATGCGTTTGATGTCCAAGCCGTGTTCTTCTTCAATGGCCATAAGTCGACGCGTAGTCAGACCGAAGCAGCCAGCGGCGTACTGAGGCGTATAAAGAATGGAGTTGAAGTCTACAAAATTCTGCTGTTCAGCTATTTCGTTATCGGCAGGAGTCATGCGCGAGGTCGCCTACTAGATGAGTGAGACTTTCACTATAGTTCGTGATTTTTAATAAATAAAGCCCTTGTTCCGGTATTCATTATTATTTAGCTGTTTTAGCAGAATTTATTTGCTTCTGCCTTTAAATCTAGTGGAATGACAGCGTTCGTGTGATGACCTTAGCTGGAAGAATGGCTAACTCAGTGGGCGGCTGCTGTGTGCTGCTGATACGTGGCCGCGCTACTGGCTGCATCACTTGCAGGATGGCAATTCTCTGCGATTGCAGCCGAATCCACTTATGGACGAGGTTTGCGTTGAGACTGTGGCTCAGTGCGACGCTGGCAATCGAAGCACCGGGCTGAGCACACTCTTGGACGAACTGAACCTTGAGGGATTTGGAGTAGGAACGGCGTTGTGGCTGCATGAAATACCCGCTTAGAAGGCTAGGACTGGTGCCCACTTAAATTCAAGTGCACACCATGTCTTGGCTTTGCGGGGCTGGGTAGATGACTTGGCCGGACGCATACAGTTTTCAATCAGCGCCAACACTTCGATGTCTGTTGCTGTCCAGTATCAGGCCAGAATCAGGAGTTTCATCATGATTCTGACCTTCGCTCAATGAGCCATGCTAGCTCGCTCTCGATCCAAACTCGGCAATCCATTTCTGCAGGGCTGTTACGTCGGCTTCAAAGACATCCAGCTCAAGAGCGCTGCTGGGCATCTCCTCAGACTGAGCATGCTCATACACCGAGTAGCGTGTCATCAAGTCATCAATGAATACGCAGTCGTCATTTGTTACCTTGGCGACCTTGTGTAGCTTGCCTTGAGTGTTGATTGCACGTCTGAAGCGGCCTACGACGTCTGCCAGCAAAGTGTACTCTATCGTCTTCTCGACGATGATCCTGAAGTCACTGCAAGCGCTCTTGGCGAGCGACTCATAGGCCTCGACTTCGGCCTTATCCTGGTGTTTTTTCAAGCGCGAAATCGTATGGTCGATTAACCCCCTGACAGCACTTTCCGGTCTCAAGTCTCGGGCGCTTGCAGTAGCGACGATGCCTGCAGTCTTCGCCATCCTCTGTAGTGACGTGAGTGTCGGCTTGATTGAAGGCATCCCTGGAGTCTGCTCCCATTTCTTGGTAACAGCTTCTACTTGGGCTACAAGAGACAATCGGTGTGTGAATATGATGACCTGCCTGGTCTGTGACAAAGATACGAGACGTTCGACAACCTTCTCTTCAAAGTCTTGGTCGAGTGAGGATATCGGGTCATCAAAAATGAACGGAGCTAACTGGTTTGATCCTGTCGTGTCTGCAAGGAAAGCCGCGAGTGCCGCGATCCTGGTTTCACCCTCGCTCAAGATATATTCCAAGCCATGGGAGCCGTGCGCACCCACGAGATTTAAACCAAAGGTGATCTTGCCTTTGCCACCCGATTTGCTTAGTGGAGCTATTGGAATGCGGTGTCCACCGAGTAGCTTCAACTCTTCGATGAATCGAGCTTGGTAACCAGCATCCAGTTCAGTTTTGGCCAAGTCATTTTTTTTGGTGGTCAGAGCGTTGGTGGCCGCTGAGCGTGAGGCTTTGACTATCGCTGCGACTGCTATCAGCCTATCCCTTTCAGCGCTAATAGAGGTTTTGTTTTGTGAGAGCCACTGCTTGGCTTGAAGGTTCTGAACTCGCTCATGCATTGCTTGACGATGCTCATCCTTCAGCAGAGACGAAAGGCTACCTTCTTCGGTAACCAAGTCTGCTGATTTGGTTTTTACCGCTTCGTTGATGCTATTCCAGTCGAACGGCTGCAAGGTGCCGACAGGGCTTCCCGACACGATTTGATCACGCCTCGCTTTGAGCATGCCAAGCCAGGAGATCGCATCCGTTTCCTCGAAGCCTAAAGTGGACATGTGAACGATCCAGCTTGTTTCCCCAGGAAGAGTTGGCAATAGGGCTTTCTGATCAGTAAAGCTTTTTTCGGCCTTCTTGGCGGCTGTCTCAAGGCCGTCAGTGACGAACTTCTCAAACCCAGCCAGCCGGGCTTTGGCATCCTCATCAAGACTTTGATGGCAAAGCACGCAGCGTGAGTCAGCTGCAATATTGGGAAACTGAGATTCTGTGTAGGCCGTGCCGTTGGAGTATGCGCGTGCGTACTCCCACATATCCTGCCAAGTCGCAGAGCCAACACCGTCGAGCTCGGCTTTACCGAAAATCGCTGCCGCCGCTTCTTCGCTCGAATTCCTAGCCTTAACAGCGGCGTTTTTCAGGGTATCTAGCGTACCTGCCGTCGCATCGTTCAATCCCTGTTGAAGAGTCGACATTGCTGTTTCAATACTCTTCAGCGCAGTTTTTTCTTTATTAATGCTCAGCAGCCGTCCTGCAATGTCTTTCTCTGCGAGTAGGGCCTCTTTCTCTATGCGCTCCCGATCAAGCAGATCCGTGTACAGACACTCCTTATCAATACTCGCGGTCGTGGTCGCGCTCTTCAGGCCCTGAAGCCATTTTGCTTCGGCGGTGTGACTTATCGTTTCTGGGATGGCGGGTAACGCTTTGATGAGTAGTGCCATCTCTCTTGAAAGCTCTGTGCTAACAGCGTCCGCTGTGACGATCAGTGCCGATACAAACTTCATCCGACTGGGCTCATAGCATGCCTCAGTTCTGCCCATGTACTGCTGGGCAGCCTTGCTATCGAACACCTGTGCATGTTGTAGAGCTTTATGGGGCCCGCTTGGGACGTCCCAATGAACATCCGCCAGCTTACCGTTTATTGATACCTTGAAAAGAGCGCGGCAGGGCGTAGGGGTCGGATCAAAGACGTTGCTGCGTATTTGGTCCTTGGATCGTGATCCACAGATCTCCTTTAGCAGCCGCGCAAAACCGCTCTTGCCGGTTCCATTCTGTCCGTAGATCACCGAGAGATTGCTTTTGCCGAATGGAAGATTGGCGCCAGCCTTGATTGCGTTCAACCCATGCACATCTAGGATCTCCTCGATCCGAAGCAAAGGTTTATTGGCAACCTGCGATAAAGTGCCAGGAGTAACGGTCAGAAATCCTGGATCAGCTTCACCCTTGGCTTCGAGCTTGCAAAGCCTAGCTAGCGTTTTAACTTCATCCGGGTTCAACTGTCGCTTCGAGTCGATGATCATTCGAGCTGCGGTCTGCAACCACTTAGGGCGCGAATTCAGCCATGTCTCGAAATCATCAGCTACTGCCGGTACAGCCTCAATCTTAGTCATGGTGCGCTCATCTCACGGAGGAATTCCTGAGCGTAGGCGCTGAATGGCTTTTTGCCATCATTTAACCGTCACAATTATTGCAAAATGTGGCTGTGAGGCATCTAAGGTGATTTGTGGGTCTGAGTCGGATGCGGGATTGAAGAACCGTCTGTAGGAAGACAGTCGAGCAATAGAAATGGAGTCCAGCGAACTGAGAGGGTTGAGCGGCGTCAGGTTATACATGGTTGGGAAACCCGCAGAATTCGGAAAAAATCGTACGGTAAGCACTGCCGACATTGGAGAGGCTCTCGTGCAGCTTGGACTGTGTCCGATTGAAGTACACCTCAACCCGGCGTCAGACCGCTCACCAGCCCCCTGTCAGACTAGGATGGTTTTCTGTATTTCCTGACGGATCGCCGTCAATTTCTATGACCTCAACCTGACAAAATTCACGCTAGCGTACGATTTTTTCCGTTTTCTCTATTCGCCCCTTCATAGACCTTTGGCAGGTACTGCCCGCAGACCCGATTGGCCAGAAAACCAAAATACCGGATCATCCGGAAATGCTTTTCCGGGATGTGCTGCACCACCCGGCGCAGCATGTCGGCCTGGCTTAGCGTTTCCTGCTGATAGGTCTGCGTGCGGTGATCCAGGTAGGTAAAGCTCAACGTGGCTCCGGAGGTGTAATGCGCCAGACGACTGCCCGAGATCGGCGGTTTTTTCAGGTAGCGGCCCAGGTAATTGACGGTCTTTCGCCCGTTTTCCGTCTTCTTCGACAAGTGGAT
>NZ_ATDK01000115.1 GCF_000444135.1 Pseudomonas avellanae BPIC 631
AAACTCAAGAGAAACTATGAAAGCGTCATAGCAATGGCCTGCGCTTTTCTGTGGCTACCAATGTGAAACGGGAACAGACCCTAGGAGGTCGAGAAGGGGCCAACCTGATGGGCGGCATGGTCGATAACATGAAAGGCATGTTTGGTGCGGCTGGTGGTGGCGCTCAGCGTGTTCCTGGGGTCAAAATGCAACCGAAGAAACCTGACGGTAACGGGGGGGATGGAATTCAGTAAGGCTCTTTGCGTCCAATATTACGAATGTGCTTCTTGGAGTGTGAACTCATGGCTCAACGTCTTAAAACTGGTAAAGAAACATTGATCTGGCTGATCAAGCTTGCCTACATGCTTTTGGCTTTTCCATTCTTACTATTAATTGGGATAGTCATGTTTTTCAGTGTGACATCTGAACACTCCCGGGGCCGAGTCCCAGGTGATGTCTTGGGTACACTTATTATCTGGGCCGCGATATTGATTCCCGTGGGGATATTCATCTATGGCGTACTGAGTCGCCGCCGTCTGCTCAAGCGAGTCACACGAGCCATAAAATCGCCGCAGTTCTTCAACCCAGACCCTACCCATGAGATTTATCACGAGGGTGACGGCAAGTACCTGGGCATCGATACGAAGAACGGTACCATTCTGTACGTGCACCGCATTCGTAAGGGGCAGTTAGATGTGGTGGCTTTGACCATGGACGACTGGACCAACCGCGAGGTGGAAGGCAAGGGCATATTACGCCTCTATACCAAACACCCGGATCTTCCACGGATCGAAATCGGCACACCCTTGGCGCAGCTTTGGTATGACACCCTAGGGGCTATGGAACACAAGCAGAAGCAGTACAGCACCCCGCAACCGTTCAACCGCTATGTGCATGACCGGCTCGAAGCGCTTGAACGTGATCTGAACGTGCAGATCCCACGCCTGGCGTGAAGCCATAACCCCTCCGCAGCTGTTCCCGACGCGCTTTACCTTTCTCTCACACCGCCCAATTCGGGCGGTGCGACTATTTGTGGGGCATCGCAATGCAAAATCGACAATCCCAAGGTGCATGGGAGGGCGAGCAAGCGCAGATGTTATTGGCGCTTTGTGCAGCCGTCCTGTTGTGCTGGATGTTCTTCGATATCTTCGTGTACTGGACCACCTGGACGCTTTATTGGTTATGGAAAATGGTGGATTTTCCCTTCATCCATGCCTGGGCCGGTGGCAAGATCAACCTGCTGGCCGACGTGGCCAACCACGCCAAGGCCGTGACGCTGGATGAATGGCTTGAGGTGATGAACGCCACCAGTGGGATTCTGCTGCTGTTCCTGATACCACTGGTGATTGTGAGCAGTTGGGGGCTGTCGCAGCATTCGGTACTGCCGTTTCGCAGCAAACGCCTGGTGAACATTCACACGTTGCCTGGCTTGGTGAGCCGTTTCGCACCCTCGGTCATCCCGGTGTTGGCTGCGTCTGGTCCCGATGGCCTGATGAACGATACCTCTCCCAGCAATGCCTGGGCGCTAAAGCCCGAGGAGTTTGCCGAACGTTACAACCTGGTGCAGCGCAAAGTGCTGGATCGGGAGGCCGCTCGTGCGGTGTTCGAGGAGCAGGTCGGAGATGTCCATAATGGACTTCTGGACTTGACACCCTATGAACGGGCCTTGTTGGCCGTATTCGGTCTGCAGGTATTCCTCAATGACCGCAAGGCAGCGACCCGGTTGCTCGATGACCTGAACCGTTCCTGCATGATCAAGGGGTTGTTGCGGCGCAAGACCTTCTCGTTGACGCCGCTGTACGGCTTGGCCGACGCGGGGTTTGATCGCGTTGCAAAAGCACCGGGCGTCAGTGAGTGGCTGCAAAGCCATAGGTCGATGCGCACCGCGCTGGTGGCCTTGTATGGCCGCGATCTGCGCTTGGCGCCGGCGCGCTTTCGCTGGCTCAAGGGGGTTAACCGCACGTTGTGGTATGCCCTGCACAGTGCCGACACGGCCAAGGTGTTTGTGGAAGGCGCTGGTGTTCAGGCTCAGGCGCGGGCAGAAGTCCATGCCAGTAAGCTGGGGCTGCCACGTCCTGGGTTGATGGTGACCCAGGCCATCGATGGCTTGCAGGCCGAGTTGGAAAGCATCGGTCTGGTATTTGCGCGACATGTCATCACGCCTAAACGCCGGGAGGCCTCTGACCTTCCTGTCATGACGGCGGTGTATGCCGCGCAGCCACCTGTGGTTGATGAGCCTAGTGAGTAGGAGGCTGGTATGACACGGCCATGCGGCTAGCCAAACGCTCCAGGCGCTTGTCTAACGTCCAAAGCGCTGTGCCGCTCAATAACGCGGAGGCCAGGAGCGTCATATCCACCAGCCCACAGCCCAGGCCATAGAGCTTGTGGGTGTTCAGAAAGGCGATGACTTCACTCACCGTGGGTTGTTGTGCACCTCGTAGGTCGCCAAGGTCGGTCAAGGTGTTCGAACGATCAGGCGGCGTACCACACGCCAGTTCTCCGATCACCATGGGGTGTATGAGTACCCGGTCCTGGCTGAGCAAGTTCACCAGTTCTGGACTGTTGTTGCGAAAGTGCTCAACCCAAACGGAGGTGTCTACCAGGACGCCTTTCACAGTGCCTTCTCGTGTCGGCGGTCGATGTCTTCCATCGCTGGCAGTGTGGCCCCTAAAGCCATCAATCGTTTAGCCGCTTGAATGCGCACAAACGTCTGAACGGCTTCACGGAACAGGTCGGCCTTATCCATCGCCGGATCGGCGACTTCCAGAGCACGTTGGTACAACGCATCGTCGATGGTAACAGTCGTTCTCATGATGACTCCTTGCTTCAATTTTGATGTAACTCTACATCAAATTTGATTCAAAAAAGCACTATTAATTCTTTACCTTAAAAGAGGAAACCCCATGGCCTCGGCATCTTTGCGCGCCCCGTTTTCGGTGGACATCCAAGGCGATCAGCTGGTTGTCTATCAGGCAGATCAGGCAGAAGATATCGTGACACGCACGATTTGCACCCTGGACCTTCGCCATCAGCACTCGTTTTATCTGAGCAATGACGGTGTGGTCTGCCGTGATGTTCAGGGTTTTGAATTCTCTCTTGAAACCTATGACAGTGACGAAACCCATGAGCTACTGACCGCACTGTCGCGGGCTTTGCTGCGCCATGGACGACGCAAGACCCTGCAGCGTCTGATGGGCGTGTTCGTGCTGTTTGTTGTGCTTTGCCTCGGTGCCTCATGGCTTGGCCGAGCGCTTGAATGGCCTTTTGCAATGCCGGCGGCGCAG
>NZ_ATDK01000116.1 GCF_000444135.1 Pseudomonas avellanae BPIC 631
GGAAGGTCTGAAGTAGGCATCGATTTTTGACGCCCTCGTGGCTCGAGGTTCAAAAAAACTCGCCCGATCAGATAATCAGACGTTTTTGCGCTGTTAACTCATCGATTTTCCTTCAAACAGTACCCTTCCAAGGCGTTTTTCCGCATTACAGGCGCACCTCTCCCATCGCCAGCAGCCGTTTCCGCACCATCCACAGGTTCGACAAGGCAAACAGAGTAGCCTGTTGCGCGGTGTTTTTAGCCAGCCCGCGAAACCGGACTTTCGTATAACCAAACTGGCGCTTGATCACGCGAAACGGATGTTCAACCTTCGCCCGCAACTGGGCTTTCGTGAACTCGATTTTGCGATAGACCCGTGCGATCAAACTTTTCTCGCCATGCTTTTTATAGCGGCTTGGACGGACCGCAATTGACCAGATCATCTGGCGATCCTGATGCTCCGCACGCTTGTCCACGCCGGTGTAACCTGCATCACCACTGACATAGGTTTCCTCACCGTGTAGCAATTGATCGACCTGAGTCACGTCCGCCACATTCGCCGCAGTACCCACCAGGCTATGGACTAAACCCGACTCGGCATCGACGCCGATATGCGTTTTCATGCCGAAGAAATACTGGTTTCCTTTCTTCGTCTGATGCATTTCGGGATCGCGTTTGCCGTCCTTGTTCTTGGTCGAACTCGGCGCATGAATAATCGTCGCATCGACTACCGTACCTTGGCGCAGCATCAAACCACGATCACCCAGATAGCCATTGATGACCTGCAGAATCCCGCCTGCCAACTCATGTTTTTCCAACAGGCGCCGGAAGTTGAGAATGGTGGTTTCATCCGGAATCCGATCCAGACTCAACCCCGCGAATTGGCGCAGGATCGTTGTTTCGTACAACGCTTCCTCCATCGCCGGGTCGCTGTAGCCGAACCAGTTCTGCATTAGATGCACCCGCAACATCGCCATCAGCGCATAGGCTGGACGTCCACCTTGACCCTTCGGATAATGAGGCTCAATCAGGGCGATCAGGCCCTTCCACGGTACGACCTGATCCATCTCAATCAGGAAGCGCTCGCGACGGGTCTGCTTACGTTTTCCGGCGTATTCGGCGTCGGCGAAGGACATCTGTTTCATCGGAGAGGCTCGGTGAAAGGTGTTGGGGTATTTTGCCAAATCAGGAAACCTTTTTCAGAGTTTCC
>NZ_ATDK01000117.1 GCF_000444135.1 Pseudomonas avellanae BPIC 631
CGTGTGTGTCACAGCCGTCGGATTATTGAATGGTCCTTTTGTTTTTCCGGGGTTTGAAAAGCCTTCCTTTTGATTCTTACTTATCGTCATACACAAACCCTGCTGACTTTGGTGCCAAGGCGTCAGCGTATAGTTGCTTCAGCACAAAGCCATGCCTTGCACGTAGCCACTGCGCATAAAAGAAAGCGCTTTTCATCGCGATATCACTGACGACGCAGAGTGCGACGTAAGTGACGGCTGAGCCCTGACACTGATCCGGGGGTAGCTCGGCAGGACGCCGAGCTAGCCGCACCGTGCCAGGTATGGCACGTTGCGGCGACCCCCGGATCAGTGTCAGGGCGAAGGAACCCGACGAAGTCGGGCCGGAAACGGAGC
>NZ_ATDK01000118.1 GCF_000444135.1 Pseudomonas avellanae BPIC 631
GAGCGTCGCACGATAGTTGTTGCTTAAAGGGCTTTTTACCGCGATGGCACTGACGACGCAGAGTGCGACGTAAGTGACGGCTGAGCCCTGGCGCTGATCCGGGGGATGCGAGGCAGGACGCCGAGCAAGCTGCACCGGGCCAAGGATGGCCCGTTGCAGCGACCCCCGGATCAGTGACAGGGCGAAGGGACCCGACGAAGTCGGGCCGAAAACGGAGCGGGGATTTTGCTTACTTTGATCCTTCAAAGTCAGTCGCCGAGGGGCGAAAAGGTGACTTGAGTCGAGCCCGAATCTCACTGACTCGCAGAACCAACATGTGGCGCGAAGCGCCACAAAGAGGACGCAGAGCGTCCAGAACGGCATGCGACGCGGAGCGTCGCACGATAGTTGATGCTTAAGGGCTTTTTACCACGATGGCACTCACGACGCAGGGTGCGACGTAAGTGACAGGGCGAAGGAACCCGACGAAGTCGGGCCGGAAACGGAGCCAGGGGTTTTGCCTACTTTGGCCCCATCAAAGTAGGTCGCCGAGGG
>NZ_ATDK01000119.1 GCF_000444135.1 Pseudomonas avellanae BPIC 631
GTTCGGTTACGTGAAAGTGCGCTTTCGTGGATTGATGAAAAATACGGCTCAGTTGACCACGCTGTTCGCGTTGTCGAACCTGTGGATGGTACGAAAACAGCTCATGGGTATGGGCGAGTTGCGCGTTTAACATGGGAAACCGTGCGAAAAAGCAGCACATGCGCGATTAATCGATCGATTTTTCAACAAATAGCGGCTTATTTTAGGAAAAGTCCG
>NZ_ATDK01000120.1 GCF_000444135.1 Pseudomonas avellanae BPIC 631
TACAGATGCCCTATCGAAATGATGACGGAAATGATGTCCAAGCATCATGAGAGTCCATCCCTAACTCAATAGCCGGGTGTTGCACTCAGCCTCTGAAACCGCCCGCACTTGACTCATCCAATAGACATCGTCGTCAATAACCACATAATTAGTAGAGATAGCGCGTATACCTGAAGAGCACTTTCGCGTTTTATTTTTGGAGTCATCAATGCTACCGTCGCCATCGAAGCGGCCGATAACAACCTCATTGCAAACGACATTTATTTGGTCACTACCCATATCACCGGGCAAGGCCTCATAGACGGCTTTGCCTATAAAACCTGATACGACTACCCCAACAGCGATCACCAACAGCCTGCGGCCCGACCTCACATACATCTCCTTATGTTTACTGTTACTAAACGCTGACAGTCGCGCTAAGGATCCTCCGATCAACTCACCGCGCCGTGGCCGATATCCGGACTTTTCCTAAAATAAGCCGCTATTTGTTGAAAAATCGATCGATTAATCGCGCATATCGCAAAGATCG
>NZ_ATDK01000121.1 GCF_000444135.1 Pseudomonas avellanae BPIC 631
ATAAGTTACCCATAACCTGCAAGCTAAGCTATTGATAAGATTTGAATTTTCCGTTAGTTGGTGGCTGATTTTTTTCGAAAACAGTACACTAGATGCGTTACAAGCAGTTGCGGATTATTTGTGGGCAGAAATATTGACGCCAAGTTTAAAGTTGGCGGCGGCAAAAACTGAGCGCAACACCTGACCAATCCGGTACGGTGAACCTATGTCATATCATGAACTCAGCATTGAAGAACGCATCACGATCCAGTTTGGCCA
>NZ_ATDK01000122.1 GCF_000444135.1 Pseudomonas avellanae BPIC 631
GTAGTGAATAGTCCTGCGTTGCTGCCTGCCTGAAAGTGTCCGGATGGCCGTGGAATCGGTGTCCGGATGCTCGTGGAATGAGTGTCCGGATGGTCGTGGAATCCGCAGCACATAGGTGAAGCATTAAATGGCGTAAATGCTTTTCGCCGCAAAGCCAGGATACTTACAAACTCAAAAGATAAAGTGATCAAAAATCTATTCGTCCCTTTTGATCAAGAGCAAATCCAGAACCACGCTATTCAGGTCTTTGACCGCTTTCTAGACGAGTCAGGCACGACAGTCGTTGATCTGAGCAAAGTGGATGGAAATAAGATTGTAGAAATGTACTTCAATCAAACGGCTCCATTTCAAGGTGGAAAGAAGAAAAATGAGTTTCCTGACGCATTTACCTTACTCGCGGTAAAAGCTTCTCTGAAAGGAAGAGAGGAAATCTATGTAGTATCGGAAGATAAGGACTTAATCACTTTTTGCGATGAAAATCCCCGCTTCATCCAAATCGACAGCCTCAACAAGCTTCTCGATCTCTATAACTCTCACGATGAAGACAGATTCAAATTCATCAAGAGTTACCTAGACGAAAACAAGAGAAGTATAATAAACAAAATTAAAAAGCAAATAGAAGATGCCGAGGCTGAAAACGTGTCAACATGGGAAGATTCGGAAGTAGATGAGTTCTCTATATTGGATGTGAGTGGTTTTGAACCATCAATTATCCATATTGACGACGAAGAATGCCAAATTGTGTTTGACGTCGAGGTGCATTACAAGGTCAAGGTAACTGGCCCGGACTACGTAAATGGACGATATGACAAGGAGGATGACGTTATTTACACGTTCGACGAAACTACGCAAGAAGAAGAAGGGGCACTTACGTTTCCTGTTGAAGTCGATTTGTCATACGAGGTAGATGGCGGAGAGTTTATTATTCGAGGTATGGAAATTAACGTTCAAGGATTGTCAGGTGGCATAGAATTCAGTGTTGAAGAAAGCCCATATGAACATTGCAATTAATTATGTCAAAGCAGGCCGGGCGTGGCCCTGCTTTCTGGTTGTCGCTTCGCTTTAAAAGTCGGAAAGCCTAGATACTTTCTCCTGTGTATGAATAAGACGGATTACTGATATTTATAAAACGAAAACCCACTTTATCAAGGACCAACGATCTCTCAAAGCAGATCATCAAAAATAGAAAAAGCCCACTATTGAGCTTTTATTATTGTATTTGCCTTAAAATCAAGGTTATTTAAAATCCAACCGTCTCGACCACCGCCCCCCCCCCCCCCCCCCCCCCCCCCCCCCCCCCCCCCCCCCCCCCCCCCCCCCCCCCCC
>NZ_ATDK01000123.1 GCF_000444135.1 Pseudomonas avellanae BPIC 631
TTTTCGAAATAAGTTACCCATAACCTGCAAGCTAAGCTATTGATAAGATTTGAATTTTCCGTTAGTTGGTGGCTGATTTTTTCGAAAACAGTACACTAGGCGGGGCTTGCAGACTACTCAGATGTACTCATCCAAGCCACCTGACTTCCTGATCTCCATGCAAGCCCGCTGACGGCAACAAGCGCCAGCAACACTGAATAGACCCAATATGCACCCACCAAGTCGTAAGACCATCCCGCTAAAATGACGCCTAACAGCCCGGCAAAGCGGCTTATGAAATCTATTGCACCGTACCAACTTCCAATAACTTCTTTGGGCAATGTCAGCTGTATGACGCTGGCCGTGCTACGGAAGTAGACCGTGGTACCAAACTGGAATAAAAACATTCCAACGGCGACCCCGAAAAAATGACTTCGAAGCCACAAGGTAATTGTGATACCTACGAACATTAGCGCATGAGCGGACAGTAGTGTCGTTTTAAAGCTTTCACTTCGAAGCGCGGAGAGGGTAAGACCTCCCAGCACAGCTCCCGTGGTCCCCAGTGCATAAAGATAGCCTGTCTGTTCAGGAGAAAATGCATGAAAGTCTCGAAGAAAGGGAATCCATAAAAGTGACAGTACGCTTATTACCAGAACGCAAGTAGAATAAGAACCCAAGAAGCCGCGCCACTGGGGGTGACCTTAGAAGACTAATGGTAGCTGAAGAAGCGCCAATGATACTTTCGTGAAATCGCTCTTTGAATGATGACGGCTCAGTGTCTGCACCAGGTGTAGGTGTACTTTTTCTCGCGGCCGTCGAATAGAGACTGAGTGCAAGAAATAAGGCACCTACCATAAAGACAATTGAGGCAGTGAGGGCCAAGGACAGGCCTACCTGGAAAATCACCAGCGCACCAATGGCAGGACCTGCTGCTCTGGCAACGCCATTGACAACTGAAAGAAAACCGTTAACCCGTACGATCTCACTTCTCGAAAAAAGAAACGGAATGAACGAAAACATGATAAGACGGACGTATTGATGTACCAGATCCACCAAAAAAGCAAAGAACCATACCAACTCGACAGAACCACCTAGTGTGCTGTCTCAAAAATAAATGCTCTGTAAAATCGTCTATTCTTGCTCGTTGATTACACCGTTGGAGGCGAAGAAATGAGCGCCCAAGATATCGTCCTGAGTCCTGAAGAAA
>NZ_ATDK01000124.1 GCF_000444135.1 Pseudomonas avellanae BPIC 631
TGGCCAAACTGGATCGTGATGCGTTCTTCAATGCTGAGTTCATGATATGACATAGGTTCACCGTACCGGATTGGTCAGGTGTTGCGCTCAGTTTTTGCCGCCGCCCAGTGATGAGTAGGAAAAGTCCACTGGCAATTCCATGTGTCGGCGAGAACTCCACAAGATCTCCCGGTGAGAATCTCTGATATTTTACATATTCACGTAGCTCCATGGCTAAGCTGGTCACCACAAGAATAACTATCATGGCCGTGACAAGCCCGAAGATCGCACGTATAGACTTTTCCAATGGTTCAAACCCCGGGCCATAGTCAAGATAAACATCATTGAGCGATCTGCAGGAATTCCATGCGCTTACACCAACAGCACCTGTTGGGAGTGGGAGCGGCGAAAGATCAAAAAAATTACTGTCAGACTCGTGTTCCTTATTGTCTGCAACGGATTGGTGGTTGTGGCTCTTAGAAAACATTAAGGTCTACTCTCCTAATCTGAGTGACAGGCAGCTGAATTTTCTCATTGAGCACTGATGGTGATGAAGTAATAGGCTTACTTGCGGTGCTCATGTCCAGTGGAATTCTGTAGTTTAAGTATCCTTGGTCTTCTTTCAGATATGTCGTTGCCAATGCGGGTTTTGCTGCCAGTCGAAAAAGCATTATTACGTTATGTCCATGCCAATCATCTGGAATCTCCAGCGCCAAGGTTAAGGGCGATGCTTTTATAATGGAGGCTCTTCGGCAAAGCGCCTCGCTAACATCCTGTGTATGAGACGGATGATGCAGCTCGGCCGTCCAGCGTAATGAGGTGTCGTCGAAACTCGCCGCTGTCAGCCCCGGTAATAACAAGTGCAAGTTGCGTACGGCCTCACCGTTGATAGAGCGATGGATAATACCTCTATCAAAAAACGTAGGGAGCAAGTTAATTTCGGCGAGCTTTTGGCTATGGATCGTCCAGTTCCAGCCCCCCGGCTCTGCCCCCCAAAAGCAACGTAACAACCAGCGTTGCTGGTCATCTAAATTTGAGTAGTTGTACAGTGACTCCCCGCTAATCTGCAACGCAGCGAAAATCAGCCCCCAAGGGGTGAGGTACATTGAGAAGTGAAGAAAACGCGGGCCTCGGGTAGCCCATGCTCTGCTAGTGTACTGTTTTCGAAATAAGTTACCCATAACCTGCAAGCTAAGCTATTGATAAGATTTGAATTTTCCGTTAGTTGGTGGCTGATTTTTTCGAAAACA
>NZ_ATDK01000125.1 GCF_000444135.1 Pseudomonas avellanae BPIC 631
TGTTTTCGAAAAAATCAGCCACCAACTAACGGAAAATTCAAATCTTATCAATAGCTTAGCTTGCAGGTTATGGGTAACTTATTTCGAAAACAGTACACTAGGCCTCTTCAGGCAACACGTTTTGTGTCGACGTACGACTGTTGCAGGTGTCACTATAAGTACAGAATATTTTTCTAGATGCTTCGGTGGTAGTGACGTGAAGTATTGGATCCTCCTTTTATGGGTATTATCGAACTGGCTGTTCCACACTCAAAGTGCGGCTGCTAGTCCGCTACCTACACCCGCCCAGATCATGCAATTGCGCAGCGTGGGCGATCCGCAGATCAGTCCAGACAGTCGTTGGATCGCCTACACCCTGAGCACGCCCCAGGCTCAGGGAAAGCCTCCGCTCAGCAAGGTCTGGCGCGTTCCTGTAAGCGGCTCAGCGACGTCAACAGCGCTCTCTTCGGTCGACACCGCTAATGACGAGCATCCTCGCTGGTCGGCCGACGGCAGACAACTGATGTTTCTGTCGACGCGTCCGTTGCCTAACAACGCAACCCGGCGCGATAACCTTGCTAAAACTCAGGTCTGGCAGCAGACAGATGGGACAGCGCCGCAGCCGATGACACGTTCAGTTGGCGAGGTGAGCGGGTTTTCATTATCTCCCGACGCCCAACAGATTGCCTACTTGGCTTTAGATCCGGCTACCGCACAGGCAACCGCCGACGCACAAGCCAAGCGCGATGCGGTGGAAACCGAGACCCCCACAAGGTTCGTGCGTGTGTGGATACGCGATCTACGCACTGGCCAGACGCGTGTGCTGACGCCTCCAGGTCTGCAGGTACATGATGTGGCTTGGTCACCAGACGGCAGCCAGCTGGCGCTGCGAGTTTCCAATGGCACCACTCTCAACGACTACTGGTATGCGTCGCACGTGCAATTACTGCCCCTGCAGGACGTTAATCTCGGCACGGTACTTGAGTCACATGCCTCAGCCTTGCCGCTGCAGTGGTCGCCGGATGGCAAGCGGCTACTGTATGGGCAACTCGGCTTACACGGCATAGTGGCAAACATCATCGTCGAGCAGTTGGATGGTCATCGCAGGGTGGTGCTGGGTCAGGACTGGCCTGGCACTCTGTGGCTAGCCCGCTGGCAAAACAACAGCACCTTGATAGGCCAAGGCCTACAAGGTGTACGTGGGGTCTTCCTGAGTATCAGTGCCGAAAGCGGATGCTGGACACAGTTGGCGCAGCAACAGGTCCCGTATCAGGCTTTCACTACCGCACATAACGGCGATATTGCCTATATCGGGCTGCGCGATGCTCAGCCGGCCGAGATCTGGACGTTGCGCGCGGGAAAGAGCGCGCAACGCAGCGATAGTAACCCTCAAGTTGCAAGTTGGGCTCATGGTCAGGTACGCGAGCTAGCATGGAACTCCTCGCGCGATGGGCTCCCTATCACTGGTCTGCTGGTATCTCCGCCAGGCTGGAAAGCCGGCACGCCCCTGCCCACGCTGGTACAGATACACGGTGGCCCAGCCGCTGCTTGGACATCGGGCTGGCTAGGTTCATGGCACGACTGGGCGCAACTGTTATCCACGCATGGCTACGCTGTCCTGTTGCCCAATCCGCGAGGGTCGGAAGGCCAAGGCACTGCGTTCGCTGAAATGGCGCGACATGATTGGGGGAGTGCCGATTTTCAAGATGTGCTCGATGGCGTGGACATGCTTGAACGCGAGGGCGTGATCGATCCGACGCGCCTAGCCATTGGTGGATGGAGCTACGGCGGATATCTGTCGGCCTGGGCGGTGACGCAATCTGCACGCTTCAAGACTGCGATTGTCGGTGCCGGTGTTATCGATATCGGTGCAATGGCGTTGACCACCGACATACCGGACTACCTTCCTGGCTACTTCGGCGACCCGGTCAGCAATCGCGCCGAATATGACGCGCACTCGCCAATTCGCTACATCGACAATGTGCATGTACCGGTATTAATCCTGCATGGACAGGCTGACAGACGCGTGCCGACGTCGCAAGGCGACATGTTATACCGCGGACTCAAAATGCATGGTACGCGTGTCGAACAGGTCACATATCCTCGCGGCCCGCACTGGTTCTTTGAAACCGAACATGGAGCGGATGTGCAGGATAGAGTGCTGGGTTGGCTAGATCAAAATCTACGCTAGGGATGGGCCCCGTGCAATGACTACAGCGTGTCGTCAGATAGCCGCTTTCGACGAGCGGAGCGTTCTGTTCTGCGCTGCTTGCTGCGAAGGCGCCCCCCCCCCGGGGGGTTTGCCTTTGCGCAGAAACTGAACTTGGTTGCGGGCTGCGGCAGCCTTGGAGACCGGTTGCATTTGACGTGACCGGAGGCCAGACCAATGATTGTTCGCAGGCGGCCTCGTTGATTGCCAAGGTGCCCGATGCAGAAGTGATCATTGCG
>NZ_ATDK01000126.1 GCF_000444135.1 Pseudomonas avellanae BPIC 631
CTGCTGCTAAGCTTATCCACAATTGCTGGGACAGAAATCAGCAATCCGTCCTGGGTCAATTTTCAATCGGCAGGGTGGGTCAGTTTTCAATCAGCGCCAACACACTGCGGTGATGTCAGTGACAATGGCCGCTATTGTCGGTGCCACGCTCGCACCCGAGGCCAGATTCTCGACCGTTCCGTACGGGTTTCAGTTTTTATTCCTGATGCTGGCTACCTATCCTGTCTCAAGAATGATGAGCCGCATCGGCCGAAAAAATGCTTTCATGCTTGGCGCCATCCCGCTGGTGATATCTGGCCTGAGCGGCTTTTGGGCCGTTGAATATCAGCATTTCCCACT
The DNA here is from genome assembly GCF_000444135.1 of Pseudomonas avellanae BPIC 631. GTDB lineage: Bacteria > Pseudomonadota > Gammaproteobacteria > Pseudomonadales > Pseudomonadaceae > Aquipseudomonas > Aquipseudomonas avellanae. The sequence goes on from NZ_ATDK01000126.1 coordinate 340, forward strand.
GCTGGTTTTCAGCCATGCAGCGTTGGGGATTTATATTGCGTTTGCCAACTTCAACCGATTTGCTGCAACCGACAATCTGGATCAAACGTTAAAGCCCAAAGCGATCTCGCTGGTCGTCGCCGGCGGAGTCATCGCTGCCGTCGTCGGGCCAACACTTACAGAGTTGCTCCGGGACTTGCACGGCTATTCCTTATTTTCGATGTGCTATGCATCGTTCATCGGCCTGGCGGCGCTATCGCTGTTAATCGCTGCTTTGCTGCCTGACGACTCGGTGAAACCCGCAACTTTCAGCGCAAACGAAAAGCCTGCCAACGCACGCCATAACCCGCCTGCTTCAACGGTCATGATCGCCCTGTCGGTCGCCGCAGTAGGTTACGGAGTCATGAACCTGCTGATGATTCAGGCTTCGATGCACATGAAGCATATGCATCAGGACTTCTCGGACGTCCGTCTTGCGATTCAGTGGCATGTGATTGCCATGTTTGCGCCGTCTTTTTTCACCGGAGCGATCATTCAGAAACTCGGGATCAAAGCCACAATCTGCTTGGGCTTGATCATGCTGATCGGCTGTGCGGCCGTCAATATGGGGTCAAGCAGTTACGGGGTAATGACCTTTTCGCTGATTATTCTGGGGCTGGGCTGGAACCTGACCTATGTCGGAGGCGGCGCACTGCTGGCACAGACGCTACAAAACAGTCCTGAGGCCATGAACATGCAGGGCAAAAACGATCTGGCCATCGCCATCTTTGCAACGATCGGTGCGTTCAGCCCCGCGCTATTGCTGGGGATTCCACGCGCACTTGGACACCCATTCCACGAACACTTGGACAGTGATTCCACGCTGACTTGGACACTGATTCCACGAGCATCTGGACAGTGATTTCTCACTGACCAG
>NZ_ATDK01000127.1 GCF_000444135.1 Pseudomonas avellanae BPIC 631
TTCCGCGACAAGCTCTCGCTGCATCAGATAGCCAAGCGTACCGGGCTGTCGAGAAACACCATCCGTAAATGGGTCAGAGCGCCCGAAGCCACTCAACCAGCGTACCAACGGTGCGCAACCCTCAATAAGCTCAGCCCTTTTCACGAGACGCTGGAACAGGCGCTCAAGGCCGATTCGTTCCGGCCAAAACACAACCGCAGGAGCGCCAAAGCACTTTTTGAGCAGATCAAGGCCGAGGGTTATGACGGCGGTTAC
>NZ_ATDK01000128.1 GCF_000444135.1 Pseudomonas avellanae BPIC 631
CAGGGAGGTGGTGCGGTGGAGGTCAGGCGGGCAACGACATTGAGGATGTGATCGGCGCTCAGACTTCCCGATTCAAGTACCAGCTCCACCGCCACCAGCACTGGTACGAGACCCGCAATTGGCACAGCAGCCAGTACCTGCATCATGATTCGATCACCGTTGGTGTGACGCCTCAGTCCGCGTTTGAGAAGCTGTAACGGTTTTGGCAGATCAGCAAATGGAGCGCCA
>NZ_ATDK01000129.1 GCF_000444135.1 Pseudomonas avellanae BPIC 631
GGTGAGCCGCACTTCGAGTTGGTGCTTCACCAGCTGGTACGGCACCGAGTAAAAGTGGCCGTCGACCTCGACGTGGTAGTCGATATGGACTCGCACTTTTTTCCATTCGGCATAGACGTACGGGTGTTCCGGCAGCCCTTGCAGGGCCGGTTGGTCGAGGGCCTCGAAGGCTGACCGGCGTGAGCCGGGCAGCTTTTTGAAGGGCTTGTGGTTGAGGCGATCCAGCAACAGCCCGATGGCTGTGTTGAGTTCGCCCAGCGAGAAGAACTGGCGGT
>NZ_ATDK01000130.1 GCF_000444135.1 Pseudomonas avellanae BPIC 631
CGGCTGTCCTGCACGTTCTTTTCGACGATGCCTTTCTCCCAGCCAGAGGCCACGTTGCAGAAGTCCGGATCGAACAGATAGTGCGCGCACATCACGGAAAACCGGGCGTTGACCGTGCGGCCTTTCCCTTTGTTGACCTTGTCGACAGCCGTTTTCATGTTGTCGTAGATGCCGCGACGTGGCACGCCACCCAACGCTCCAAACGAACGGGTATGGGCATCAAAGA
>NZ_ATDK01000131.1 GCF_000444135.1 Pseudomonas avellanae BPIC 631
GAAACTGCCCGACTGGCTGGGCTCGCACGTCCGATGCTTTGCTTTTTTCGGCGGCACAACGCAGATACTGGTACCAGACAATCTGCGCAGCGGCGTCACCAAAGCTCATCGTTACGAGCCCGACATCAACCCCAGTTACCGCGACCTGGCCGAGCATTACGGCGTCGCCGTCTTGCCTGCTCGCTCGCGCAAGCCCAAGGACAAAGCCAAGGTCGAAGTCGGTGTTCAAG
>NZ_ATDK01000132.1 GCF_000444135.1 Pseudomonas avellanae BPIC 631
CGATCTTTGCGATATGCGCGATTAATCGATCGATTTTTCAACAAATAGCGGCTTATTTTAGGAAAAGTCCGGATATCGGCCACGGCGCGGTGAGTTGATCGGAGGATCCTTAGTAACAGGCACCCTCCTTTCCTTTGCCGCTGCTGCTCTGGCAGTTTACCAGTCAGTACACATTGCAATAGTCGATAAGGCGCTGCGTTCCCTGATTATTAATACGGGAGAAACTGCAGGCGGATTGCTCGCAGTACGGCTCGGTGCACTTGGCTTGGGTTTAGGCAGCATTATAGCCCCTTTAAATTTGATCGGCACATTCGGTGCAACATGGAGTGATTGGGACAAATGGAAAACAGCATTTATTAGTGGTACCTCAGGAGAAAAAACCGGAGCCATGATTGGGCTAACTGGTGATGCAGGAGCTATTGGGGTGAATTCTGCCATAACCTTGTATGCAGGTAAGGAGATGGTCGGGCTTTTAAAAGAAGTAAATTCTGCCACAGACTCGACAAAAAAAATGGTCGCTAGTGTACTGTTTTCGAAAAAAATCAGCCACCAACTAACGGAAAATTCAAATCTTATCAATAGCTTAGCTTGCAGGTTATGGGTAACTTAT
>NZ_ATDK01000133.1 GCF_000444135.1 Pseudomonas avellanae BPIC 631
GTTAACAGTGCAAAACGTCTGATTATCTGATCGGGCGAGGTTTTTTAACCTCAGGCCATGAAGGCATCAAAAATCGATGCTTACTTCAGACCCTCCCTAGAGGGAGCACTGCGAGAGGTAAAGGTCAACGTATACGAGCGCGATGATAAGGCCCGGAAGGCATGCATTCGGCATCACAAGGCCGTATGCGCAGCTTGTAAACTTGACTTCGGCTCTGTCTACGGCGAGATCGCCAAAGGCCTTATCCATGTTCATCACATCGTTCCTCTGAGCACGATCGGCGCGGAATACAAGCTTGATCCAATAACCGAGGCGGCGGCAAAAACTGAGCGCAACACCTGACCAATCCGGTACGGTGAACCTATGTCATATCATGAACTCAGCATTGAAGAACGCATCACGATCCAGTTTGGCCA
>NZ_ATDK01000134.1 GCF_000444135.1 Pseudomonas avellanae BPIC 631
TTAATCGGGGCATTGCAGGCTCGTATTGGTGTTGTGTGAGAACTCCAACAATACGGGCCTGTTCTCATAGGGATCAATGGGTTACGTGGAAACGGGAACAGACCCTAGTGAAGCCCATCATCTCGAGGCCCATCAGCGCCACATGGTCGACAAACAGCAGATTGCGTGCGATGAACTCGCATAGTTCAGGCAGGCGCTGCACCGATAGCTTGTGAATGACGACTCGGATCTCAACCTTCTGGTCCAAGCGCTTCAGATTGAGAATGCCCTGAATGGTTTCATCGAATGCGCCTTGGGCCTGGACGATGTAGTCATGCAGCGTCGGATCGTCTGAATAGACAGGGATTCCGATCATCGCGTCGGGCAATTCAATCTGCGCATACTTTGCAGCGAACGCTGGGTCTTTGAAGCTGCGCCCGTTCGAGAGAATGTGGATTGCGGTTCTCGGCAAATAACTTTTTGTTAGGCCAATGATCTTAAGGAAGCGCTCTCGATTGGTCGTCGGCTCCCCCCAGTAAACCCCAGCTCGCGGGTATCTTTTGGAATAAGCGGTATCAGACTCTCGATTTCGTCAAGTATCCACGAGTCATCAGCTGCCTTGGGTGGCTGTGAACACATAAGACAGGGCGGTTTCAGAGGCTGAGTGCAACACCCGGCTATTGAGTTAGGGATGGACTCTCATGATGCTTGGACATCATTTCCGTCATCAT
>NZ_ATDK01000135.1 GCF_000444135.1 Pseudomonas avellanae BPIC 631
ACTGTTTTCGAAAAAACCAGCTACTAACTAACGTAAAATTCAAATTTTATCAATAACTTAGGTTGCGGGACACGGGTAAATTATTTCGCAAACAGTACACTAGGTACAACGTCAGTGCTGTCGAAGTGAAACCGACTAAAAGGCCCGTGCTCGCGGCCCCGAAAGTTTTGAGCAGAATGCAGGAAATGAGTGTGGCCACCCCGGCAATTAGCCCATGTTGTACGCTGTAGTGATTGTGCTCTGTCATGACTCTGTCATCTTGAGTCTTGAAAGGTAGCGACGCGTGATTAAAACGAATCTTAATTATTATCAGAAGCTCGATCAGCACAAGCAGAAAAGGGAGTCCGCCCCAGAGCGCTGCCGCTGTAGCATCTAGTGTGCCGTCTCAAAATTAACTTCTCTCATGCCTGCGTGCTCATTGCCGCGCGGGCTCGCTGTATTTTGTTCAAAATATCTTCTCCCTTAGCGTTCCAAACG
>NZ_ATDK01000136.1 GCF_000444135.1 Pseudomonas avellanae BPIC 631
CATTCCCAGTTGTTCTATGCTGTCCCGTCCGTGTGCACCACCGAGAACGCACGGGCCAAGCCGATTCAGTACATGAAGGCGATCTATGCCGCGTTTGCCGCTCGCCTCGACGCGGACGTGGACTATCACGGTGGCCCTGTCGCCAAAACACCCGGTCACCCCTGGTGGGAGACGACCGAATTTCACAGCCACGTGTACGAACTGGGCGAACTGGCGAGCGCTGTGGAGTTGACCGTCAAGCCGTGGGCCACAGG
>NZ_ATDK01000137.1 GCF_000444135.1 Pseudomonas avellanae BPIC 631
TGGCCAAACTGGATCGTGATGCGTTCTTCAATGCTGAGTTCATGATATGACATAGGTTCACCGTACCGGATTGGTCAGGTGTTGCGCTCAGTTTTTGCCGCCGCCGAGGTATCTGCTGACGACATCGCCTCTCAAACAGAAGAGCTGGTTTGCCATGATTACTGGCTTATAGCTCCAGCACTTTTCAGACTAGCTGGAAGTCTGCCAAAACTAATTACAGACGTCGAAGAGCTAAGAATTTCTATCTCCGGAAAGAGATCCGAGAGAGAGAAAAAAGAAAAGATCGACATTACCAATTCGCTACAAGCCCTTGTGAGCAAAGAAACCATACAAAAATATCTCGCGATATTTAACAGGAAAGAGGAAGTTTGCGAAGAAACTCTTTCCGTATTTGCCGATGCTCTCATGTCTTACTCTAACCAAGTTGAAGCTGAAGCAAAACGCGAGCTAGTGTGCTGTTTTCGAAATAAGTTACCCATAACCTGCAAGCTAAGCTATTGATAAGATTTGAATTTTCCGTTAGTTGGTGGCTGATTTTTTCGAAAACA
>NZ_ATDK01000138.1 GCF_000444135.1 Pseudomonas avellanae BPIC 631
TATCCACAATTGCTGGGACAGAAATCAGCAATCCGTCCTGGGTCAATTTTCAATCGGCAGGGTGGGTCAGTTTTCAATCAGCGCCAACACCATGTTCGCGGTGAGCAGCGTTGATGCCGCCAAGGCGTACTACGAGACGCTGCAGAAGCTGCAGGAAGGCAGCGATAAGCCGCTGCGCATCGCCACCATCTTCTCCTTCGCCCCCAATGAAGAACAGGACGCCGTTGGCGACATCGTCGATGAGAGTTTCGAAGTGTCAGCGATGGATATCACCGCAAAAGAGTTCCTGAGCGCGGCGATTGCTGACTACAACGCGTTGTTCAAAAGCAGTTTCGGCGTGGACAGCAAGGGCTTCCAGAACTACTACCGCGACCTGGCAAAGCGCGTGAAGGATCAGGACATCGACCTTCTGATCGTGGTAGGCATGTTCTTGACCGGCTTCGATGCGCCAACACTCAACACGCTCTTCGTCGACAAAAACCTGCGCTATCACGGCCTGATCCAAGCCTATTCGCGCACCAACCGCATCGTCGATGCCACCAAGACTTTCGGTAATATCGTCACCTTCCGCGATCTGGAGCAGGCCACAGTCGAGGCCATCACGTTGTTCGGCGACAAGAATACGCGCAACGTGGTGCTGGAAAAAAGTTATAACGAGTACATGGAGGGCTTCACTGACACGATGACCGGTGAGGCGCGGCGTGGCTTCATGGATGTGGTTACGGAACTGGAGCAGCGTTTTCCCGACCCGGCCAATATCATCAAGGAATCGGAAAAGAAAGCCTTCGCCAAGTTGTTTGGCGATTACCTGCGTGTGGAAAACGTGCTGCAGAACTACGACGAGTTCGCCGCGCTCAAGGCACTGCAAACGGTCGATATGTGCGACCCTCAGGCCGTGGAAGCATTTAAGATTGAACACCACCTGGATGACGGGAAACTCGCCGAGCTGCAGACCATCCGCCTACCTGTCGAGCGCAAGGTTCAGGACTATCGCTCCACCTACAATGACATCCGAGATTGGCTGCGGCGCGAGAAAGCGGGTAACGAAGTAGGCAAGTCCACCATTGACTGGGACGATGTGGTGTTCGAGGTGGACCTGCTCAAGTCCCAGGAAATCAACCTAGTGTACTGTTTTCGAAAAAATCAGCCACCAACTAACGGAAAATTCAAATCTTATCAATAGCTTAGCTTGCAGGTTATGGGTAACTTATTTCGAAAA
>NZ_ATDK01000139.1 GCF_000444135.1 Pseudomonas avellanae BPIC 631
TTGCGAAATAATTTACCCGTGTCCCGCAACCTAAGTTATTGATAAAATTTGAATTTTACGTTAGTTAGTAGCTGGTTTTTTCGAAAACAGTACACTAGGTGATTCTGTTTCTAATTGGACATTGGCTTTTTTTAGTTGTCGGCAACGATATCTAAATTGCCGCCATGTAGGAACGCTGTGTTTTTTAGCAAGCGCAGGGTTTAAAAGTAATCCGTCGGTTCCTTCGGATATAGATTCAGGAGGAAGCTTGTAGATTGATAAAAGCATTTCATGAAAGGCGTCCTTCCAAGTCATCCGTTGCTGAATTATATATGTATCATAAGCTTTTGTTATTTGGGGCTCCACTTCGTATGATGGCACCCCCGTGTCAGCTGATAGCAGATGTGGCTTTGCTCCCCTTTTAGTACCGGATTTAGGGGGATTAGCTACTTGGTGTTCCTTTACGACGAATTTACTAACAACTGCGACGGTGTTGCGGCCGGCTTGAAGCCAGTCGCTCACCCAAACTTTAATGGTGGCGGCGGCAAAAACTGAGCGCAACACCTGACCAATCCGGTACGGTGAACCTATGTCATATCATGAACTCAGCATTGAAGAACGCATCACGAT
>NZ_ATDK01000140.1 GCF_000444135.1 Pseudomonas avellanae BPIC 631
GTACTGTTTGCGAAATAATTTACCCGTGTCCTGCAACCTAAGTTATTGATAAAATTTGAATTTTACGTTAGTTAGTAGCTGGTTTTTTCGAAAACAGTACACTAGCGGCAAAGGATTTGTGGCGTAAGGGTTGTGGTAAATCCGAAGGCCATCGGTGATCGTCTCACTGCATTCGCTCGCTCGATTCATAACGGGCTTCATGCCCTCAGGGGTCAACCACATCGAACTTATGATGGCATCTGGATTACCGCACATGGCATCTACTTTTCCCCAAGTGGCCAGATGGCTGAAAACAACAGCGCTGATATGCCGGAAACGCGGGTTCTGGAAAAGGCCCAGCTCAATCTCTGATCCGTTGTTCTTCTCCACTCTGCCCAGGGATTTTACCGCTGGCCCGGTAGGAAAGCGCTCCGGATTAGCTCGGTACTCGTCTTCATCTACGTAGTGGTCGAACAGTAGTGCTTCGATGGGACGATAGGCTTGGAGGTGGAAGCCCGGTTGTTCGAAAGGCGCGACTGCAAGAACAAATGGATATCCTTTTACATGGTCGTGGTTCGCGTACTTGTTTAGGTACTTCTGGGACTTGCTCATAAATGAGTTAGCAAGGCGGATGATCGCGATTCGGTTGAGCTCATTGAAGTCGACGTTATTGTAGAATTCTGGCGTCAACGGCAAACCCCACTCAGGCGTCCCATCGGCTGCGTGGTTCGCGGTGGTTGCCTCTACTGTAAACATCGTGCCTGCAGCTGTGACCCAGAAGTCAGGCGCGACATGAGCCCAGTCCAACGAGAATCCATACTCGCGGAAAACCGCGTAAAGATAAATCTCCCAAAAACTGGAGTTGAAGGTGGTCTGAAACTCTTTGACGAATTTGTTATCCCTGTCGGGTAAACCTTCAAGCCAACGCAGGATTTCATCCCGCTGATAATGCCGACCGACTCGTCCATCAGAAATCGTCTTAAAGTGTTGATGAAGCTTTTCATCGTCGAAGAGAGGCGTAAGTAAATCCATTTCAAGACCACCTGTTATTGCAGAATGATGGGATTAAGCATTATCGGCAATCATATCTTAGAAGAGGGAAGCGCCGGAGCTGGCCATAGTAGTACCATTTTAAATCTTCCAACTTGCTAGCGAAGGAAAACATCGTAACCTCCCAACATACATGCAGCGAAATCTTCTTCGCGAGACTAAGTCCCCCTCGGCTTCACCCTAGTGTACTGTTTTCGAAATAAGTTACCCATAACCTGCAAGCTAAGCTATTGATAAGATTTGAATTTTCCGTTAGTTGGTGGCTGATTTTTTCGAAAACA
>NZ_ATDK01000141.1 GCF_000444135.1 Pseudomonas avellanae BPIC 631
ATGCCCTATCGAAATGATGACGGAAATGATGTCCAAGCATCATGAGAGTCCATCCCTAACTCAATAGCCGGGTGTTGCACTCAGCCTCTGAAACCGCCAGGATATAGGAAGCGTGATATACACCCGCATTAAGTTTATAAAAATATTGATAACGGACTTAACCTTTTATCAAGAATCATTCGTCTGCAGGTAGAATAACCAATTATGTTGTTTGCATCATCTCGGCAAGCCCGGCTCAAATGGACCCGTCCGGAGCTTATGCTGATCGTTGGCAGCTCGGTCTCGATGCTTGCCATTCTGGCGATTGTGGCGTCTTTACTGGCAAGGGAACGCGACGACGCAGCGCAGACGGCAGCGCGTGCAGCGGCCAATATCGTGCAATTGATCGATGCCGACGTTTTGCACAATGCAGAACTTTACGACTCTTCCCTGCAAGGAATGATCAGCGCGTGGGAACGCCCGGACCTCAAAGACCTGTCGCCTGAACTGCGACAACTTGTCCTGTTTGATCGCTCCACGGCAGCGGCTTATAAAGGCGACCTGGTATTGCTGGACAACAGGGGCGAAATATTAGCTGACTCATTGTCGGTCATACCCCGAAACGACAATTTTTCCGATCGTCACTATTTCAGGATTCATGCGCTAGTGTACTGTTTTCGAAAAAACCAGCTACTAACTAACGTAAAATTCAAATTTTATCAATAACTTAGGTTGCGGGACACGGGTAAATTATTTCGC
>NZ_ATDK01000142.1 GCF_000444135.1 Pseudomonas avellanae BPIC 631
CTACACGACGCTCTTCCGATCTGCTACATACGCTCAACGTTTTCGTGCAATAGGATCCAAACATTCACTAAGTGACACCTGATGATTGATATGAACCGATTAAACTGATGAAATTCACACCTCGAAAATTGACGTCGTTTAACTCGAAGCCGTTTAATATAACGTTAGACCAAAAAATTAGCGATTCGGCCGAAAAAAAGTTGTCTCGAAAACTCGT
>NZ_ATDK01000143.1 GCF_000444135.1 Pseudomonas avellanae BPIC 631
GGCATTGCAGGCTCGTATTGGTGTTGTGTGAGAACTCCAACAATACGGGCCTGTTCTCATAGGGATCAATAGGTTACGTCGAAACGGGAACAGACCCTAGGCAATGACGTCGCCATGCGCGGTGAACGTCAGCGCGCCAATTTCAATGCTGCCACCGGGTCCTTTGAGGGGTACGCCAACCGTGGTCATCAGTTGCAAGTGCATCGCCAGCGCGCGGAATGGCTCCAGGCATGCATCGTTCGGCGATAGCGCCAGTTCGTGAGCGAGATCAGGCTCGTAGCCGGTCAGCGACAGCTCGGGAAACAGCAGGTAATCCGCACCCAGGTCAGCGGCACGCTGCATGAACGCCAGATGCCCGGCAAGGTTGTGCTTGAGCTGGCCTCTGATCGAACAGAATTGCGCAGCGGCCAACGTCGGTGAGGTCATCTAATTGTCCATAAGGCCATTGAGTTCGGTGGGGCGTGCATTATAGGGGGTTGATGATTCGTGCGGATTGGAATGTGTTGAGAATGGGCACGACAGTGACAAGTTCTCGTTCCTGTGCTCTGGCTCAGCCGTCACTTACGCCGCAATCGGCGTCGCCAGTGATATCGCGATAGAAAAGCCTTTTGATTATCAACTATCGTGCGACGCTCCGCGTCGCATGCCGTTCT
>NZ_ATDK01000144.1 GCF_000444135.1 Pseudomonas avellanae BPIC 631
ATGCCCTATCGAAATGATGACGGCAATGATGTCCAAGCATCATGAGAGTCCATCCCTAACTCAATAGCCGGGTGTTGCACTCAGCCTCTGAAACCGCCGGGTTTAAAAGCCGCACACATCAATTCAGACAATGAAGACGAGTGGGTGTCCATCGAGCAATTGATCGAAGCAGACAACGTTGATGTTTTAATTATTTCGCCAGAGCGACTTGCCAATAGTCGATTTCGCGAAAAATCACTACCACAATTAGCTTCAAACATTTCCCTCCTGGTTGTAGACGAAGCCCATTGCATTTCCGACTGGGGGCATGATTTTAGACCGCACTACAGACTGCTGGAAAGAACAATAAAAAAGCTGCCTCCAAACATGAGAGTTCTGGCAACAACAGCGACTGCAAACGATCGAGTAATTAATGACCTCACTCATGTATTAGGCCCTGATATTGAGATATCACGTGGCGACTTGAACCGCGCCTCACTGACGCTGCAAACTCTATACATACCGAACCAGGCACAACGAATGGCCTGGATCGCAGAACACCTGAACTGTTTGAAAGGCAGTGGAATCATATATGCTCTCACGGTGCGCGATGCGGAAGAACTTACCCGATGGTTGAAGCACAAGGGCTTTGCCGTTGAGGCGTATACGGGGCAAACGGAAGACCGGGCAGCCATTGAAAAAAACCTTGATGACAATCTGCTGAAAGCCGTCGTCGCCACGACGGCATTGGGAATGGGCTATGACAAACCTGACCTGTCATTCGTCATACACTACCAGATGCCAGGTTCCGTCGTAGCCTATTATCAACAAGTCGGGCGAGCGGGTCGGGCATTACCTGACGCCTACGGCATTCTACTTTATGGTGATGAAAAAAAAAGCGTAAATAACTTTTTCATCGACAATGCGTTTCCGTCTCCAGCTCTGGTGGAAAAGATAATAGCTGTATTGACTGAACATCGAGACGGCTTAACGGTGCCGACACTTATGAAGTGGCGGTTTCAGAGGCTGAGTGCAACACCCGGCTATTGAGTTAGGGATGGACTCTCATGATGCTTGGACATCATTTCCGTCATCATTTCGATAGGGCATCTGTA
>NZ_ATDK01000145.1 GCF_000444135.1 Pseudomonas avellanae BPIC 631
TGGCCAAACTGGATCGTGATGCGTTCTTCAATGCTGAGTTCATGATATGACATAGGTTCACCGTACCGGATTGGTCAGGTGTTGCGCTCAGTTTTTGCCGCCGCCCAGTATCAGGCCTAACGAACACCAAGGGCGGTTCTTGGGATGTAACAGGCCGAGGAAAGTAAGTGGTCGAGCCAAGCCCGCTTTCCTCGGTGGGCTGATAACGCCCGGAAGCAATAACCATCAGCCTCGCGTATTGCGAGTCAAGCACCACCACATTGCTGTTATTGGAAAACTCCAGTCCGTATGCTTCCGCCATTATGAAAACCTCATAACGATTAGGCGCATGGTTCCCGAGGAAACCGTGCTTGATCCATAAGTTCTGGTGTGGTTGTAGACCCTCGCGACACCGTCAACGAGTTCTGTTTCATGCTGCCTTTGATTACTGTCATAGGTGCCGGCTGGGATCACTATTGCCACTCCGTTTCCCGGCCCCACTCCAGGCACAGCAAAGTCTTGGCTGGTCTTTGTGGAGCCGGAGAACGTGACAAGCGTCGACAGTACAACCCGGATCGTGAATGAATTCTCGTCCAACTGGAGCGCAGTATCTGCGCCCCACACCCTCATTCCGTTGCTCATTCACTGAGGTCTCCGAGCTGCACGCGCTTGACGTTGTTGGTGTCGTACACGCGGACCGAACGATTGGTAACTACCAGCCTGCCGCCGCCAGCGCCTGATCCGTTGATCTCGAGCGTCCCGTCCTTGCGCAAGATCCACCCACGCTGCCCGGCCACATAGTCAGTCGAGCTGATGAAACTGCCGATCTTGGCGTTGGTGATCGTGCCGTCCATGATGAACGTAGGGCCGAGGAACAGCTGGCCTGTTGTCGCTGACCGAAAACTGACCCAGTAGAGGCTGTTCTGCCGACTGAAAACTGACCCAGGTGTTCAACTGCTTCTGCTCACTTTT
>NZ_ATDK01000146.1 GCF_000444135.1 Pseudomonas avellanae BPIC 631
TACAGATGCCCTATCGAAATGATGACGGAAATGATGTCCAAGCATCATGAGAGTCCATCCCTAACTCAATAGCCGGGTGTTGCACTCAGCCTCTGAAACCGCCGGCGGTTAATCTTGGGGAGCGAATCAGTGTATTGAATATGATTTTTCGATTCATATCTTGCTCTTTGTTATAGACTCGTCAAAGCATGTGTGCAATCTCAGCGCGTCTCCCTATTGATCGGCAGGGACATCTAGTGTACTGTTTTCGAAATAAGTTACCCATAACCTGCAAGCTAAGCTATTGATAAGATTTGAATTTTCCGTTAGTTGGTGGCTGATTTTTTCGAAAACA
>NZ_ATDK01000147.1 GCF_000444135.1 Pseudomonas avellanae BPIC 631
CTGCGGCCTCGCGTTTGAATTCAATGGAAAAGGTACGGCGTTGTTTGGTCATCAGACACCTCTATATCTGGCGATATTCTCGCCTAAATGAGTGTCCGGAATCATTAGACCACTACACTTTGACGATTGGCGGGTGCGGGAGACGAAAACCCTCAAGGCTCTGCAGCCGAGTTTCCATCCCAAGCAACTGATTTATCAGGTTGCTGAAAGCCTGCTGCAGCACTACCAGGAGCAGCCGTTGATCGACGCTTATGACGTTTACCAACACCTGATGGATTACTGGGCCAGTGTGATGCAGGACGACGCTTACCTGATCGCTGCCGACGGTTGGAAAGCCGAAACTTACCGCATCCTAGAGAAGGACAAGAAGGGCAAGGAAAAGGACAAAGGCTGGGCCTGTGACCTGCTACCAAAATCCCTGATCGTAGCCCGCTACTTCGGAGCCGAACAGGCGAAGATTGACCAGGCTAGCTCTGACCTGGGAGTGACTAGTGTCACTTTGGCCGAGCTGGAGGAAGAACACAGCGGCGAAGACGGGGTGTTCGCCGATCTCGATAAGATCAGTGCACCCACAGTTAAAGAACGCATTAAAGACGTCGGCAAGGAGGCGGCCGAGGAGCTGGCTGTGCTCAAGCAATGGCAGGCGCTGGCCGCCCAAGAAGCTGCGCTGAAAAAGCAGCTAAAGGAGCTGGAGGCTGATTTGGACGAAAAGGCGTATACCAAGTATCCGCAACTGACCGAAGTGGAAATCAAGCAATTGACCGTGGATGACAAATGGCTTGGTACCTTGAAGGCCGCCATCAGCTGTGAGATGGATCGTGTCAGTCAGACACTGACCCAGCGCGTGAAGCAATTAGCTGAGCGTTATGAAACCCCGTTGCCGCAATTAACAAGTTGCGTTAGCGAACTGGAAGCCAAGGTGGCCGAGCATCTGCAGAAGATGGGGTTTGTATGGAGCTGAATCCGGGGTACAAGCAGACTGAAGTTGGGAGGGGTCCGGAAAGTTGGTCTGTAAAAGAGTTAGGCGACTTTGCTCCTTTCATAACCAGCGGCTCGCGGGGTTGGGCTAATTACTATTCGGAGTTTGGTGAGGTTTTCTTACGAATTACAAATCTTTCGAGAAATTGGCTGTATCCACAGCTGGATGATTTAAGGTTTGTTTCACTTCCCAAAGGTGATTCCGAGGGCGCCCGCACTCAATTGAAAAATGGTGATTTACTAATTTCAATTACTGCAGATATTGGGGTTGTTGGTTATGTCGATGCCAAAGTCCCAAAGCCAGCTTATATTAATCAACATATTGCATTGGTCAGGCTTGATCCTTCCACTGTTAACTCTCTGTACACAAGTTATTTTCTCGCGTCAGCGAATGGCCAGGCGCTCTTTCGAGCATTGACGGATTCCGGCGCCAAGGCCGGGATGAACTTATCAACGGCGGTTTCAGAGGCTGAGTGCAACACCCGGCTATTGAGTTAGGGATGGACTCTCATGATGCTTGGACATCATTTCCGTCATCATTTCGATAGGGCATCTGTA
>NZ_ATDK01000148.1 GCF_000444135.1 Pseudomonas avellanae BPIC 631
CCAGCCGCCTCGATGCACCAGATACAACCGAGGCGGCCTGTTTTGGGGCCGCTTCGCAGCCCTTCGCGGACAAGTCCGCTCCTACGCCCTCCGGGCAGAAACGCGTTGCTGTGGCAGCGGACCGAGCGACGCTTCGCTGGTCCGCGAACTGCCGTAATGTGGGAGCGGACTTGTCCGCGAACTGCCGGGAACCGGCAGCAAGTCCAGCCGCCTCGATGCACCA
>NZ_ATDK01000149.1 GCF_000444135.1 Pseudomonas avellanae BPIC 631
GCCGGCGTGCCGGGCTTTTTTGTTTGTTCATCGGTATAGCTATTGTGTTACCTGTGGCTGAAGTTTGCTGCCAAATGTTCTTGGGCGCCGATGGCAAACAATGGAAGTCTCGTTAGACTTGTCATTAGGGCGAACGTGCGAGCTCCCGCAGTAAGAGAGGTCAATGACGCCGTAACGGCCGCAGGAATCTATTTGTATCCTGCTGGTTGTTTTTTAAAGCAAGAGACCCTTCTCGGAGTAAATGAAATGAAAAGTGTTATCAGGATTGTAGGTTTTGCAGTGATATTGGCCAGCGGTGCGTTGGTGTCGTCAGTGGCATATGCGGGGAGCTGTCCGCCTGGCGAGATTGAAGTGTCAGGTATTGGCGGGGTCGTGTGTATTCCGATTGTTTCAGTGTGCACCCTCTTTCCCAATTTGTGCTAGTGTGCCGTCTCAAAATTAACTTCTCTCATGCCTGCGTGCTCATTGCCGCGCGGGCTCGCTGTATTTTGTTCAAAATATCTTCTCCCTTAGCGTTCCAAACG
>NZ_ATDK01000150.1 GCF_000444135.1 Pseudomonas avellanae BPIC 631
ACTCGCTACGTTTGGAACGCTAAGGGAGAAGATATTTTGAACAAAATACAGCGAGCCCGCGCGGCAATGAGCACGCAGGCATGAGAGAAGTTAATTTTGAGACGGCACACTAGGATATACAATCAAACGGCGGCTAGAGATCGTCCAAGAGGCGAGGTTTATGAACAGGCTACCACATGGAGAAACTACTGATTTTATTATTCAGGCTATATTGGGAGTCTATGAAAGATTTTCTGACTTGGCGGCGGCAAAAACTGAGCGCAACACCTGACCAATCCGGTACGGTGAACCTATGTCATATCATGAACTCAGCATTGAAGAACGCATCACGATCCAGTTTGGCCA
>NZ_ATDK01000151.1 GCF_000444135.1 Pseudomonas avellanae BPIC 631
TGTTTTCGAAAAAATCAGCCACCAACTAACGGAAAATTCAAATCTTATCAATAGCTTAGCTTGCAGGTTATGGGTAACTTATTTCGAAAACAGTACACTAAGGTGCTCGATAAAGCGCTGATCAACTTGAACGCAGTGCAGGTCAACGCAGTGGATCATCTGACGCCCGCCCTTGATCAGGAGATCAGCACCCTGCAAGCCAGGCTGGCGATTGAAAAAACGCGTCTGGAAGAAATGTTGACGAAGGAAAAAGTGGTCAATGCATTGATTACCGATCTAGGGTCTGTTCCCGTTTCGACGTAACCTATTGATCCCTATGAGAACAGGCCCGTATTGTTGGAGTTCTCACACAACACCAATACGAGCCTGCAATGCC
>NZ_ATDK01000152.1 GCF_000444135.1 Pseudomonas avellanae BPIC 631
GGTTATGGGTAACTTATTTCGAAAACAGTACACTAGTTTTTGCTTGTTGCTATTCTTGCCGCGGGTGTTAATTCGGGGAAGTGTATTTTTCTAGGTAAGAATTTAGCGGAAATATATGAATTTATTGTTTTTTGGAATTAAAAATGCACAACTATATTAGGGCGGCGGCAAAAACTGAGCGCAACACCTGACCAATCCGGTACGGTGAACCTATGTCATATCATGAACTCAGCATTGAAGAACGCATCAC
>NZ_ATDK01000153.1 GCF_000444135.1 Pseudomonas avellanae BPIC 631
CAGCTACTAACTAACGTAAAATTCAAATTTTATCAATAACTTAGGTTGCAGGACACGGGTAAATTATTTCGCAAACAGTACACTAGTTTCAAAGGTAGATGTGGTTCGGTTTTTTGGTTTTCAGCAATAGTTATTCGGGCTTTTGTTTTTGGTTTTTCTATTGTTTTTCAGGTGCGGCTGCCGCTGATACCTACAGCTACTGGTGGGAACCTAAGGATCCTCCGATCAACTCACCGCGCCGTGGCCGATATCCGGACTTTTCCTAAAATAAGCCGCTATTTGTTGAAAAATCGATCGATTAATCGCGCATATCGCAAAGATCG
>NZ_ATDK01000154.1 GCF_000444135.1 Pseudomonas avellanae BPIC 631
ATGATGACGGAAATGATGTCCAAGCATCATGAGAGTCCATCCCTAACTCAATAGCCGGGTGTTGCACTCAGCCTCTGAAACCGCCGGTTTTCTCCGTCAGGTCTAACGAAGCGGCAATCTGCTTTATCTTGGCGTTGAGTGCCTTTTTATTAGTGAGGAAGTCAGGCATGATAGAAAGTGCGGAAGTGATATTAGATACCTGTTTGAGCCTTTTTTCTGCAGCCTGCGGGAGTTTGGGAGGTATTGACGGAAGATCGCCTAGTGTACTGTTTTCGAAAAAATCAGCCACCAACTAACGGAAA
>NZ_ATDK01000155.1 GCF_000444135.1 Pseudomonas avellanae BPIC 631
TTTTCGAAATAAGTTACCCATAACCTGCAAGCTAAGCTATTGATAAGATTTGAATTTTCCGTTAGTTGGTGGCTGATTTTTTCGAAAACAGTACACTAGCGGCGGCGCGACTGCTGGAGGCGTTACTCTGGGCGACCTTAGGGTGAGTAAATACATAGATAAAGCATCACCCAAACTATTTGAGCTTTGCTACCGTGGCTCGCATATCAAAAAAGTAACTATACGCGTACACCGCGCAGGCACCGAGAAATTTAAATATCTAGATATCGTTCTTGAAGAAGTTTTGATATCAACGGTTAGGGAACCTCCGAACAAGTCTCAAATATGCGAAAATCGCCTGACCACCTGATCCGAGCCGCCCATGAGCCAAATGAGCTTTTCCGACGTTGAGTACGCAGGCAAACGCAAGCAAACCCGCCGC
>NZ_ATDK01000156.1 GCF_000444135.1 Pseudomonas avellanae BPIC 631
CATCGGTAGAGGATTACGAAACATTGTTGCCGTGGAACTGCTCGCCAGAGATGCCTCGGTAAACCAGACCCTCATTTTTTGCTAGGTGGGGTTTGTGGCGCGGATACCAGCAATCGCCTGTCGATAGAGGCTCTCGTGTAGTGGAGCTTCTTGAACAATGCTTGCGTTTTCAGGGCCGTTTTTTTCTAGTGTGCTGTCTCAAAAATAAATGCTCTGTAAAATCGTCTATTCTTGCTCGTTGATTACACCGTTGGAGGCGAAGAAATGAGCGCCCAAGATATCG
>NZ_ATDK01000157.1 GCF_000444135.1 Pseudomonas avellanae BPIC 631
TGGCGTCGGGTCGCATCATGGGGGCTGGCTCCTGAAAAGAATTTGGAGCACAGCATCAAGCTTCAATTGCAGGACTGGAATGTGGGGTTCATGAGGCGCTTACGGTGATCGAGCGGTCCACATGCGACTCTGCCGCAAAATGCACCACAGCTCGCGGCCGATGCTCGGCAAACAGCCGCGTCAGCAGCTCGGCATCACCGATGTTGCCATGTACGAAGCGATGCTGCTCACTGCCTTCAAGCGACTGCAGGTTGGCCAGGTTGCCAGCGTAGGTCAGCGCATCCAGGTTCAACACCGGCTCGTTGTTGCGAGCGCACCACTGCAGAACGAAATTCGAACCGATGAAGCCGGCTCCGCCTGTGACTAGTGTACTGTTTTCGAAAAAATCAGCCACCAACTAACGGAAAATTCAAATCTTATCAATAGCTTAGCTTGCAGGTTATGGGTAACTTATTTCGAAAA
>NZ_ATDK01000158.1 GCF_000444135.1 Pseudomonas avellanae BPIC 631
TGCGCTCCGACTGCCTGTCCAAGTGGACGTGGGGCAGGTGTCCAAGTGAGCTTGGAATGAGTGTCCAAATGATCGTGGGCTGAGTGTCCAAGTGTCGTGGAATCCGCACTCCAGGGCTTTTGCAGGAATGCGATTCCGGGAGGCAGACCACGGCTCACTTCGGCTCCGTAGCCGGTGGTCACAAGAATTGGGGTGCTTGGCCAACGCTGATGCACCATCATCGCGAGCTCTTTGCCATCAAGCTGACCAGGCAGAGTAAAATCGGTGATCAGTAACGCACAGTGGGTTTTGGACTGCAGCAGGTATGTCAGCCAGCACACCTTCCACCGCTAAGTAATCAGCCGATTGTGCCCGCATACTTTTAAGCGGACGCCATTCCCCCTGACCTCAGAGTCACCTTGTACCAGCGCAAGCCCGATCCGCCCCCATGAAAAAAATATGTCTATGGCTCGGCCAGGCTGGACGTTTTCGTGACACTTGGCGGTTTCAGAGGCTGAGTGCAACACCCGGCTATTGAGTTAGGGATGGACTCTCATGATGCTTGGACATCATTTCCGTCATCATTTCGATAGGGCATCTGTA
>NZ_ATDK01000159.1 GCF_000444135.1 Pseudomonas avellanae BPIC 631
GCGAAATAATTTACCCGTGTCCCGCAACCTAAGTTATTGATAAAATTTGAATTTTACGTTAGTTAGTAGCTGGTTTTTTCGAAAACAGTACACTAGATCTGAGATCTGACTATGTGACCCGGTGCAAGCCGGGCTATAGTGCTACCGACGATTGGGGAGTTACTCAAATAGACGTTCGGGTGCAAGAACATAACGCGCAGGCCTAGTGTGCTGTCTCAAAAATAAATGCTCTGTAAAATCGTCTATTCTTGCTCGTTGATTACACCGTTGGAGGCGAAGAAATGAGCGCCCAAGATATCGTCCTGAGTCCTGAAGAAA
>NZ_ATDK01000160.1 GCF_000444135.1 Pseudomonas avellanae BPIC 631
TGGCCAAACTGGATCGTGATGCGTTCTTCAATGCTGAGTTCATGATATGACATAGGTTCACCGTACCGGATTGGTCAGGTGTTGCGCTCAGTTTTTGCCGCCGCCTTCCCTATAAATCCCATGCAATCTAATGTCATCTAAGGAACCTCCGAACAAGTCTCAAATATGCGAAAATCGCCTGACCACCTGATCCGAGCCGCCCATGAGCCAAATGAGCTTTTCCGACGTTGAGTACGCAGGCAAACGCAAGCAAACCCGCCGC
>NZ_ATDK01000161.1 GCF_000444135.1 Pseudomonas avellanae BPIC 631
TACAGATGCCCTATCGAAATGATGACGGAAATGATGTCCAAGCATCATGAGAGTCCATCCCTAACTCAATAGCCGGGTGTTGCACTCAGCCTCTGAAACCGCCCACTTTTTCTCTGTAGTCTCGAAAATTCCCATTAGTAATGGCAGCGAATGGACCATTTTTTAATTTGATTATCAATTGGCCTTGTGGTGTTATGGCTATAACGGTCTCTGTTTTGGTCAAAACCCGATTTTCTGTCCATGTGCCAAGGTATTGAAAACCATTGAAGTCGTAGTTGTCTCTTATGTAAAATCCCATGTTTTTCACATGAAAGTAGCGGTGATATTTTAGTGTGATCGGGTTTTGTTTAGTAAATGCATTTCCTGTCACACCAATTTTTAGCGTGGCTATACCTAAGGCCCCGTACATGTCATCGAGTACATCCCATGCCTCACCAAGTTTTGTAAAGTTTACCTGCGTTGATGCATCTACTTGTATGGCTGACATGGATGTAGAACCTAGCTCAAAAAAACTTTCCCCATCCCAGTCAGCTTTTTTTAATCTATCTTCTAGTGTACTGTTTTCGAAATAAGTTACCCATAACCTGCAAGCTAAGCTATTGATAAGATTTGAATTTTCCGTTAGTTGGTGGCTGATTTTTTCGAAAACA
>NZ_ATDK01000162.1 GCF_000444135.1 Pseudomonas avellanae BPIC 631
TCAAAAAGTGAGCAGAAGCAGTTGAACACCTGGGTCAGTTTTCAGTCGGCAGAACAGCCTCTACTGGGTCAGTTTTCGGTCAGCGACAACAACAGGTTCGAAACAACCAAGCTAGTGTACTGTTTTCGAAATAAGTTACCCATAACCTGCAAGCTAAGCTATTGATAAGATTTGAATTTTCCGTTAGTTGGTGGCTGATTTTTTCGAAAACA
>NZ_ATDK01000163.1 GCF_000444135.1 Pseudomonas avellanae BPIC 631
CGTTTGGAACGCTAAGGGAGAAGATATTTTGAACAAAATACAGCGAGCCCGCGCGGCAATGAGCACGCAGGCATGAGAGAAGTTAATTTTGAGACGGCACACTAGGTGACATTTATTTACCCGTGATGAAGGAAACACTGCGCAGCCTGGTAAACGAAGTAGGCAATGTCGATAAGGAAGCACTGGATGCGCTGACGCTCGTTCCGCATTTTTTCAATGACGATGAGATGCTGCCGTTTGTTGACGCTATTGCAAAGCTAAGGGGCGAGCCTGACGAGGCAAAAAGTGGCGCTGCCATTGCAGAGTTCAGTCAAGAGATCAGTATTCTTCTGGACACACGCATTGCCTCTCTGGCCAGCCAGGCTAATGTACTGTTTTCGAAAAAATCAGCCACCAACTAACGGAAAATTCAAATCTTATCAATAGCTTAGCTTGCA
>NZ_ATDK01000164.1 GCF_000444135.1 Pseudomonas avellanae BPIC 631
ACCTGCAATCGAGCGCAACCGACCAGGATTAAATGCGACTGAAAAACCGATGATTTAGCGTCCATCAAACAGTGGCATTCAGGCACTGGGCTAAGTGCACAGTAGCAGCAGCCACCAAGCCCCTGGGCGCGGTAGCCGATTTTCCTATCTAGTGTACTGTTTGCGAAATAATTTACCCGTGTCCCGCAACCTAAGTTATTGATAAAATTTGAATT
>NZ_ATDK01000165.1 GCF_000444135.1 Pseudomonas avellanae BPIC 631
AGGGAGAAGATATTTTGAACAAAATACAGCGAGCCCGCGCGGCAATGAGCACGCAGGCATGAGAGAAGTTAATTTTGAGACGGCACACTAGTATTGATACGTCATGGCAAAATGCTTTATTTAGAAGCACTTAAACTGATCTATAAGTTAAACCTGAAACACTTATTTTATGCGCTTTTCAAGCACGACCCGGGATGATTAAATCCGTCAGATTGCGTCACAAAAATTTATTTTCGAAAGCCTTAACTTAAAGTCATACCCAATTGCAGCTGCCATCTGATGCACAACCTAAGGAACCTCCGAACAAGTCTCAAATATGCGAAAATCGCCTGACCACCTGATCCGAGCCGCCCATGAGCCAAATGAGCTTTTCCGACGTTGAGTACGCAGGCAAACGCAAGCAAACCCGCCGC
>NZ_ATDK01000166.1 GCF_000444135.1 Pseudomonas avellanae BPIC 631
CGTCGTCAGTGCCACCGCGGTAAAAAAGCACTTTCTTTCAACTATCGTGCGACGCTCCGCGTCGCATGCCGTTCTGGACGCTCTGCGTCCTCTGTGTGGCGCTGCGCGTCATACGGCGGTTTGCGAGATCAGTTAGATATGCGTTCGACTCAAGGCACCTTTTCGCCCCTCGGCGACTGACTTTGAAGGATCAAAGTAAGCAAAATCCCGGCTCCGTTTCCGGCCCGACTTCGTCGGGT
>NZ_ATDK01000167.1 GCF_000444135.1 Pseudomonas avellanae BPIC 631
CGCTCTTCCGATCTTTGCGATATCATGAGAGTCCATCCCTAACTCAATAGCCGGGTGTTGCACTCAGCCTCTGAAACCGCCGTTTGAAACCGGGCTGCCGATATACGTATATTGTATAGGCAGGGATCAGCCTCGTATATCCACTCGATGGCCTACCAAGAGCAAATTACATTGAAAAACACTCTGAGCAATATTTCTGTTAGGTCCAAGCTAGTGTACTGTTTTCGAAATAAGTTACCCATAACCTGCAAGCTAAGCTATTGATAAGATTTGAATTTTCCGTTAGTTGGTGGCTGATTTTTTCGAAAACA
>NZ_ATDK01000168.1 GCF_000444135.1 Pseudomonas avellanae BPIC 631
AGGGCGAAGGAATCCGACGAAGTCGGGCCGGAAACGGAGCCGGGATTTTGCTTACTTTGATCCTTCAAAGTCAGTCGCCGAGGGGCGAAAAGGTGCCTTGAACCGTGAACACATCCAACTGACATTGCGGATTCCACGACACTTGGACACTCAGCCCACGATCATTTGGACACTCATTCCAAGCTCACTTGGACACCTGCCCCACGTCCACTTGGACAGGCAGTCGGAGCGCA
>NZ_ATDK01000169.1 GCF_000444135.1 Pseudomonas avellanae BPIC 631
CACGGTGGATCTGGTGAATCTGCTGGAACGTGAGAAGTACGATGGCAAGGCAGGGCGAATCGCCCAGGCACTGCTTCGCACAGACCTGGTGATACTGGATGAACTCGGATATTTGCCCTTCAGTCAAAGCGGTGGCGCCCTGTTATTTCACCTGCTGTCCAAACTGTACGAACACACCAGCGTGGTCATCACCACCAACCTGAGCTTCTCGGAATGGTCGAGTGTGTTTGGCGA
>NZ_ATDK01000170.1 GCF_000444135.1 Pseudomonas avellanae BPIC 631
TGTTTTCGAAAAAATCAGCCACCAACTAACGGAAAATTCAAATCTTATCAATAGCTTAGCTTGCAGGTTATGGGTAACTTATTTCGAAAACAGTACACTAGAGCAAAACCTGGCGACATAGTCTTCCTTGCATCCCTGAGGATGCCCGAGCTTGATGGGCGGGATTGGTCACTTGGAGAAGTTACTGTGATGAATGAGGCTTTGTCCGAGCGGACTTTAGCGAATAGCAAAGGCGCTAGTGTACTGTTTTCGAAATAAGTTACCCATAACCTGCAAGCTAAG
>NZ_ATDK01000171.1 GCF_000444135.1 Pseudomonas avellanae BPIC 631
TGTACTGTTTGCGAAATAATTTACCCGTGTCCCGCAACCTAAGTTATTGATAAAATTTGAATTTTACGTTAGTTAGTAGCTGGTTTTTTCGAAAACAGTACACTAGTTAAAACAATTCTGAAACCCATACTATTTCTTCTACCTCCAACACTATTGACAACTATCGCTACACGACAAGGCTTACCCTCAAACATTCCCCAATATATCCCCAGCAGCGCAGCAAGCTTTATAAATGATTCCGCAATCGCGATACTTATTGGCGCCTACATCTACATCGTCATTATAAAAGCACTTTACTCACTAATACACAACTACTCAAAACCATCAAGAGAACTTTTAGTATCCGACATACTAGTGTACTGTTTTCGAAAAAATCAGCCACCAACTAACGGAAA
>NZ_ATDK01000172.1 GCF_000444135.1 Pseudomonas avellanae BPIC 631
ATAAGATTTGTTTCCGTTAGTTGGTGGCTGATTTTTTCGAAAACAGTACACTAGCTGGGTAGGAATACTAGCATTTTACTTTGGTGTTTTTCTGCCATCTCTGCCCTACACCATTTTCATTATTGCCGTGGTCGGGTGGGTTCTTGGTGTTCTGCAAGCAGTTGTGGCTGCGCCACTTTGGGCGCTGATGCACATGACGCCAGAGCGATCTTTTGTCGGTTCGCAGACACAAGGTTATTTAATGCTGTTATCGCTGTTTGCTAGACCTGTACTGATCGTTTTCGGTTTGTTTGCAGCGATGGCAATAGCAAATCCAATCCTGCTGTATATCAGTAAAGCGTTTTGGGCAATGCACGCGGCCAATGTGACCAGTGCGGAATCTTTGGGCTGGTTTGTTGAGTTCTTCCAATGGCGCAACTGGTTAATCATGTATGGCCTGCTATTGCTGCCTGTCATCTACATGATCTTTGGGTTGTCGCAGACTTTGCCAGATGTGGTCTTGAAATGGATCGGCATCGGCATCGACTCTATGGGATCGACACAGGCCACTAGTGTACTGTTTTCGAAATAAGTTACCCATAACCTGCAAGCTAAGCTATTGATAAGATTTGAATTTTCCGTTAGTTGGTGGCTGATTTTTTCGAAAACA
>NZ_ATDK01000173.1 GCF_000444135.1 Pseudomonas avellanae BPIC 631
CTGGATCGTGATGCGTTCTTCAATGCTGAGTTCATGATATGACATAGGTTCACCGTACCGGATTGGTCAGGTGTTGCGCTCAGTTTTTGCCGCCGCCGTTTCAATCACTAGCGGCATGCGTAATGATGAGGCTATTGGGATCGAGGTTGGAGCTTGGCGCCGTGTTGTTAAAGACGGAATTTTGTTTTGCTGGGTTTCCACGATAGAGCACAAAACCGGGAAAGGGCGCGTAGAGTATCTCGTCCCTGAGTTAACTCTGAACACGCTTGAAATCTTGGCAAAATATTCAGTAACTATCAGAAAGGAACTAGTGTACTGTTTTCGAAAAAATCAGCCACCAACTAACGGAAAATTCAAATCTTATCAATAGCTTAGCTTGCAGGTTATGGGTAACTTATTTCGAAAA
>NZ_ATDK01000174.1 GCF_000444135.1 Pseudomonas avellanae BPIC 631
TGTTTTCGAAAAAATCAGCCACCAACTAACGGAAAATTCAAATCTTATCAATAGCTTAGCTTGCAGGTTATGGGTAACTTATTTCGAAAACAGTACACTAGTGGCAAATTAGTTTGTATATTTACGCGGCATCTTATTGGCTAGTGGCCATTAGTTCAACATCAAAGAGTTTCAGAAGAGTACCACACTGGAAACATCCAGCCATAAAAAGTGATTGATTTTTGAGAATCTACGTTTTGCCGGATCAATAGCGGAGCAAAGCCGATACACATAATCTTACAATAGGCGGTTTCAGAGGCTGAGTGCAACACCCGGCTATTGAGTTAGGGATGGACTCTCATGATGCTTGGACATCATTTCCGTCATCATTTCGATAGGGCATCTGTA
>NZ_ATDK01000175.1 GCF_000444135.1 Pseudomonas avellanae BPIC 631
TACTGTTTTCGAAAAAACCAGCTACTAACTAACGTAAAATTCAAATTTTATCAATAACTTAGGTTGCGGGACACGGGTAAATTATTTCGCAAACAGTACAATAGCATGCCCCCTACATCATTCAAGACCAAAAATAGCTCATTCGACAAGTAGCAAAAACCATTTTTCATTTCAAATCCAGACACAATCGACTGATTAGGAAACGTACTACAGAATTCGCAGAAGCGATAATAAAACATGTAAGACCTGGCGGTTTCAGAGGCTGAGTGCAACACCCGGCTATTGAGTTAGGGATGGACTCTCATGATGCTTGGACATCATTGCCGTCATCATTTCGATAGG
>NZ_ATDK01000176.1 GCF_000444135.1 Pseudomonas avellanae BPIC 631
CCGAAAGTGCTTCTCCGGGATGTGCTGCACCACCCGGCGCAGCATGTCGGTCTGGCTCAGCGTTTCCTGCTGATAGGTCTTGGTGCGGTGATCCAGGTAGGTAAAACTCAAGGTCGCGCTGTTGGTGTAATGGGCCAATCGGCTGCCCGAGATGGGCGGTTTTTTCAGGTAGCGGCCCAGGTAATTGACGGTCTTTCGGCCGTTTTCCGTCTTCTTCGACAAGTGGATGTGCCAGTGCTG
>NZ_ATDK01000177.1 GCF_000444135.1 Pseudomonas avellanae BPIC 631
GGCATTGCAGGCTCGTATTGGTGTTGTGTGAGAACTCCAACAATACGGGCCTGTTCTCATAGGGATCAATAGGTTACGTCGAAACGGGAACAGACCCTAGGCAAACTGTGGGCTTTCTACTGGGAACATTCGCGTAAGTTTGGAGTAAGCGCCTCATGAACCCCACATTCCAGTCCTGCAATTGAAGCTTGATGCTGTGCTCCAAATTCTTTTCAGGAGCCAGCCCCCATGATGCGACCCGACGCCA
>NZ_ATDK01000178.1 GCF_000444135.1 Pseudomonas avellanae BPIC 631
GCACATGCGCGATTAATCGATCGATTTTTCAACAAATAGCGGCTTATTTTAGGAAAAGTCCGGCTATCGGCCACGGCGCGGTGAGTTGATCGGAGGATCCATAGCGCTCCGCACGCTCAAGGTCTTCTTTTTGGCCTAGGGTCTGTTCCCGTTTCGACGTAACCTATTGATCCCTATGAGAACAGGCCCGTATTGTTGGAGTTCTCACACAACACCAATACGAGCCTGCAATGCC
>NZ_ATDK01000179.1 GCF_000444135.1 Pseudomonas avellanae BPIC 631
ACTTCAGACCTTCCCTAAGGCTTTCGAGGGACGGAAGATAGTGACGTCAACTGATGTAACTATCTTGCGCTCCCCGATATTAGGAAGGATGCAGGCACGCCCAGCAGGCTCAGCTAATCGGCAGATTAGTAAATCTGCCTTCACGTATTTCCTTGCACCGCAAAGACGCGAATGAAGCTTCGTAAATATATTTCTTTTCAGCTTTATCTAAGAACGTCCCAACACCAATATTTCCCGTCTGAACCAGACGGACGCCATCCGACGTAATGTGTTCAGACTCAATCCAGTCTCCATCGTCAAAGAGCTCTTTACGTCCACCAGCAAGTTCTAGGAGTGAGCTCTCCACCCACTCCCCACTAAAACCAGGCAGGCGACGCTGACCGGTAAGAAGCTCCTGCATCGTGCCTTGCTTGATCTGGCGTTTTTTGTTCAGCAGTTGCCGCAGGGATTCGATCAAAGCATCCACATTGCTCAACGCCTCAGCAATGGCCATTTGCTCATCTAGTGTACTGTTTTCGAAAAAATCAGCCACCAACTAACGGAAAATTCAAATCTTATCAATAGCTTAGCTTGCAGGTTATGGGTAACTTATTTCGAAAA
>NZ_ATDK01000180.1 GCF_000444135.1 Pseudomonas avellanae BPIC 631
AGCGGACAAACGCCGTGAGCTGGCTGTAACCGCCGTCATAACCCTCGGCCTTGATCTGCTCAAAAAGTGCTTTGGCGCTCCTGCGGTTGTGTTTTGGCCGGAACGAATCAGCCTTGAGCGCCTGCTCTAAGGTCTCGTGAAAAGGGTTGAGCTTATTGAAGGATGCGCACCGTTGGTACGCTGGTTGAGTGGCTTCGGGCGCTCTGACCCATTTACGGATGGTGTTTCTCGACAGCCCGGTACGCTTGGCTATCTGAT
>NZ_ATDK01000181.1 GCF_000444135.1 Pseudomonas avellanae BPIC 631
TGTTTTCGAAAAAACCAGCTACTAACTAACGTAAAATTCAAATTTTATCAATAACTTAGGTTGCGGGACACGGGTAAATTATTTCGCAAACAGTACATTAGCTATTCAGCCTGAGGAGACGGTGCGTTCCTTTGTGGCAAGAACTCTTCTAATTAAAGGAAAAAATTCCTCCGAAGATGTATTTCGGAAGTTTCCCAGAAACAGCCTCTTTGGCGCGGATATCTTGTTAATCGCCGGAATGCACGGGTGGATTGGTTGCTACGGTTTCAACAAAATACTTCATAAACATACTGAGTACCCGTTAAGAGAAGTTTTTAAAAACATTCAAGATATTTCCTACTCTAGAGACGAATACATAAGTAGTTCAAGTGTCTATGGTTCCGATAGTACCGCGGCCGGGTTTTGCCCCGTTTGTGTTGCCGAAGATATTGAACGCTTAGGATTTTCCTTTTGGCGACGTGCTCACTGTTGTGAGCTGAAAGTCTGCGCTGAGCATAATGTAGAGTTAGTCAAACACTGCCCATACTGTGACAAGCCGTTCCGCCATGGTGGCCATGATCTGAATGTGATGTGGACTACCTGTGAGGGACAGCAGCTTAAAGATAGCTCAGTGATGTTGAACGCAGACCAATTTGAGCTGAAGAAAGCTCAATTCTTTGCAGAGATTCTGTCAGCCACCCATCACCTCTCTGAGGAGGCAGTTCTTGCGGTCTTGGATGAGAAAGTTCATCAAAATGAAAACCTAAAGCTTAGAATTTGGGACTCCAGATATAACCAGCCTCTAGTGTGCTGTCTCAAAAATAAATGCTCTGTAAAATCGTCTATGCTTGCTCGTTGATTACACCGTTGGAGGCGAAGAAATGAGCGCCCA
>NZ_ATDK01000182.1 GCF_000444135.1 Pseudomonas avellanae BPIC 631
TTTTCGAAATAAGTTACCCATAACCTGCAAGCTAAGCTATTGATAAGATTTGAATTTTCCGTTAGTTGGTGGCTGATTTTTTCGAAAACAGTACACTAGCAAAGAAAAGCCTCGCGTCTCCATTACGAAGCACTGACCTGGACAAATAAGAGTTATTTCTGCAGAGATAAGAGTACATATACTCAAAATCCCGCTTCTTATTTGCCTCACCATATATTTCGTCTATCTTGCTTGCAAAAGTCGTGAAACTCAAAGCTTCCTGCATAGAGGGATACTCTCAAAAATTGCAATATATGTCCTAAAGCCTCGTTCCAACCTTGAGTCTTTGTCGAATCACGAGCCTCGAAAGAAGCTGCAGATCTACAGTCGCCCACATGGGCGTGTAGACCTTATGGAGCATACACCATTGGATCCAAATCAAGAAACTTTTGTAATGATTAGACAAAGCAACCGCCAAGATTATTGGCAATCAGGCGTAATCATCCGCCATCGAATAGGCTCGAAAACCTTCGAGCAGGCCGAAAGTGCGCCCTGCGCAAGGCCGATTGAGAAGTCAACCAGAACACAGGCTGATTCGGAGAACGCCAGTTCGTACCTAGTGTACTGTTTTCGAAAAAATCAGCCACCAACTAACGGAAAATTCAAATCTTATCAATAGCTTAGCTTGCAGGTTATGGGTAACTTATTTCGAAAA
>NZ_ATDK01000183.1 GCF_000444135.1 Pseudomonas avellanae BPIC 631
TCTCCTGCTCAAAAAGTGAGCAGAAGCAGTTGAACACCTGGGTCAGTTTTCAGTCGGCAGAACAGCCTCTACTGGGTCAGTTTTCGGTCAGCGACAACACTCTGAGTTCATCCACTGCCTTGGGTGCCCTAGTGTACTGTTTTCGAAAAAACCAGCTACTAACTAACGTAAAATTCAAATTTTATCAATAACTTAGGTTGCAGGACACGGGTAAATTATTTCGCAAACAGTACA
>NZ_ATDK01000184.1 GCF_000444135.1 Pseudomonas avellanae BPIC 631
TACAGATGCCCTATCGAAATGATGACGGAAATGATGTCCAAGCATCATGAGAGTCCATCCCTAACTCAATAGCCGGGTGTTGCACTCAGCCTCTGAAACCGCCCTGTATGTAGTTGAACTGGCGCTTGCGCCATGCCGCCCATTCATCCGTCAGATAGTATTCAACCTCCGCATAGAGGAATTGCTGGTAGCTGAATAGGCGATACAAATCCTCAAGTGTCCCGACGATGGCATAGCTAGTGTACTGTTTGCGAAATAATTTACCCGTGTCCTGCAACCTAAGTTATTGATAAAATTTGAATTTTACGTTAGTTAGTAGCTGGTTTTTTCGAAAACAGT
>NZ_ATDK01000185.1 GCF_000444135.1 Pseudomonas avellanae BPIC 631
TACAGATGCCCTATCGAAATGATGACGGAAATGATGTCCAAGCATCATGAGAGTCCATCCCTAACTCAATAGCCGGGTGTTGCACTCAGCCTCTGAAACCGCCCCGGAATAATATTAACCTTTACCATCATCAGCGTGGGAAGTGTTTATACCGCGTCAAGAAAAGAGTTTTATCTAGTGTGCTGTCTCAAAAATAAATGCTCTGTAAAATCGTCTATTCTTGCTCGTTGATTACACCGTTGGAGGCGAAGAAATGAGCGCCCAAGATATCGTCCTGAGTCCTGAAGAAA
>NZ_ATDK01000186.1 GCF_000444135.1 Pseudomonas avellanae BPIC 631
CTCAGCCGTCACTTACGTCGCACTCTGCGTCGTCAATGCCATAGCGATGAAAAAGCGCTTTCGTTTATGTGCAGTGACTGCGGGCCAGGCACAACGCTGTGCTGCGGCAACGATACAACTATCGTGCGGCGCAGATCTATGGCATGGAGCACAACACAGCGGTTCTGCGATGTCAGTTGGATATGTTCACTGATCAAGGCACCTTTTCGCCCCTC
>NZ_ATDK01000187.1 GCF_000444135.1 Pseudomonas avellanae BPIC 631
AGAGAAACTATGAAAGCGTCATAGCAATGGCCTGCGCTTTTCTGTGGCTACCAATGTGAAACGGGAACAGACCCTAGTCTGTTTCGGTCATGTTGGCGAAGAAAATACACCCGATCAGGCGCGCGAACAGGGTCAGCGTTTCTGCAAGTTCCGGATCGTCAAACAGCGTTACGCGGGAGTCCAGCGCGCACATCGCGCCATACAGCCGGCCGTCCGGAAGAAAGATCGGCACGCCAGCATAACTTTCGATGGCGTAGCGTTTCACCACCGGGAAGTTCGCGTACCGGCCGCTTTTACTGATCTGCGGAATGAACAACGCCTGGGGGTTGATACAAAACTCACCGCACAGCGTTGTTTCCAGCGCGAAGGCGTCACCTTCGCCGATCCCCAGGTCAGTGGGGTCATATACCGAACAGGCTATCCAGTCTTCTTCGGTAAACTTCGCAATACTCGCAAAGCGCATACCTGTCAGACGGGTAACCAGCCGCAAAACGTTGGTGGTTGCTTCGATCTCGGCAATTGCAGAGCGCTCCTCGCTGGTCAAGGCGCCTTTTAAGGCTGTCAACTGCATGCAATTCTCCGGAATACTTTGTGTGTGCGGCTGCCCATGCTAACTGACCCGGATGAAAAAGCTAGTGTACTGTTTTCGAAATAAGTTACCCATAACCTGCAAGCTAAGCTATTGATAAGATTTGAATTTTCCGTTAGTTGGTGGCTGATTTTTTCGAAAACA
>NZ_ATDK01000188.1 GCF_000444135.1 Pseudomonas avellanae BPIC 631
ACTGTTTTCGAAAAAACCAGCTACTAACTAACGTAAAATTCAAATTTTATCAATAACTTAGGTTGCGGGACACGGGTAAATTATTTCGCAAACAGTACACTAGTATTGTCTTCCCTGTGTAGGTGGGTAGTCGGATCAGCCAACTGTTGTATTGGGAGGAGGGAAGACCGAACCCTCGATACCTCTCAGGTACTCCTGCTTCACGTGCCGTTACACACTTCCATGCACCGGTATCAAAACAGGGCGGCGGCAAAAACTGAGCGCAACACCTGACCAATCCGGTACGGTGAACCTATGTCATATCATGAACTCAGCATTGAAGAACGCATCACGATCCAGTTTGGCCA
>NZ_ATDK01000189.1 GCF_000444135.1 Pseudomonas avellanae BPIC 631
AAGGCTCATCAGCACAGCGCAGGTGCTGCCAGCACGCAGGACCAGGCCATCGGAAAAAGCCGAGCCGGTAACACCAGCAAGATTCACTTGGCTGTAGACGCTTGTGGGCTGCCTATTGCATTTGACGTGACCGGAGGCCAGACCAATGATTGTTCGCAGGCGGCCTCGTTGATTGCCAAGGTGCCCGATGCAGAAGTGATCATTGCGGACAAG
>NZ_ATDK01000190.1 GCF_000444135.1 Pseudomonas avellanae BPIC 631
TGCGGATTCCACGACCATCCGGACACCCATTCCACCAACATCCGGACACTGATTCCACGCTGATCCGGACACTCATTCCACGAGCATCCGGACACCGATTCCACGGCCATCCGGACACTTTCAGGCAGGCAGCAACGCAGGACTATTCACTACTATCGACCTCTTTTTTCGAAGTGAAGAGGTCGTCGTGGAGCGTTTAT
>NZ_ATDK01000191.1 GCF_000444135.1 Pseudomonas avellanae BPIC 631
AGCGAGGTATGGGTTTGGTTGGCCGAGGCTCGAATACTCGCGCGCCGACTCACCACATGATTTTGTCTACACCCTCCTAGGTGCCTAGGTGCTTCCAGGGCCCTGTAACCACCCTTCCCCCATCCAAGGTGTAGGTGCGGATTCCACGACACTTGGACACTCAGCCCACGATCATTTGGACACTCATTCCAAGCTCACTTGGACACCTGCCCCACGTCCACTTGGACAGGCAGTCGGAGCGCA
>NZ_ATDK01000192.1 GCF_000444135.1 Pseudomonas avellanae BPIC 631
TCTTGCGTGAGCGTTTCGATGAGAGAAGGGCCAGGCGGATTGGCCATCACCGCCGTCATTCACCACGATGAGGAGCCATCCTGCTGACGTGGCCTCTGCACCGCCTGCTTACAAACCTCGACCGCTCAAAAACCTCTTCACGGCCAACGGCTGCTGGGCAGATTTGCTGGAAGCCGGCGGTCTGCGCCAAATCGAAGTGGAGTCGATCAGCAAAATGCTC
>NZ_ATDK01000193.1 GCF_000444135.1 Pseudomonas avellanae BPIC 631
TTTTCGAAATAAGTTACCCATAACCTGCAAGCTAAGCTATTGATAAGATTTGAATTTTCCGTTAGTTGGTGGCTGATTTTTTCGAAAACAGTACACTAGAGCAAGCTCAGGGAAACTTCGCTTTTGAGCGTCATATTTGGCGGTCAGCTCACCTCTTACCGCATGGACTGGTAGATTATTTACCGGAGCCCTATGAGTCTCAGCACACTGACACACTTGAGCCAAACAATAGGGACAAACTTTAGGAAATTTTTTCCTAAACGCTTCTCCTAAATCAATCTCCATCTTATTAGCTACCGCAAACAACCACGAGAAAGACCTAGTGTACTGTTTTCGAAATAAGTTACCCATAACCTGCAAGCTAAGCTATTGATAAGATTTGAATTTTCCGTTAG
>NZ_ATDK01000194.1 GCF_000444135.1 Pseudomonas avellanae BPIC 631
GCATTCCGACGCTGGAGCGTACGCAACGATAACCTCAACTATCGTGAGACGCTCCGCGTCGCATGCCGTTCTGGACGCTCCGCGTCCGATCTTGAATGCGCTGTGCAGCGCAGAGCTGTGACGCAGAGCGTCACGCAACGCATTCCGACGCAGGAGCGTGCGCAACGATAATCTCAACTATCGTGCGACGCTCTGCGTCGCATGCAGCTCTGGACGCTCCGCGTCC
>NZ_ATDK01000195.1 GCF_000444135.1 Pseudomonas avellanae BPIC 631
AGGATCCAGCGCTCGACCACTTGAACACCGACTTCGACCTTGGCTTTGTCCTTGGGCTTGCGCGAGCGAGCAGGCAAGACGGCGACGCCGTAATGCTCGGCCAGATCGCGGTAGCTGGGGTTGATATCCGGCTCGTAACGGTGCGCTTTAGTCACGCCACTGCGCAGATTATCGGGCACCAGTATCTGCGTTGTGCCGCCGAAAAAAGCAAAGCATCGGACGTGCGAGCCCAGCCAGTCGGGCAGTTTCTGCGACCAGGTGGCCTCGGCAAAGGTGTAGCTGGAGGCACCGAGGACA
>NZ_ATDK01000196.1 GCF_000444135.1 Pseudomonas avellanae BPIC 631
TGTTTTCGAAAAAATCAGCCACCAACTAACGGAAAATTCAAATCTTATCAATAGCTTAGCTTGCAGGTTATGGGTAACTTATTTCGAAAACAGTACACTAGCTGAATGGAAGAGAACATTATAATTCAGCGCTTCAAAATTTGAGTTTCTGGGAGTTGCATTCGGGGCAGATATATCTTAGGTCCGCATACCCCGAAAGCACCTCCTTCAGAAATGCCACGGTCTGCCTTATTCGGATTCTTTCGCTGATCCAGTCCAACCCTTACGCAACCCTCAAGCAGTGAATCGCCCCGAATTTCCTAGACGTGTCCGACTGGCTCCTTTTGGCCGTTCTCTGCCGATCATGGTTACAAAGCGTGCTGGTCAAATCCGATGCAATCGGTGGTGAGAACGAATGCAAACGACTGGTCAAGTTGAATGCAAACGGCTGTTCAAGTGGAGTGCAATTTCGCAGACGGCCAACCCACAGTCAATGCGAAGTAATGCGGTGCAGAGTACGGATCCGATAATAAAAAAAAAGCGCCGACGTTACCGCGGCGCTAGTGTACTGTTTGCGAAATAATTTACCCGTGTCCTGCAACCTAAGTTATTGATAAAATTTGAATTTTACGT
>NZ_ATDK01000197.1 GCF_000444135.1 Pseudomonas avellanae BPIC 631
TTTTCGAAATAAGTTACCCATAACCTGCAAGCTAAGCTATTGATAAGATTTGAATTTTCCGTTAGTTGGTGGCTGATTTTTTCGAAAACAGTACACTAGGGTATGTTCCCGTTTCCACGTAACCTATTGATCCCTATGAGAACAGGCCCGTATTGTTGGAGTTCTCACACAACACCAATACGAGCCTGCAATGCCCCGATTAATGCTCAGTGATGAGCAC
>NZ_ATDK01000198.1 GCF_000444135.1 Pseudomonas avellanae BPIC 631
TTTCTTCAGGACTCAGGACGATATCTTGGGCGCTCATTTCTTCGCCTCCAACGGTGTAATCAACGAGCAAGAATAGACGATTTTACAGAGCATTTATTTTTGAGACAGCACACTAGCGCTGTGGCTTTAGGTTTTATACAGCTAGTGTACTGTTTTCGAAAAAATCAGCCACCAACTAACGGAAAATTCAAATCTTATCAATAGCTTAGCTTGCAGGTTATGGGTAACTTATTTCGAAAA
>NZ_ATDK01000199.1 GCF_000444135.1 Pseudomonas avellanae BPIC 631
CTAACGGAAAATTCAAATCTTATCAATAGCTTAGCTTGCAGGTTATGGGTAACTTATTTCGAAAACAGTACACTAGGGTCTGTTCCCGTTTCGACGTAACCTATTGATCCATGTGAGAACAGGCCCGTATTGTTGGAGTTCTCACACAACACCAATACGAGCCTGCAATGCCCCGATTAATGCTCAGTGATGAGCACTGGCCGAA
>NZ_ATDK01000200.1 GCF_000444135.1 Pseudomonas avellanae BPIC 631
GCGGCGGGTTTGCTTGCGTTTGCCTGCGTACTCAACGTCGGAAAAGCTCATTTGGCTCATGGGCGGCTCGGATCAGGTGGTCAGGCGATTTTCGCATATTTGAGACTTGTTCGGAGGTTCCCTAGAGAAAAACCCTACAAATACAGCTCGCAATGTAAACGCCCAACGCCGCCTGAAAGGCCCAACGGCGCACGGTCAAGCACCCGTCATCAGAACTCCTGCTGTCGTAAAATCTTACACGCACCATAGTGTACTGTTTTCGAAAAAACCAGCTACTAACTAACGTAAAATTCAAATTTTATCAATAACTTAGGTTGCGGGACACGGGTAAATTATTTCGCAAACAGTAC
>NZ_ATDK01000201.1 GCF_000444135.1 Pseudomonas avellanae BPIC 631
GGGGGGGGGGTATTATTCCATTTATGGCCGGCTATTACCAAAAGCGTGGCTACGTTTTTTGGGCAATAAGCAGCATTTTTCGCTGCCTATTACAAAAGCCAAAGGTGTATTCGGTGCAGTGATACAACTCCTATTTTTCAAGTTTTCCTTGATGTCGTCTTGAAGTGATAATTGAAATCAGCCAGCCAAGTATAGTCACAAAAACCAAGGAGGCGATAAGCAGCACGCTGATTATCAATGTTTCTGCCTGCTCGGATCCATTGACGTTGAAGAGGTTAGAGAAAGTTGTATACAGCGTGTCACCGATAGAGGTTCCAAGTCCTTTTTGAACCAGTCCGCTTCCAATAAGGTGTCGTGTGAGGAGTGACGCTATCAAAAAAAACACGAAAAACTTAATGAGTACTTTAATAATACTCATCATTTTCTTTCTCTCGGGTCTATTACGTCTAGAATGCCGAAGTATTTCTGTCCGGATCCTTGAGGTCTATCTCCCTCCATATTGTGTAGGTATTTGCTTAGCTGATCAAATGCTATTTTAGATGTCATGGTGACACACCCTTCGCTTCGGCCCAGAGGGCCGACAGGATGTATTCTGAAATTTGCTCTTGTTACGTCATTGACGATTGTTTGATCATCAATGTGCCCATCATCTCGGTAAAGTGATAACCAGCCACTGCGATCAGTTCGCGCATAAAAATCCTTTATTGGATCTCTGATCCAGCCCAGCATCCCACCACTCTCCCTGTCTAGTGTACTGTTTTCGAAAAAATCAGCCACCAACTAACGGAAAATTCAAATCTTATCAATAGCTTAGCTTGCAGGTTATGGGTAAC
>NZ_ATDK01000202.1 GCF_000444135.1 Pseudomonas avellanae BPIC 631
GATAAAAAAGCGCTTTGATTATCAACTATCGTGCGACGCTCCGCGTCGCATGCCGTTCTGGACGCTCTGCGTCCGATCTTGAGTGTCCGGCGCAGATCTGTAATACAGAGCGTCACACAGCGGTTTTGCGATGTCAGTTGGACTCTGGCTCGACTTGAGTCACCTTTTCGCCTCTCGGCGCCCTACTTTGAGGGACCAAAG
>NZ_ATDK01000203.1 GCF_000444135.1 Pseudomonas avellanae BPIC 631
TTTTTCAGAGTTTCCTTAGCTGATAGAGCGTTCCTAGTTAATCTTTTTTCGATGCCAGGGTGGTTTCAGGTTGTCAGTGATAGAAGTGGTGGCACTACTCACAAACGGGTATCACGCGGTGCGCTTGGGCGTATACGGATCAAACTTCCAAAGCTGAGAGAGCAATCTTCTATCGCCTCCATCCTCTCCACGATGGGCGACGAAATTACTACCCTAGTGTACTGTTTGCGAAATAATTTACCCGTGTCCTGCAACCTAAGTTATTGATAAAATTTGAATTTTACGTTAGTTAGTAGCTGGTTTTTTCGAAAACAGT
>NZ_ATDK01000204.1 GCF_000444135.1 Pseudomonas avellanae BPIC 631
ATGCGCGATTAATCGATCGATTTTTCAACAAATAGCGGCTTATTTTAGGAAAAGTCCGGCTATCGGCCACGGCGCGGTGAGTTGATCGGAGGATCCTTAGGCAAAAAAGGCGTCAAACAACCTGGCTCCTGTTTGCGGAATCCAGCCTCGTCCAGGAACCTTTTTCGTACTTAGCGCCACATAATGACGGCACAGTGGAGTCGGCGCTGACGTCGTTAAATGACGGGGCGGTTTCAGAGGCTGAGTGCAACACCCGGCTATTGAGTTAGGGATGGACTCTCATGATGCTTGGACATCATTTCCGTCATCATTTCGATAGGGCATCTGTA
>NZ_ATDK01000205.1 GCF_000444135.1 Pseudomonas avellanae BPIC 631
GAAGTCGGGCCGGAAACGGAGCTGGGACTTTGCCTACTTTGGTCCCTCAAAGTAGGGCGCCGAGGGGCGAAAAGGTGCCTTGAGCCGTAAACAAACATCACTGACCTTGCAGAACCGCTGTGTGACGCGGAGCGCCACAAAGAGGACGCAGAGCGTCCAGAACTGCATGCGACGCGGAGCGTCGCACGATAGTTGAAAAAACGCTTTT
>NZ_ATDK01000206.1 GCF_000444135.1 Pseudomonas avellanae BPIC 631
CTCAGCCGTCACTTACGTCGCAATCTGCGTCGCCAGTGCTATCGCGACAAAAAAGCGTTTCTATTTATGTGCAGTGATTACGGGCCCGGCATAATATTGCGCCGCGACGGCTATGTGAGGCGGAACGTCACTGGATGCAGGCCAATGTGGGGCATTTGCACGAAAAATCTTCAACAAAAAAGGGTCAACCTTTCGGTTGACCCTTTTTTTACCGCCCGGCAGAGCGGATTTTTTTGGTAGGCGCGATTGGACTGCGGATTCCACGACCATCCGGACACTCATTCCACGAGCATCCGGACACCGATTCCACGGCCATCCGGACACTTTCAGGCAGGCAG
>NZ_ATDK01000207.1 GCF_000444135.1 Pseudomonas avellanae BPIC 631
TGGCCAAACTGGATCGTGATGCGTTCTTCAATGCTGAGTTCATGATATGACATAGGTTCACCGTACCGGATTGGTCAGGTGTTGCGCTCAGTTTTTGCCGCCGCCAACTGTCAGGAAAATTTTGGCGGTATTCCCGCCCTCGCTAGTGTACTGTTTTCGAAATAAGTTACCCATAACCTGCAAGCTAAGCTATTGATAAGATTTGAATTTTCCGTTAGTTGGTGGCTGATTTTTTCGAAAACA
>NZ_ATDK01000208.1 GCF_000444135.1 Pseudomonas avellanae BPIC 631
AAGGGAGAAGATATTTTGAAAAAAATACAGCGAGCCCGCGCGGCAATGACCACGCAGGCATGAGAGAAGTTAGTTTTGAGACAGTACACTAGAGCCTAAAGAGACAAAAACGCTATTGGGGTAGAGGGCTGAATCTTGTGACCGCCACTATGGTGCTGTGGAACACAGGGTTTGGGAGTAACGAAACAGAATGTGCACTTAGCCCAGTGCCTGAAGACCACTGTTTGATGGACGCTA
>NZ_ATDK01000209.1 GCF_000444135.1 Pseudomonas avellanae BPIC 631
TTTTTTTTTTTTTTTTTTTTAATGATACGGCGACCACCGAGATCTACACTCTTTCCCTACACGACGCTCTTCCGATCTCGAGATTACGTAAAGTATGGTCTCTGCAGAGATTTATACATACATATGTGCATAATACAGAATACATATGACAATTATATATGTAGCAGATCGGAAGAGCGGTTCAGCAGGAATGCCGAGACCGA
>NZ_ATDK01000210.1 GCF_000444135.1 Pseudomonas avellanae BPIC 631
TTTTTTTTTTTTTTTTTTTTAATGATACGGCGACCACCGAGATCTACACTCTTTCCCTACACGACGCTCTTCCGATCTCGAGATTCACAGCGAGCACAGTAAAATTTGTCAAGTGAAACAGCTTGGTGAGGTTGAACGTAAACACATTCACCATGATAGTACTGAGATCGGAAGAGCGGTTCAGCAGGAATGCCGAGACCGA
>NZ_ATDK01000211.1 GCF_000444135.1 Pseudomonas avellanae BPIC 631
CGTTTGGAACGCTAAGGGAGAAGATATTTTGAACAAAATACAGCGAGCCCGCGCGGCAATGAGCACGCAGGCATGAGAGAAGTTAATTTTGAGACGGCACACTAGCTCAGGTATCGGCATCTGTCCAATCGTCGAGGTCGGTAGGGAGGGGTAAAAAACCGGTCTTTAACCTGAAACGGGAAAAGCCCTTTATAATTCATGGTTTTTACCCCCCTTGATGCGAGAACCATTGTGAGCTTACCGTCCTGCCCGAAATGCAATTCCGAATACACCTACGAAGACGGCAGCCTGCTGATCTGCCCGGAATGCGCCCATGAATGGTCCGCTGACGCCAGCAGCGCCGATGCTTCCGACGACGTGAAGGTCATCAAGGACTCCACGGGCAATGTGCTGCAGGACGGCGATACCATCACAGTGATCAAGGACCTGAAAGTCAAAGGCTCATCGCTGGTGGTCAAGGTCGGCACCAAGGTCAAGAATATCCGTCTGGTCGATGGCGACCACGATATCGATTGCAAGATTGATGGCATCGGCGCCATGAAGCTGAAGTCCGAGTTCGTTCGCAAAGTCTGATTCAGACAGGCGATCTATTCAGCTCGCACGCCCCGCCAGTCACTCGACAGGCGGGGCGTTCGCGTTTTAAGGCAACTGCCTACCGGCGGTCACTTGTAAAGTCTCAGACGTATGGACGGGTTGTGATCCACCTGAGCGGTCCGTAGAATTCACATCCTGGCTGGATCCCCCATATTCACAATAATCCACTTTGCACACTGCGCTCGATCATGACTGTCGAGCGGAGCGTTTTTGCGTTGGTTTTTCAGTGGGGCGAGCCGTGGTTTTCGGTACAGGTGCCATGCGTGCTTTCAAGGCGTGGCGGTCGGCCATCAGGTCGGAACATTTTTAGAGAGCTGTAGATTCTTGATCACTTCACCTCCCAATGAACAAACCGGTGAGCACACCGGCAGCTGGCTGGGCGTTTTCGCGCTGGCCCTGGCGGCCTTTATTTTCAACACCACCGAGTTTGTGCCGATCGGCTTGCTGAGCAACATCGGCCAGAGCTTCGACATGACGCCGGCACAAGTCGGTTTGATGCTGACGATCTACGCCTGGGTCGTCTCGTTGATGTCGCTGCCCATGATGTTGGTGACGCGCAACATTGAGCGCCGCAAACTGTTGATGTTTGTGTTCGGCCTGTTTGTGGTCAGCCACGTCATCTCTGCGATGGCGTCCAGTTTCGCGATTCTGCTGGTGAGCCGGGTCGGCATTGCGTTTGCGCATGCGGTGTTCTGGTCGGTCACGGCGTCCCTTGCCGTGCGCATCGCGCCGCCGGGCAAACAAGTCCAGGCCCTCGGTTTGCTGGCGACCGGCACTTCGCTGGCGATGGTTCTGGGTATTCCGTTGGGACGTGTGCTGGGTGAAGCTCTTGGCTGGCGCACCACATTCCTGGGTATCGCCGGAGTCGCTGCGCTGGTGGTTTTTCTACTGGCACGCGCGTTGCCGTTACTGCCGAGCCAGAACTCCGGCTCGCTACGCAGCCTGCCCATCCTGTTCAAGCGTCCGCGCCTGATGGCCATCTACCTTCTGACAGCCATCGTGGTGACTGCGCACTTCACCGCCTACAGCTACATCGAGCCGTTCACGCAGACCGTATCGCGCCTCAGCGGTGAAATGACCACCATCTTGCTGCTGGTCTTCGGCGGTGCCGGAATCATGGGCTCGATTGTGTTCAGCCTGTTCAGCGACCGGTTTCCAAACGGTCTGTTGATCACTGCCATTGGCACCCTGGCGGTCTGCTTGCTGATGCTGTTGCCACTGTCTGGCGACGCTACGATGCTCGGCACGCTGACCGTGGTCTGGGGGATGGCGATCATGTGCTTCGGGCTGTTGCTGCAGGCGCGCGTGCTGGCGCTGGCGCCGGATGCGACCGACGTGGCGATGGCGCTGTTCTCGGGGATATTCAACATCGGCATTGGCGGCGGTGCCCTGCTGGGCAGCGTCGTCAGCAGTCACCTGGGCGTGGCGAATGTCGGCATTGTAGGCGGCCTGTTGGCCCTTGGCGGGTTGGGGCTGGTTTGCTATACGACGTTTCTATTCGGCAAGACGCAGCCTCATGCAGAGATGCAGGCTGACGCTAAACACTGATCCGTACAACACTTGCTGACTGCGCAAGGCAGTCAGCGAGCAAGCGGGTTCAGGTCTTCAAGTCAGGCCTTGAGCCGGCCCAGCCATTCCAGCGACGTTCTCCAGATACAAATCCCCAGAAAATACGCTGACATCGCCAGCCACAAGCCCATGACGAGCGGACCATTGTGCGGATGGTTGATAATCAGCAGCGCGCTGGCCAGCAGCCATACCGTGGTGACTGCAATGTTGAGCGGCATGAAACGGCGCACGCGGAACGGGTGCAGAAACTTCATGCGGGTCATGGTCAGCAACGCCAGGGCGATGATGGTAATGAACGTCAGCCACGGCGCGGGTGACAGAATATAAAGGCACAGCGCAACGACGTTCCAGGCGGCGGGGAAGCCCTGAAAGTAGTTGTCCTTGCTCTTCATATCGACATTGCAGAAGCAAAACAGCGACGAAACCAGAATCACCGACACGCTCAACAGCAACGTGTAGTCCGGCACCGGAATGTAGCGGTAGATGAACAGGGCCGGGATAAACACGTAGGTCAGGTAGTCGATGACCAGATCCAGTACCGAGCCGTCAAAGTGCGGCAATACCGAGGTCGTGTTGACCTTGCGAGCCAGCGAGCCGTCCACTCCGTCGACAATCAGAGCGGCACCGAGCCACAGCAGGCAGGCTTTGGGTTCATTGTTGAACAGGGCGATAGTTGCCAGAAACGCAAGGACGACGCCGGTGGCGGTGAAGCCATGCGCGCCCCAGGCGTTGAGTCTGGCTATGCGTTGATTGGTAATCACGGGGGCGCTCTCCAGGAAATAATGCTTGCCAGGGCGTGCCGCAAACCTGACTGGTAGCAACTATCGACCCGGCAATCGCCGATAAGTTTAGCGGTGACTATCCCTTGTTTCCCGGTTGTTTTCCAGAAAACCGCGATCGTTACCGGACCGTTCGTCTCTGTATTCCTCCGGTTCGACGAAACGAGTGGGCGAGTCACCATTGGCATTGAGCTGGTTGATCCGTGTCGGCTGGCCTTGGTCATTGAAAAATACCTGACCGACACCTGCCGAATTCCATAAGCGTTCACCGGCCTTGCTGTGCTCGGGCGTGCGCGGGATGACCTTCATCAGGCGTCGCTTGGTGAACCAGTTCAATGGTGAGCGGGGTGAGTATAACCAGCGATTCAGCCGATCAAAAGTATCCAGCAAGCGTCGGGGGAATTCATTCTTGATACCGCTGCTGGTGATCTGCCAGATATGCGGGCTGCCGCTGCGATGGCGAATCAGAATCTCGTAGACGAACGAGTAGTGCACATCGCCTGAGAGAATCACGTAATTGCCCGGTGTTCTGGAGTGGCGAAAGATGTTCAGAATGACATTGGCTGCGCCGCGGTGGGCCATCCAGTTCTCTGCATCCACCAGCAACGGATAGCCGCACCAGCTGAAAACCCGCTGTATCGCCTCTATCAGCTTGACGCCAAACACCGGGGCAGGCGACACGATAATGGCTGACTCATGATCGATCAGTTCCTGTTGCAGTTCGCAGAGTGCTTCCCAGTCCAGCAAGCCTGACGGATGGTTGAAATTCGATTCGCTGCGCCAGCGCCGGGTCCGGGTGTCCAGCACCACCAGCGCCGGGTGGGTCGGCAGCACATAATGCCACTGCTGAAACTTCAGCAGATGATCGATCAGGGTGTTCTGGGAGGCGCTGTCCAGCCAGTGATCGTTGCGCACAGCCTCGCTACTGAGGGCATGCGCCTGCCCGACGAGTTCGTTGAGCGCGTCAGGATTGTTGCCCCAGCCCTGACAGAGCAAGTAGGCAAGCAGGGCGTTGCCGATGATGCGCTTCGAGAACGGGTGGCCATACGCAGTTTCTTCCCAGTTCGCCGACAGGTTCCAGTCATCGGTGATGTCATGGTCATCGAAGATCATCATGCACGGCACATGCGCCATCGCCCGCGCCACGCCGCCCAGCCCGGCAACGAAACCATCGATCAGTTGCTGCTCTTTGGCGTAACGTTCCAGCTCCTCGGCGTCGAGTTGTGGCATGTCCGGCTCGATCAACGTCCAGGGCGTAGGCGACCAGACCAGCAGGTACATCGCAATGACTTCTGCCAGGGTCACCAGGTGGTTGTCGGCGGTGCTGCTGGTGAACACCGGCTTGCTTGCGCCGCCGAAGAAACGCTCGCGCAGGGTGTCGTTGCTTTTCAGTGCAGGCAGCAGGTCGGCACGCTGGTAATAACTGGCCGGATGCCGATAAAGGCTGGCGCTGTCATCGACCACCGCACCGTCGAGTTGCTCGTCGAACAGGCCCAGCCGTTCGATCAGCGCATGAATGGCGCGCAGCATCGGGCCGGCGACGTCATCGGCGTAAATCTGGTCGCCGCTCATCATCAACAGGGCAGGGCGTTGCAGTGGGTCTTGGGTGTCGGCCAGCAAACGGTCGACACAGAGCAGGCCTTCTGCGGCGCAATGGTGTGGCTTGCGGCAGGAGCCGTGCAGCAAATGGTCGATGCTGCTGCGCACGACAAAGTCCGGATAACCGGCACCTTCGTACAGCAGGTGCGGTGCCCATTCTGCAATACCGCCCGGTTCGCCCTCGACCCGCAGGTCGTAATCGACCCATGTGTCCAGGGGCAGGTCGGCCTCCAGTTGCAGGTCGATCAGGTGAATGAACGCATGGCGACCCACTGCAACAACCTGACACTGCTGGCCGGTCAGGGGGTAATCGATAAAGCCGCTTGATGAACCATCAGCAGCGCCATGACGCAGACTCAACGTCAGGTTCAGCGGGCGCGAACCTACCAGCCACAGCACCAGACGGCCGGCTTCCTGACGACGTAACAGTGGGCCTGCGAGGATGGATGGCAGTGATTCGGAGTGTTCGGCGGACGAAGAGGACATCCTGATTCAAGGCTCTGATGGATCGTAGGCCGGATAGTAACGCAGCAGGCGTGGAAAGTTCTTGTTACACAGTTGGGTCGCCAGGCTCAGCCTGTTTCAAGGCATTGCAGCGAGGGAATATGAGCCGCGATCACTTGACCGGATGAAACGCATGGTTGTGCAGCTTCAGTGATGCGTAGCGTTGCCGATAGACACTTCTACACAACGTTCGAAAATTGCCGGTATCCCCTGCAAAACCGCGCATTCTCCGCCAATGCTAACGCGAGAATTCCGATTATGAACTGGTTCTACAACGCCAAGCTTTCTACCAAGCTATTCATCTCATTCGCACTGTGTGCGTTGATTACCCTCGGGGTGGGTACGGTTGCCAGTCGGGGTATTGCCGAACTTGCGAGCAATCTCAAACTCGCGTTTTCCAACAACCTGGTGTCGGTGTCCAAAACCAACGAGGCGATGACCAATGTGGTCGAACAGAATCGTGACCTGTATCGCCTCATCACGGTCGTGGCTGCCAATCCGTCGCAAGGTGCAAAAGATGATGTCATCGCCAGCCTGCGAAAAAACCGCGCTGAAGCAGAAAAGGCGTATTCAACCTATCGTGCCACGCCACTTGAAGATGACGAACGCGCTGCGGGCGATCAGATGGACAAGGACTGGCCCGCCTATCAAGCGCTGGTTGATCGGGCGATGGGCATCATAACTTCCGGTGATCTTGGTACGGCAAGGGCGCTGGTCGATGGCGAGGTCCGCACGGCCTACCTCAAGGTCATGGACGAGCTGAGCATCATGGTTGGCTCCAACAATCGTCAGATCGGCGAAGGCGCTATCGCTGCCGAGAAGACAGAGTCGACAGCCAACCTCAATCTGTACATCGGTATCGGCGTGGCGTTCGTGGTCGCGTTTGTCCTGGCACTGTTTATCAGTCGGGTAATCAGTTCACCCATCGCTTCCGCACTGGTCAGTGCGCAGCGTATTGCCGGTGGCGATCTGACCCAGCCGATTGTCAGCACTCACCGCGATGAAGCAGGCTTGATGCTCGCGGCCCTGGGTGACATGCAGGCCAGCCTCAAGAGCACCATCGGGCAGATATCCAGCGCCGCCGACCAGTTGGCCTCGGCTGCAGAAGAACTGAATGCGGTGACCGAAGAAAGCAGTCGTGGCCTGACGCGACAGAACGATGAAATCCAGCAGGCCGCTACCGCCGTCAACGAAATGACCGCAGCGGTCGAAGAAGTGGCGCGCAACGCCATGTCCACCTCCGACGCCTCGAAGCAGACCAGCACTGAAGCGGCTACTGGCCGTGATCAGGCCCGCGACGCAGTGACTGCGATCAACAACGTCAGCAACGAGATCAGCAGTTCGACCACGATGGTTGAAGAGCTCGCCGGGCGTGTTCGCGAGATCGGCAAGGTGCTCGATGTGATTCGCGGTATTGCCGAGCAGACCAACCTGTTGGCGCTCAATGCGGCCATCGAGGCTGCCCGTGCGGGCGAGCAAGGGCGTGGTTTTGCCGTGGTAGCAGACGAAGTACGCGCCTTGGCGGCCCGCACTCAGGCGTCCACGGGCGAAATCGAAACCATGATCGGCAGCGTCCAGGCCAGTGCCGATCAGGCCGTGCGCGCCATGGGCAACAGCCGCACGCTGGCGAGCAACACCCAGTCGCTGGCCCAGGCCACCGGCCAGTCGCTGGAGCGCATCGCCAAGAGCATTGCCGAGATCAACGATCGCAACATGCTGATTGCGACCGCATCCGAAGAACAATCCCATGTCGCCCGCGAGGTGGACCGCAACCTGGTCAACATCCAGGACCTCTCCACCCAGACCGCCGCTGGCGCTCACCAGACCAGCGCTTCAAGTCAGGAGTTGTCTCGCCTGGCCATTTCCTTCAACGACCTGGTCGGCCGATTCAAGGTCTGACATAGGGATCAGGACTGTTCGCCCGGCAGGCGCTTCTGGAAAAAGAAGCGCTTGCTGCCGGGCGGATAGTCATCGATCTGGCCGAACTCGGTGTAACCGTGACGGCGGTAGAAATCCGGTGCCTGGAAGTCGAAGGTGTCCAGCCAAATCCCGACACAGCCCTTCTCGACGGCCAGATCCTCGGCCATCTGCATCAGGCGTGAGCCCATGCCCTGGCCCTGGGTTTGTTCCGGCACGACCAGCAACTCGATAAACAACCACTGATAAAAAATGCGCGCGTGCAGGCCACCGAGAACTTCCCGGGTCTGATCATCGCGAATAAACATCGCCACCTTCTCTGACTTCCCGTCACCCGCCTGCTCGGCATTGAAACGCTTCAACGGTTCCAGAATCGCCAGACGATCCTCTTCCGTGGGGTTTGTATTGATGTCGATATGCACGCTCATGCAGTGGCTCCCAGCCAAATGATTGCGCGTCGAGATTAAAGCCGGAAGCGGGCGGGGTAAAGATGTCAGGAGCCATTATGGCTGGCAAAATACACAGTTGCGCCCGGCGTGCTTGGCGGCGTACAGCGCGTTATCGGCAGCGCTGATCAGCGTATCGTAAGTGATCAGAGGGGCAATCCCCGACGCGACGCCAAGACTGATGGTGACGTGCGCGTCTTCGCCCAGGGCCAGGTGCGGCAGCTTGAGGGCGGCCACCGTGGCTTTCAGGGTCTCGGCCATCTTCGTGGCCTGCCCGGCATCGGCATTCATCAATACCAGCACCTCTTCACCGCCGAACCGGAAGGCCACTGCACCGCCGTCATTTGCGCTTTGCTGGATTGCCTTGCAGAGCAACTTGAGGCAAACATCACCCTGTGGATGGCCGTAGTTGTCGTTGTAGGATTTGAAGTGGTCGATGTCCAG
Source organism: Pseudomonas avellanae BPIC 631 (assembly GCF_000444135.1). GTDB lineage: Bacteria > Pseudomonadota > Gammaproteobacteria > Pseudomonadales > Pseudomonadaceae > Aquipseudomonas > Aquipseudomonas avellanae. Next base: position 7,853 of record NZ_ATDK01000211.1, read on the forward strand.
CAAAATGATCGCCACGTTTGCCGGATTTTTCCGGGCACGTTCCCAGACCGACGTCAGCACTTCATCCTGATAACGTCGATTGAACAGGCGGGTCAGCGCATCGGTGCGTGCAAACTCCAGCAACTGCACTTGCAGCAAGCGTCCGCGCAGCGCAAACAGATAACTTAGACGGCTTGCCCGCTCCAGACAATAGGAAGCCATCAACAGCAGCATGACCGTCGAGACGAACAGCAGGGCATTGGCCTGCCAGATGACGAAGTCCGCGAAGTCTGCAATGTAGGTTGTCACCAGTTGAATGATCAGCATGCAGGACAACGCGGCGGCGGCATGGCGCAGCGGCAACTGCTGGATCATGGTGCAATAGACCATGATCAACAGCATGCCCAACTGATAAAAGATCTGATACGGGCTCTCGCTGTAAATCATCACCACCATCGGCATGAGCGAACACAGCACCGTCGCGACCGCCGCAGTGCTCTCCATCGCCCGACGAGAAGCAAGGCGCCGAGCCAGGATCAGCAGGATGATGAACATCGGCGTGATCAGGCACAGACGGCCTATCGCCACGTAGACAAAAACATCGCGCAGAATCAACCAGTCGGTGATCAGAAACAGGTTATAGATCAGGCTGTCGCCGATACCCATTGCAGTCAGAAACTCACGCCGTTGCGGCCGTGTTTCCGTTTGATAACGTCGCTCAAGGCCACGGCTGAAGCACAGCGCTCCGACCCCTGAAGTAATGGTTCGCTCGACCTCGGCAAGGGTTTGCGAATCTTCAGGGCTGGGACGATCAAGTGTTGAAGCGAGCATGTTGCACCGGGACTTTGACATCGAGAGACTTGGGACAGTACGCATGATGCCTTAGTGCCACCAAACTGCAGCATGCTAATTTCAAATAGCGACCGGCGGTCTGCGGGGTCTTTGCTGAAAGGATTCAGGTGCGCTTCCGAGCGCGAATTTTTGATCCCCGCTGTCCAATCTCAAGCGCAGGTTATTTGAAATTGACCGCTTGCACTTCAAGTTCTGGATCTATAGTGATCAGGTGCTTCGACTCAAACTCTGTGGGTGCCTTCGAAGCGAGCGTGCTGCAATTCATGACTGGATCGCAGCACAAATAACGTTAGTCGAGCCAGCCCCAGACCGGAATCCTATTATGAGCGCACCGCAAGAATCCGTAATTATCACTGGTATCACGGGCCAGGATGGCGCGTACCTTACTCAGTTGCTGTTGGAAAAGGGCTACAAGGTTTACGGTACGTTCCGTCGTACCAGCTCGGTCAACTTCTGGCGTCTTGAAGAACTCGGCGTCGCCAGACACCCGAATTTGCATCTGGTTGAGCATGATCTGACGGATTTGAGCGCCAGCATTCGCTTGTTGCAGAAAGCCGAACCCACTCAGATTTACAACCTGGCCGCATTGAGCTTTGTCGGTGTTTCCTTCGATCAGCCCATAACGACTGCTGAAATCACAGGGCTGGGCGCCGTCAACCTGCTTGAAGCGATTCGGATCGTGAACCCGAAAATACGCTTTTATCAGGCCTCCACCTCTGAAATGTTCGGCCAGGTGCAAGAGGTTCCTCAGGTTGAAACGACTTCGTTCTATCCGCGTAGCCCCTACGGTGTCGCCAAGTTGTATGCGCACTGGATGACCATCAATTATCGGGAGTCCTACGGTATTTTTGGCGCCAGCGGCATTCTGTTCAATCACGAGTCGCCCCTGCGCGGTAAAGAGTTCGTCACCCGCAAGATCACCGACGCAGCTGCTCGAATCTCACTGGGTCTGCCGCACGTTCTGGAGTTGGGTAATCTGGACGCACGGCGTGACTGGGGGTTTGCCAAAGAGTATGTCGAAGGTATGTGGCGCATGCTGCAAGCCGAAGAGCCCGACTCCTTCGTTCTGGCAACCAACCGATCAGAAACGGTTCGTGACTTTGTATCCATGGCTTTCAAGGCTGTCGACATTAACCTTGAGTGGGTGGGCAGCGCGGAAGACGAGCGGGGCATTGACGTCAGTACAGGCAAGTCCCTTGTGCAGATCAATCCGAAGTTCTATCGCCCCTCTGAAGTCGAGTTGCTGATCGGCAATCCTGAAAAAGCCAGAAACGTGCTCGGGTGGGAGGCCAAAACCGGGCTTGAGGAGCTTTGTCGATTGATGGTTGAGGCTGACCTGAGGCGCAACAAGAACGGCACCTCGTTCTGATTGGCGGTCGGCCTTCAACCTGAGGCGTTCGTCAGGGCGTTATCAATTATGACGCCCTCACTGAAAGCCCTGACTGATTAAACCGCCGAAATCACCTCGTGACGCCAGTAGTTCAACAACGCTTCGAGCGTATCGTCCAGTTTCGTCCTGGGCTTCCAGCCGGTGGCACAGCGCATGGCGGAGTTATCGCCGAAGGCGCTGGGTATGTCTGAAGGACGCATCCGGTCCGGATCGATTGTCACCTCGATGACGCTTGAACTCAGTGCCATCAACTGCGTGAGTAGCGTCTGCAGGCTTGTCGGCTCTCCGCGGCAGATGTTCAGGCACTCTGGATAACGCTCCTGCTCGTCGGCGAGCTGCAACAGCGTGACGTAGGCATCGCACACATCGTGCACGTCGAGAAAGTCCCGCGCTGCCTGCAGGTTGCCAACCTTCAACTGAGGGGCCTGTTTCCCGGCTTCAATCAACGCGATCTGCCGGGCAAATGAAGCCGTCGCGAAATCAGGCGATTGCCTGGCGCCGATATGATTGAAAGGGCGAACGACGATACCTTTCCGGCCCTGGCGGAAATACTCATTGAACGCTGCCTCGGCGGCAAGCTTGCTGGCTGCATAGGGGTTCATGGGTTTGCAGACACTGTCTTCGCCCAGCGCAGTGCCTTGCTTGAAGGTCTCGCCGTACACCTCCGACGAGCTCACAAACAGCACAAATGCCTCCGGGGCGCTTCGCTGCAGTGCTTGAAGCAGGTTTACGCTGCCCATGACGTTGGTTTGCCAGGTCAGGACAGGGTCGTTGAAGCTGGTGGGCACATGAGTTATCGCGGCCAGATGCACGACATGAGTGGGAGCCGCCCGAGACAGTGCTTGCTCCAGGCCACTGGCATCGCGGATGTCACAACGCAATGATTCGTCAGCATGCGATGACAGAGCTGACTCGGCACCGACCAGCGCGATGACATGATGACCCGTCTGGCGCAGCATGCTGCACAGGATCTGACCCACAAAACCGTTTGCACCAGTGATCAGAATGCGTCGCATCGTCGGGCCTCTCATTGACTGTGTCAGGTAATGGAGCTTAACAGATGCGGCTGATCAGGCAGGCCGTATGCGCTGCCGGTAAATGCTGGCCTCGCCTGCCTGATTTTTGTCATCACGCTGGGTCAGGCCGGGTTTTTCAGTTTTCAAGCCCCACCGGTCAAGAAAAATCCTAATGGGATTTTTCATGGCCAGACGAAATGTCTTAATCCGGTCTACGCTTGTGCCGATATCATCGTACAACCCCACAAACGGTGCAGCCATGTTCAATACTCGCTTGAAAAAGGAATTACAGGCACAGCAGGCCGAGTTATCCATGTACCGGCAGATGCAGAAAGGAATGGACGCGCGCATGGTGTCGTTGAGTCTGGACGCCAGCAATCGTATTGCCCACGCCAATGACAACTTCCTCAGAGCGCTTGGCTATACGGCCGAGCAGTTACTGGGCAAGGACCTGGACCAGATGGTGCCGACTTACGTCAAACAGCTCGATTGCTACCGCAACCTCAAACTGGCAGTGCAGAAGGGCGAGTCGGTGATCGACAACTACCGTTTTCTGCATGCCGACGGCAGCCTGGTGTGGGTTCGCGCCATGTGGCAGCCGGTTCTGGATGACCAGGGCAAGCTGATGACGCTGCAGTGCTGCGGGTCGGATATCACCCAGACCGTCGAGACCGCTGCCGAGAACTCTGCCTTCATCCAGGCCTTGCTGCGCTCTACCGCTGTGATCGAGTTCGACCTTGGCGGCCACGTGCTGACGGCCAATGACCAGTTTCTGCGAGGCATGGGTTATAATCTGGCGCAGATCAAGGGCAAACACCACAGCCTGTTCTGTGATCCGGCAGAAACCTCACTGGCACCGTACCGTGAGTTCTGGGCGATGCTCAACCGGGGCGAGTTCGTTGCCGGGCGCTTCAAGCGTATCGACAGCAGCGGGCGTGAGGTCTGGCTGGAAGCTACTTACAACCCGGTCCACGATGCTCAGGGCAAGCTCTACAAGATCGTCAAGTTCGCCACGCTGGTGACCGATCAGGTGGCTCGCGAAGACGAAGTCAGTCAGGCGGCAAGCGTGGCGTTCGAAATTTCCCAGCAGACCGACGTCAGTGCCCAGCGTGGCGCAGACGTGGTGCAGAACACCGTGCAGACCATGCGCAAGATTTCCGAAGAGATGCAGTCGGCGTCCTCAGGCATTGAAGCGCTGGGCAAGCAATCGCTGTTGATCAGCTCCATCGTGCAAACCATCGGTGGCATTGCCCAGCAGACCAACCTGCTGGCCCTCAACGCCGCCATCGAAGCCGCGCGTGCCGGTGAGCAGGGCAGAGGCTTTGCCGTGGTGGCTGACGAAGTTCGACAACTGGCCGGCCGCACCAGCGCGGCAACCGAAGAAATCGTCAACGTCGTGCAGCAGAATCAGGCACTGGCCGATGAAGCCGTACGCGGCATGGCCAACAGCCGCACCCAGGCGGAACAAGGGCTGGCACTGGCCAACGAAGCCGGCGCGGTGATCGTCGAGATTCAGGAAGGCGCCAAACAGGTGGTGGGTGCCGTCGGGCGGTTCGCCAATCAGTTGAAGTAGTGCCCTCTGCTCTCCGAGACTTCGTCTCAACTGTTGCGCATTAAATAGACGAAAAGGCTTTTTCGCGATTAAGCGGAAAAGCCTTTTTCTTTTGAGCAGCGACTTTTCCTACAGTTATTTCGCTCAAAACGGCGCGCGTTTGTCTGACGCCAAACCGTTAGCGTGATGCCTGTTCGCTTGGCAAAATCCCCGCACAGACCATAACTGCAGGGAGCAACCATGAGCGACATGAAAACCGATGCAACACGCCTGGCCGACGAGTTCATGGCGAAGGTAGCGATCAAACCCGTTAAAAAGCGCTTTCCGGTCGCAACCGAAGGCTCGACCACACAACGCGGTGGCCGTATCGTCGCCACCAGCAACATGCAAACGACGGGCGGGCGCGTGGCACTGGTGGGAGACCTTGCGCATTACCCCGATGGCAGCCAATCGTGCATCGTGTCTGGTGCAGGCCCTGCAATGCCCTATGAAGATCATCAAATCGCCTTGGTGGGCAGCCTTTTTGAAAATGGCGACGTCATCACCGGTCCCGATCACAGCGGGATAGTCGTCGTGGAGTATGCCGACGAGTCGGCGGTTCCAGGCCTGCTCGACCCCGTTTCCCCAACGGGAGCATCGTAATGCTGCCCCTGATCGTGATCGGCGATATGACTTCCCACGGTGGCGTCGTTGTATCGGGTGCCGCCACCATGTTGATCAATGGCAAGGGGTGCGCGCGTATAGGCGACATGGTGACGTGCCCGCGTTGTAAAGGCGTGTTCCCGATCGCCGATGGCGATCCCAGCCTCATCGAAGACGGTAAAGCCATTGCCTATCATGGCTGCCGGACTACCTGCGGCGCGATGCTCTATTCCAGCCAGGTCAGCACCATGACCTATCCCTCCAGCGGCGCGGCCTCGGGCGTCCAGGGCGGCTTTATCTATAGATTTGGCAGCATCAGCCCCGCCTGGTGGCGGGCTATGAGGATGAGCCGCTGGATTCATCCGCGAAGGTCTTTCGCGGTCGCTTTCAAGTGCTGGATGCAGCGACTGGCAAGCCCATCGCTGGCCAGCCAGTGCGTGTGCGCTCGTCCGACGGCCAGTACCTGACCGGCAGCACCGATGACGAAGGTTTCACCCAATGGGTCGAACGCGACACCGACGAAGCGCTGGCGTTTTACCTCATTGAGGAACCCGGCCAATCATGAGCGAGCCCATAAAGCCCGGTGCGCCGTTAGCCAATGGCGAAATGTCCCCGGAGGGCAGCACCACGCCGGTGAAACTCAGCCAGCCCGAACTGGACTTCGCTGACAAGAAAGTGCTGTGCTCGGCGATCTGTAAATGCAAGAACACGCCGGGCATCGGCAAGGACGGTCGCTCGCTCAAACAGTCCTGCGTCTCCGGACAGCTCAAAGCACTCGACGGCATCCTCCAGCACCGCAGCCTGTACAAGCCGGAGGTCAACTACGACATGACCCGACAACCTCCGGCGCCCATCATGGACCGGAGCGTGGAAACCAAAGGGCACGACTGGCTGCCCGGCTGGATTAAGAAGTGGTGGGATGCGCCGGATGATCAGGGCTCCCGGCGACCGCCATTCATCGCCGGTGAAGGCATGGTTCGGCGGCCAGACGTGGTGATCGTCAACGATCCGACCAAGCCTCCAACGCAGGACAATATCAAGCAGGTTGTGGAGATAAAGTTTCCGCCGGATAAGATGAGCGAAGCTCAGCGGGAGGCCTACACCGTTATTGCCGGGGAAGAGGACAAGCTCGTGGAGTTAGAGCCTGGTCATTGCGACTGTAATCAATCCGAGCATAATCCTTCCAAGATTCCGGTTGAGCAGCTCGGCCCCGCTGTTATGGTTACAGGCATTGTGTACATGCTGTTGACTAAACGCCCGCCCCCTGGAATGGTGCCTGCGCTTTAAGGACTCGATATGACCGACTTACCGTTCGACCCTATTCAGTTGATGCGTGAGCATCCCGAGAAAATGCGTATTCCTGGAGGGCTGCTGACCAAGCAGGGACCGCAGGAGTATGTAGGCGGCGTGCCTGCAATTACCGGTACGTTATTCTTCAATGATGCGCACCTGCCTGAGGTACGCGAGGCTATTTGTCTGTGCTTCGACGAGTATGAAGCCCTCGCCAAGGAACACCTGACATGGTTGTGGCGTGAGGAGCCACCAGAGGGTCCGGACAAGTTTGCCTATTCCAAGGCTCCGGCAATGCGGACCATGATGAAACGCATGCATGAAAACGACTTGGTCAGCTTTACCTACATTAGTGGTAAACAGGCTCATGACGCCGGTGACTGGGAGTTCAAGGTCTTCGGTCGGCGCGGCTGGGAGGCAAAAATGATCGTGCGCGGCACCTCAGCGCTGCGTTTCAGCGTAACATCCGGCTGCTTTTCAAGCGATGTTCGTGAGTTTTGCCAAGCGCTTGAAGGCTATTCATGGCTATGGCGGTCATGGTCTGGTGCTGTCTGCCGTGCGCATGAGTGACAATCAGCCATACGAGGCTTTTCTGGCCGAAAAACTACACGGGCTTGATGTGGGTCATCCTGTTGCCGGGTCTACTCATGCCCACAAAGGCATCAAAACCGTCTCATGGCTGACGGCCTTGAGTCATGAGCTGGTAGAGAAAATAGGCGGGGTAGGGGAAATTCAGGCCGAACTGCCGATGGACTGGTTTGCGCTCTATGACTACGGTTCAGGGCTGGTCATCCAGTCCGGGCCTACACCGGAAGCCGCGCCGACTGATCAACCAAAGCCCGCCCGGTTGGTGTTGCCGAACAGACTGTTCAAGGCAATCCGTGCCCCAAAGTTCAGCCTGCACTACGCTTCCAGGGACGGCGAGCCACGCATCATCGGCTGGGCAGCCGAGCAATGGCTCAAACGCTTCGATATCGAAGAGGATGAGCTGATGGCTTACAAAGCCAGACTGCTGGATGAGCCCAGGCTGACCAAAGCCACCACGCTGCCGGATCGTTTGTGATCTCACCTGCTCACTATCATTATCGTTCCAACGCTCCAGCGTAGGAATGTGGTTCGTGACGCTCCGCGTCACACATTCATGACGCGCCGCGCGCTCAAGATCGGACGCAGAGCGTCCAGAACTGCATTCCTACGCTGGAGCGTGAGGAACGATAATCTCAACTGTCGTGCCATGAATTCGATATGGCATACCCATGTCGAACCCCATTAGCAACAGCCTCTACCGAGCAGTCAGTGCCGAATAGCTGTTCATCAGGTTGCGGTAGTTCGGGATGCGCTCGGAAAGCAGGTTACCCAAACCTTCGATGTCGTTGCGCCAGTCACCCTGCAGCTCACAGGCCACCGAGAACCAGTTCATCAGTTGTGCACCCGCCTGCGTCATGCGCGACCACGCGGCTTGTTGAACCGTGGTGTTGAAGGTGCCGGATGCATCGGTGACCACGAACACTTCAAACCCTTCAGCCAGTGCCGACAGGGTCGGAAAGGTCACACACACGTCGGTCACTACCCCGGCAATGATCAGCTGCTTGCGGCCGGTCGCCTTGATCGCCTTTACAAAGTCTTCGTTATCCCAGGCATTGATCTGACCTGGACGCGCAATGTACGGCGCATCGGGAAACATGGCCTTGAGCTCCGGAACCAGCGGGCCGTTGGGGCCTTGCTCGAAACTGGTGGTGAGGATGGTCGGCAGTTTGAAAAACCGGGCCAGGTCAGCCAGCGCCAGAACGTTGTTCTTGAACTCGTTCGGCGAGAAGTCCTGCACCAGCGAGATCAGGCCTGTCTGGTGGTCGATCAGCAGAACGATGGCGTCATCTTTGTTCAGGCGGTTGTAGGGGGTGTTGGTCATGGTCAAGTCCTTTCGTTTGGGTGGGTGAGGTCTGGCGTGCAACATGGGCTCAGATTAGTAGTTCACCGGAAAGGTAAAAAGCGCCTGAGGCGGGTTTTACTGTCCCCCCACAGTGGACAATACTGTCCCAAGCCGGTTTATCCCGACATTCGCCTACCCGGCAACAGCCCCTGCCTTTCCCGCCTCCACGACGAAGCGCTTGAGCGTCGACACGTTGGCCGCTGGGTTCAGCACATCTGAAACCACCTGAAAGCGGGTCAGCATCTGTTGCTCGCTCAGGTCCACGGCCACATAACCGCGCTGGCGGCTGTCAAAAAACTTCACATGGGGGTTGAGCCCGAGAATGCTGTTGAAGGCGTCGAATGGCGGTCCGCTGGAGGTGACCGAGGTGCCGACGAACTCAGTGGCGACGACGGCTGAATCCGGATTGCCCGCATCGGCGTGCAGGTCGGTGGTCCAGAACGAATGGATGTCGCCACCCCAGAACACCGGGTTGCGGGTCTGGTGACGTTGCAGGGATGCCAGCATGCGCTCGCGGGTCGCCGCGTAGCCGTCCCAGCCGTCGGTCCAGTGGCCCAGCGCCTGCGTTTTGAGATTGCGCTGTTCCAGCGGAGCGACCAGCAAGTCCTGGGCAATGACATTCCATTGTCCAGGTGACTCAGCGAAGCTGCGGTCCAGCCAGGCTTCCTGTTCCCAGCCAAGCATGGTGCGTTTCGGGTCACTCAGATCCGGGCAATCGCTGGGCGCTACGTAGCCTCGACGGCTACCGTTGGCCTGAATGCACGCCTGTTCGGAACGGCACTGCCGACCGTCCAGCACATGAAAGCGTGCCAGGCGGCCATAGTCCAGGTTCCGGTAAATACGCATGTCCGGCCCCTTGGGCAGGCTGCTGGCGCGCAACGGCATGTGCTCGTAAAACGCCTGATAAGCGGCCGCTCTGCGACGCAGAAAGCTCTCTACCGGAACGCCCGGATCCTGGGACCACTGCGCGGCATAATCATTCTGCACTTCGTGATCGTCCCAGGTGACGACGCTCGGCGCGCAAGCATGCAGGGCTTGCAGGTCCGGGTCGGTCTTGTACTGCGCGTATCGGTTGCGATAGCCCGCCAGGTCCATCGGGTCTGATGTGGCATGGCGGCGCGGGAACTGGATATTTGCTGGAGAAACGTTCATCTCATAGATGTAGTCACCCAGAAAGAACACTAGATCCGGCCGCTCCGCAGCCAGGTGTCGGTAGGCGCTGAAATACCCGGCTTCCCAATGCGAACACGAAACGAAGCCGAACCGTGCCGCGGTCATGGCCATTGCCGGCGGTGCCGTGCAGGCCTGACCCACCGGGCTTTGTGCGCCCAGGCTTTCAAACTGATACCAATAGGGCCGCCCCGGCTGCAAGCCGCTCACTTCAACGTGCACCGAATGCGCAAAGCGTGACTGGGCGGTGGCTTGACCAGAGCGCACGATGCGCGTCATGGCGGCGTCGCTGGCGATTTTCCAGCGCACCTCGACGGGTTTGCTCAAGCCGCCGTCGCCTGCCGGGGTGATCACCTTGGGCGCCAGACGTGTCCAGATCACAAAACCATCAGGCAATGGATCACCGGACGCCACGCCCAGCGTGAACGGATAATCGACACCTGCACTGCGGGCAAACGGGCTGAGGATCGACAGCAGTGTGGCCCCGGCCACGCCGGTAATGATGCGGCGGCGGTCCGGATTGAAATCGCTCATGACAGGGCCTCCGACGCTTCGTACTGCGCGCGCAACAGCCCGAACAGCGACATGTCGTTGAGCAGACCTCGTTTCTGAATGCACATCGGTGTTTTCCGTCGAGATAAATGCTCAAACGCTGCCGCGTTGCGATGGCGTTTGCGTGACAGGTGCAAGAAACATTTAAGTGCCATGCAATGTGCGAACAAAGGCCATGTAACCGTCATGTATCGTTCTTGTAAAACTAACCGATCGGTCATGTTCGGTTGCTAGATTTTCGGCCTCTAAGAAGAGGGAGAAGCTGGCATGAGAACGTGGGACGAACCCAAGAAGCGTAAGGCGCACATCGAACTGATCCCGATGATCGACGTGATGATGTTCCTGTTGGTGTTTTTTGTGCTGGTAAGCCTGAACGTGATTCCGGCTTTGGGCATGAAGACCCAGTTACCCAGTGCCAGCAGTTCCCAACAGCTGAAGCCGCAGAACAAATCGATCCTGACCCTGGGCCTCAACGGCGAATTGCAGCTCGATGGCAAGGCAACCACCGTTGATGCGCTGGTGCCTGCCTTGAAGGCGCTGGAAAAAACTGACACCAAAACAACCATCATTGTAAACAGCGACAAGGGCGTTGAAGTTGCGCGTCTGGTCGAGATCATGGACACGTTGCGTCTGGGTGGATTCACGTCCGTTTCCATCGCTACGCGTAAATCCTGATGTATACCCTGTTTCGGATGCGTCAGTGGCTGGGCGGCTTGCCTGCGCTGGTGGCGCTGATTGCAATCGTGATCGGCGTGCAAACCCGGCCTCTGAAAATGGAGCCGGTCTACGATGAGTCTGCCGTGGAACTGGCGCTGGTCGAACCCGAACCGCCTGCTCCGCAGCCTTTGGCGCAGCCCGAGCCGCCTCCGGTACAGCCCGAAGAGCCACCACCTGCGCCGCCCGTCATCGAGAGCGAAGAGTCCGAGCCTGCGCCGCCACCGCCTCCCAAGCCTGTTCCCAAGCCAGAGCCCAAGCCAGAACCCAAGCCTGCGCCTAAACCAGAACCGCGCCCCAAACCGTTGCCCAAGCCGGCAGTGGCCAAACCCGTCGAACCGGTTCAGGCCCCCAGCAAGCCGATAGCCAGCGCCCCGATTTCAACGCCGTCACCGCCTGCGCCACCCGCGCCGCCGAAAGTGGACACTCAAGGTATAGAGGGCGGCTACCTCAAAGGGCTGCGCAACGATCTGGACGGCTACAAACAGTATCCGACCGGACGTCAGGCCTCACTGGAGCGCCCGAGTGGCGAAGTGGTGGTGTGGTTGTTGGTCGATCGGCAGGGTCGCGTGCTGGATTCCGGCATTCAGACCCAGGCCTCCAGCATGCTGCTCAATCGAGCCGCGACCAATAGCCTGCGACGCATCAAGCAAGTCAAACCGTTTCCCGAACAAGCCTTCGGCGGGCGCAACGAACAGCGCTTTACCGCCACCTTCAACTACAGCGTGCAATAGCACTGACAAGGAACAAAGTGATGAAGTTTTCCAGGATTCACCTTGCGTTGGTCGCCGCTGGCATGAGCCACGGCATGGTCATGGCTGACCAGAGTGTGAGTGACGTCGGTACCATTGGCGTGCAGGGCAAAGCGACTGCCGGTGGCGGTTACATGGTTCAGGAGGAAAGCATCAAGGCGCGTTCCACCGTGACCAAGGAGGCGCTCGACAAACAGACTGCTACCGGTAACGCGATCGACAAGCTCAAGTACACCCCGGGCCTGAATATCTCGAGCGAAGACGCCACCGGTCTTTCGGGCTTCCGTTTTACCATGCGCGGGCTTAACTCCGATCAGGTCGGCATGTCGGTAGACGGCATGCCGATCAATGACTCCGGCAACTACGCGCTGTATTCCAACTTGTTGGGTGACCCGGAAAACATCGATCAGATATTCGTCACCCAAGGTTCTGCCGAAAGCGATGGCCCGCATATCGGCTCCAGCGGCGGCAACATCGGTATTGTGACCATTCGGCCCACCAAGGAAACCGGCGTGTTCGTCAAGCAGGTGGCGGGCAGCAACGGCACTTACAAGACCTTTGCACGGCTCAACACCGGCGAAATCAACGGGCTGAGCAACTGGCTGTCGATGTCTCACACCGAAGGCCAGAAGTGGCGCGGTGAGGGTGCTGTGCGCGCTGACAAGGTGGAGTGGAACAGCTTTTTCGACATGGGCTCGGGCAACACCGCCAACCTGATCCTCAAGTATCACGAGCAGGACAACAACAGTTACAGCCAGCTCACCAAGAGCCAGTTCCAGCAGGGCGGGCGCAAGTTCGACCCCTACCCGTCGACGCCAGCGCTGGGCAGTAACGGCAAGCTGTCCAGTTATTACGAGCTGGCGCAAAACCCCTTCCAGACCTTCACCGGTGTGCTCAATACCCAATTCAAACTGGCCGACAATCTGGCACTGTCAGTCATTCCGTATTACTTCTGGGGTAACGGCAGCGGTGTCAACAGCTCTTCTTACGCGCTCAATCGCGGCTCGAATCAGAACGGCGTATTCGACCTGAGCAACCTGCCGACTGCAGCGGCCTACAACGCAGACGGTTCATCGACCACTGGCGTTTATTACCGGCCTTCGCGTACCCAGACCTGGCGCCCGGGCATCACCACCAAGCTGAACTGGGATGTCAACGACGAGCACAGCGTGCAAGTCGGCTACTGGTATGAGCGGGCGCGCCAGTTGCAGACCCAGCCTTTTATCCGTCTGAAGAGCAACGGCAAGCCGGAAAGCATCTGGCCAGACTCCGACTACATGGTCGATGCCAACGGCAATGAGATCCAGGGTAGGGACCGCTATACCGTAACGCCGGCGCAGAAAGTCTGGGCCCAGGACACCTGGTATTTCGCCCCTGACTGGACGTTGATTGGCGGCCTGGCTTACATGAATGTGAAGCGCGAAGGCACCAACCACGGCAGCCTGACCGAGCGCCCGGAAGAGCGTGACCAGACGTATAACAAGCTGCTGCCCAACGTGGGTCTCAAATACCAGCTGGATGAACGTGACCAACTGTTCTATAGCCTGTCGCGCAACATGCGCGTGCCACAGAACTACGTACTGTATGACCAGGGTGCAGGCTCTATCAACAGCAAACCGGAAACCAGCTGGAACCACGAACTGGGCTGGCGTTTCACCGATCAGGACATGACGCTGGCGGCCACCCTGTTCTATATGAAGTTCAAGGATCGCCAGGTCTCATCCCGTGATATCAACGGTGACTTTGCCGACATCAACGCCGGTGCAGTGGACAACAGCGGTCTGGAACTGGAGTGGAGCGGCCTGCTGCCCAACCATTTCAACTACTACACCTCGTACACCTACACCCGCGCCAAACAGAAAGATGACCTGACGGTGTTCAACAACGGCGCAGCCATCGAATTGCCGACCAGCGGCAAGCAGTTCGCCAACGTACCGAAGAATATGCTGGCGGCCAATATTGGTTACGACGACGGCAGTTATTACGGCACGTTCGGCGGCAAGGTCACCAGCAAGCTCTATGGCGACCTGACCAACGACGAAAGCATTCCGGGACGGACCATCTTCAATCTGGGCGCAGGTATCTATCTGCCGGTGGACAAGAAAATCGTCAAGGACGCCACCTTGCGCCTGAACGTCGACAACCTGTTCGACAAGAAATACCTGGACGGCGTTTACACCACCAAAACCAACGCAGGCACTTACAGCGGTTTCCGCGATGGCGACCCGGCCTACATCGTCGGCGTCGAGCGTACCGTCACAGTTTCCCTGGAAGCCAATTTCTAACCCTTCATTGACCAGAGGTCTGCGCCATGGACATGAATCAGCTCCACGACATCACCTTCTATGTGATGTACGCCGCCATCGCGATTGCGATCTTCGTCGCGATTGAACGCGGCATCTACTTTGCCTACGTGCGTCGCCAGTCGCGGGCGCTGCAAACGGCACTCAGCGCGTCAGTGCACAGTGAAAAAGACCTGCCGGAAGCGCTGACACGCCGCATCAGCCTGCCGCTGGAAATGGTGTTGCCGGTACTGGCGCAGAAAAACGCTCACGGTTCACGCCGGGACCTGGATGACGTCATTGAAACCCAGTACCTGAGCACTCGCGCGCCGCTGTCCCGCAGCCTCTGGCTGATCGAAACCATCACCACCGCAGCGCCCTTGCTGGGGTTGCTGGGGACGATTCTGGGCATCATCGATACCTTCAAAGCCCTCGCCAGCGCCGGCGTGTCCGACCCCGGTCAGATTTCTGCCGGTATCGGTACAGCGTTGTTCGCGACAGGTCTGGGTATTGCGATTGCGTTGTTCTGCGTAGTCTTTCACAACTATTTTCAGGACAGCCTTGAGCGCATCAACGATCAACTCAAGATCCTCCTGATCCGTGCCGCCAGCGGGGCGCGGGTGCAGGGTGAAATGCCGCATCCGGTCGCCATTCCCCAGCCCAATTTCCGGACGGCATGATCAACACATCGGCGCAGGTCTCTGACGTGCGCCGCTTTCGCCTGTTCTGGCCATGAGACTGCCATGCACTTCTCTATCTGGTTACGCTCGACGTCCATACGCTATCGCAGCCTGATTGCCGCATTGCTGCTCAGCAGTCCGGTTGCCTATGCGGATTTCGCCATTCCCGGTTTCGAACTGGTGCACACCGTGCCCGTCGGGACCGACCTGCAAACCCCGGACCTGCGAGCGCCTGGCGATGTCTGGCGCGAGCTGTTCGATGGGGCTCGCGAGCGTATCGATATCGAACAGTTTTATGTGGCCGATCAGCCAGGCTCGGTGATGGGCAAGGTGCTTGAAAGCCTTACTGCAGCGGGGCAGCGCGGGGTAAACATCCGTTTTCTGCTGGAAGAGAAGGGCTTGAAGCTTTCCGATCCAGAAACCCTTGCGCGATTGCGGGCGATCCCCAACCTCACCTTGCGGGTGCTGCCTTATGCCAGGCTGACCGGCAGCGGCATCATCCACGCCAAGTTCTTCGTGGTAGACGGCAAACAGGCTTTTATCGGCAGTCAGAATTTCGATTGGCGTTCACTGGAACACATTCACGAAACCGGTTTGCGTATTGACGAGCCCACGGTCGTGCGCCAGACGCAGGCTGTGTTCGATCAGGACTGGCGTGCCCAGGCGGCCATCGCCGACGGCAAGCCTGTTTCTGCCCCTGTTGCACCTCCCGCCACCGGCTCATCGCCCGGTGGCAATTATCTGGTCGCCAGCCCGCAGCGTTATAACCCATCGGGCGTGCGCGACTCCGAGACCGAGCTGCCGCGTTTGCTGGCGCAAGCCAAAAGCGAGGTTCGTGTCCAGTTGCTGGACTACGCGCCCCTGTCCTATGGGCCTGATAAAACCCGGCCGTATTACGCGGTCATCGACAACGCCCTGCGCAGCGCCGCCGCCCGTGGCGTGTCCATCAAGCTCATGGTTTCGGACTGGAACACCGGCATGCCCGAGGTCGCCTATCTGAAAAGTCTGGCTCTGGTGCCCAACGTACAAGTGCGCATCGTGACGTTGCCAATGGCCGCTCAGGGTTTCATCCCCTATGCACGGGTGATCCACAGCAAAACCATGGAGATCGATGACCAGGTCGCCTGGGTCGGCACCAGCAACTGGCTCGGCGGCTACCTCGACAACTCGCGCAACCTGGAAGTGGTGATGCACGACAGCGCGATGGCCAGGCGCATCGGTCTGTTGCATGCGCAACTCTGGGATGGGCCGTATGCCAAGCCCATCGACATCAATCGCGACTACCCGGAACCGCATCCGGGCCAGAGTTCGAAATGAGCTTGGTTGTGCGTGCGATGGCCGATAGCGATTGGTCTTCTCTGGCTCATATGTTCGAGCAACCGGTATTTCGCTGGTGGACGCTTCGGATGCCGTATCAGTCTTCCAACGATATAAAAAAGCTTGTTGAGAATCGAGCGTCCTCTGGATTGTCATTGGTTGCTGAATTGGATGGCTTAGTTGTGGGGTGCGCCATGCTTTATAGATTTCAGGGGAGAAGGCAGCATGTAGCTGATTTCTGGATGGGCGTCGACGACCGTCATCATCGTCAAGGTATTGGTGGGCTGATGTTAAAAGAGCTGACCGATACCGCCTCTCGCTGGCAGAACATTAAGCGTCTGGAGTTGGTGGTCTTCATTGATAACGAGCCTGCTATCGAGCTTTATAAGAAAAATGGCTTCGTGGTAGAGGGCATACACAAGAAATACGCTTATCGGAATGGTGAATATATAGATGCCATAAGCATGGCGGCAATCTACTAAGGTCACCGGCTAAGCTGCGAATGCAGCTCCCCACTAGGCCCCTAGGCCTCATTCCGCCACAATGACGCCCTTTACCCACCAGCCTGCTGCAGGCTGTAAACGGATTGGTGCTGCTGATGATGTTCTCCCTCAAGCCGTGGTCGCGGGGCCTGGCGCTGGCTTTGCCATTGGCCGTTTTGCTGACGGCGTGTGACAAGTCCGATAAACCGGTAACGCCGCCGGCTGCGCCGCACACCACTTACACTCAGGCCTCTTGGGAGGCGCTGCCAGCGGTTTCCGAGGCCGATTTGCAAGCCGGTTTCGCCGCATGGCGCAGCGCGTGTGTTCGTTTGAAGGCTGATGCGGTCTGGGGGCCGACGTGTGCGGCGGCGGCGAGCGTTGCGGCGGCACCGGATGCGACGCAGATCCGTACGTTTCTGCAGGGGCAGTTGCAGGTCTACAGCTTGCGTGCCGACGGTGGCAGTGCCGATGGCCTGATCACCGGCTACTACGAACCTGTTTACCCTGGCAGCCTGACCCGGACGGCGACCGCCAATGTGCCGGTGTACGGCATTCCCGATGACCTGATCGTGGTTAATCTGGACAGCATTTACCCTGAGCTCAAAGGCAAGCGTCTGCGCGGCCGGCTTGAGGGGCGGGTGCTCAAGCCTTACGACGATGCCGCGACCATCAACGCGCAAGGTTTGAATGCGCCGGTGATCGCCTGGCTGACCGACCCGATGGACCTGCAGTTCCTGCAGATTCAGGGCTCCGGGCGGGTTAGCCTGGAAGACGGCTCACAGTTGCGTCTGGGCTACGCCGATCAGAACGGTCGTCCGTATCGCGCCATCGGCCGTTGGCTGGTGGAGCAGGGCGAGTTGAAGAAGGAAGACGTGACGATGGGCAGCATCGCTGCCTGGGCCAAGGCGCATCCGGAGCGGGTCAGCGAGTTGCTGGCCAGTAACCCCAGCTACGTGTTTTTCGGCCGTAACCCTGACAGCAACGAAGGCCCGCGTGGCTCGCTCAACGTGCCGCTGACGCCGGGTTACAGCGTGGCCATCGACCGCAAGGTGATTCCGCTGGGCAGCCTGCTCTGGTTGTCTACCACGCGACCGGATGGCAGCAGCGTGGTGCGCCCGGTTGCTGCGCAGGACACGGGCGGTGCGATTGCGGGTGAAGTCCGCGCTGATCTGTTCTGGGGCACTGGCGATGAGGCCGGGAAGCTGGCAGGTGACATGAAACAGAAAGGCAACATCTGGTTGCTATGGCCCAAGGGCATGGCGTTGCCGCAGACTGTCGATGCAGCACCTGCGCCCGCCAGCCACTGATTTAATTCGATCCTTCCCTTGAGCGGCTATATATCCGATCCATTGGATATATAGCTGCAAGTGGGTAAAACCCTCGATTCAACCCCGTTTTACCCCGAATATTTCCAAATCTACAATTTTGTAACGCCAATAAAATGTCGAAAAGCGAGTAATTTACCGCTCATCGGTAAACTCTGGACGCCATATATCGGTTTATTGACACTGTCACAATGACATTACCCATTGGTATTAATGCTTTTTCACAGGGATCGTGTTTAGCGGTCCCGCTTGAGGTCGTGCAGAATGAGTCGTGCTGACGATGTGGCCAATCTGTTTCAACGTTTTGGCGCGAGCTCGGAAGGTTATCTGGAGACGGACAACAGCCTGGATTATCAGGAATCGTCCGTTTCCAGCATCCCGTCTGTTGCACTGCAACGAGCGACCTCTCAGCCGTCTCGTGAGCAACCTTGTTCAACGCTGCCGGCGCAAAACAACGCGACTGCACCTGATTCGATAACGCCCGATAAAACCAGGCGCATAGCCGCTGACACATTGGCGAAACTGCTCGCCGAGGCTGTTCAGGCGCGGCAGGCCGAGGCGCAGGCGCGTAACAGCGAGGCACTGGCTCAGTCGATGGGCAAAGGCCAACTTTCCAGAACCCCGGCACACGTCATCGCGGTGGTGTCAGCCAAAGGCGGGGTGGGTAAAAGCACCTTGAGCGCGGCGCTGACCAGCCTGGTCAAAGTGCCAGGCGGCCAGACGCTGGCCATCGACCTCGACCCGCAGAACGCCTTGCAGCACCATCTCAACGCCAGCCCGGATGTGGCAGGCCTGGGTGGTGCCAGCCTGAGCGGCGAGAACTGGCGGGCCCTGTTGTTGAACGGGTCTGCCGACACGCAGTTGCTGGCGTATGGCTCGCTGCAGCTTGACGAGCGTCGTTCTCTGGAGCGTTTTCAGCAAAGTGACGCGGACTGGCTGGTTCGCCAGATTGCGCGCATGCAATTGAGTGCGCGCGACGTGGTGATTCTCGACGTGCCGTGCGGTGATTTGCTCATGCTGGAACAGGCACTGAATGCCGCCAGCCAGGTGCTGGTCGTGCTCACCGCCGATGCGGCGTGCTACCTGACGCTGGACCAGATGCAGGGCTGGCTTGA
This sequence comes from Pseudomonas avellanae BPIC 631, assembly GCF_000444135.1. Taxonomy (GTDB): domain Bacteria; phylum Pseudomonadota; class Gammaproteobacteria; order Pseudomonadales; family Pseudomonadaceae; genus Aquipseudomonas; species Aquipseudomonas avellanae. The sequence goes on from NZ_ATDK01000211.1 coordinate 26,893, forward strand.
GCCCGTGCTGGCCGGTCCGCAGCCGCCGGTCTGTCATTACGTCATCAATCAGTTCGATGCATCGCGCACGTTCAGTCGCGACATGCGCGATGTCATGGCAAAGCGTCTTGGCGGGCGTTTGCTGGGCATCGTGCACAAGGATAACGCGCTCGCAGAAGCGCTGGCTTACGGACACAACGCAGTACAGGTTCCGAGCGCCTCCACCGGCACTCAGGACCTGCGCGTGCTGAGTCACTTGCTGACCACCAGACTGCTGACTCAGGACGTAGAAGAGACCCGATTGTCATGACTAACCTGTCGCTCGACGCGTCCCCACCCCGGACGCGCTCATCGCTGTGGCTGAATGCTTTGTCGGCAAGGTTCGGCCAGCAGTCCAGAACCCTGCGCCGCGCACTGAAAACCGTGGCCATTGTTGTCGGCCTGCTGCTGATGGCGCTGGTCGTCACGGTGCCTCTGGACCTCTACGCGCAGTGCTTTTTTGCCTTGGCCTGTTTTGCCGCGATGCTGGTGATTCGCAAGATACCGGGGCGCATTTCGGTGCTGGCGCTGGTGACGCTGTCGTTGCTGGCGTCGTTGCGGTACATGTACTGGCGGCTGACCTCGACTCTGGATTTCGATAACTGGCTGGACAGCTTGCTGGGCTACGGGCTGATCGTCGCCGAGTTCTACACGCTGATCGTCATCGTGCTGGGTTACGTGCAGACGGCCTGGCCGCTGCACCGCAAGCCTGTGATCATGCCGAGCGATTCCAGCCAGTGGCCGACTGTGGATGTGTTCATCCCTTCGTACAACGAAGCGCTGAGCATCGTCAAACTGACCATTTTTGCGGCGCAGTCCATTGATTGGCCGCGAGACAAACTGCGCGTCTACGTACTCGATGACGGCCGCCGAGAAGACTTTCGCGAGTTCTGCGAGCAGATCGGTGTTGGCTACCTGACCCGTGAAAACAATTACCACGCCAAGGCCGGTAACCTCAACGAAGCGCTCAAGTCCACCGATGGCGAATACATCGCCATGTTCGATGCCGACCACGTGCCGACCCGCTCTTTTTTGCAGGTCGCCATGGGCTGGTTCCTCAAGGACTCAAAGCTTGCGATGTTGCAGACGCCGCACTTTTTCTTCTCGCCGGACCCGTTCGAAAAGAACCTCGATACCTTCCGCAGTGTGCCCAACGAAGGCGAGCTGTTTTACGGCCTGTTGCAGGACGGTAACGACCTGTGGAACGCGACCTTCTTCTGTGGCTCGTGTGCGGTGCTGCGGCGTTCGTCGCTGCTGGAAATCGGCGGCGTGGCCACCGAAACCGTGACCGAAGATGCGCACACTGCGCTGAAGCTCAACCGCGCCGGTTACAACACCGCGTATCTGGCAATCCCGCAGGCAGCGGGGCTGGCGACCGAAAGCCTGTCGCGCCATGTGGCTCAGCGCATTCGCTGGGCGCGTGGTATGGCGCAGATCTTTCGCACCGACAATCCGTTGCTGGGCAAGGGCCTGTCGATCGGCCAGCGGCTGTGCTACGCCAACTCCATGCTGCACTTCTTCTATGGCTTGCCGCGTCTGGTATTTCTCACTGCACCACTGGCCTACCTGCTGTTCGGTGCCGAGGTCATGCACGCCTCGGCGCTGATGATCACCGCTTACGTATTGCCGCACCTGGCGCACGCCAGCCTGACCAACTCCAGGATTCAGGGGCGATTCCGCCATTCGTTCTGGAACGAGGTCTACGAGGCCGTGCTGGCCTGGTACATCATGGGCCCGGTATTGATGGCCCTGATCAACCCGAAATTCGGTGGTTTCAACGTCACCGACAAAGGCGGCGTGGTCGAGGAGAAGTTCTTCGACTGGACGCTGGCGCGGCCCTACATCGTGCTGCTGACGCTCAACGCTGTGGTTTTCACGCTCGGTATCTACAGCCTGTATCAACTTGGGCTGGAACAACGATGCGATCACCCTGACCATCATCATCAACATGGCCTGGACGATCTACAACATCATCATCACCAGCGCCGCGATTGCGGTGGCCAGCGAGATCCGCCAGGTGCGCACTGAACCGCGTGTACAGGCCAGACTGCCGATTCGCGTCACCCGCGCTGATGGCGTGGTGTTCAACGCTGTGACGCAGGACTTTTCTCAGACCGGCCTGGGGCTTGTCCTGCCTGCCGATGCCGGTATCGACAGTGGCGACAGCATTACGGTGTCGCTGTATCGCGGTGCGCAGACCAGCCATTTCCCCGCCACGGTGATGTTCTGCCGCGATGGCTATCTGGGCACTCGTTTCGATGATCTGTCACTGCGCCAGCAGAGCGAACTGGTACGCCTGACGTTCGGGCGGGCCGACACCTGGGCATCGACCTGGGGGCGTGGCAAACCGGATACGCCGCTGGCCGCGCTGCGCGAAGTCAGCCATATCGGCGTTCGTGGCGTTGTCGAGCTGCTCAAGGCCACCCGCAAGGATTTCGGCCGCCTGTTACCCACACGTAAAAAAACCTCCCCACCTCCCGTAAACTGATGGATTGAGTAGTCATGACTAAACGGTATTTTATCGGTGCCGAACGGTTCGCCGTTCGCCGCTCATGGGCTTTGTTGGCCTGTGCGTTGCCCGTGCTCTCCACGGGGGGTGTCGCAACAGCGGCCGAAACGGCTGCTGCAAACGATGGTTACAGCGTGACGCTGAAGCAGTTGGGGCGTAATTACCCTATGAGCCTGCGCGGCGTGGACGCCACTGACAGCGTCAACTTCAACGTGCGTGCCGATCAGGTGGTGACCGGCGCGAGCCTGACCCTGAGTTACAGCTACTCACCGGCATTGCTGGCCGAACTGTCGCAGATCAACGTCATGATCAACGACGAAGTCGCAGCGACTCTGCCGTTGCCCAAAGAGGGCGCTGGCAAGCCGCAGACTCAAGTGATCGAAATTCCACCGCAGATGATCACCGAGTTCAACCGCCTGAACCTGCAGTTCATCGGCCACTACACAATGAGCTGCGAAGACCCCAAGCATTCCAGCCTGTGGGCGCGGATCAACAACGACACGCGTCTGGACATCCGCGTGACGCCGTTCGCGTTGCCCAACGATCTGGCCATTTTGCCGCTGCCGTTCTTCGACCGTCGCGATGACCGTGACGTAAACCTGCCGGTGGTGATGGGCGCGGCACCCGACAACGCCACGCTGGAAGCCGCCGGTGCGCTGGCGTCGTGGATCGGTGCGGCCAAGACCCGCTCGCGCATGGCCAGCTTCCCGGCGCACTTCAACGAACTGCCGGCCAAGGGCAATGCGCTGGTATTGCTCAAGGGCGAGGGTCCGCTGCAACTGGGCGCTTTGACCATGCCTGCGCCAAAAGGCCCGACCCTGACGATGGTGACGCACCCCAACGACCCGAACGGCAAGTTGCTGGTGATCACCGGGCGTAATTCCGCCGAGCTGAAAAAAGCGGTCAACGCGCTGGTGGTCGGCGGGCAGAGCCTGGTCGGCAGCAGTGCGCTGATCGAACGGGTCGACATGCTCGCGCCGCGTAAGCCGTATGACGCGCCGAACTGGCTGCCAAGTGATCGGCCGATCAAGCTTGGCGAGCTGATGCCTGCCAACAAACTGAATGTGTCCGGTTACGATCCGGGTGACATCACTGTGCCGCTGAACCTGCCGCCAGACCTGTTCAGCTGGCGCGAAGACGGTGTGCCGCTGAACCTCAAATACCGCTACACGCCGCAAGAGCGCTCCAACAATTCGTCGATCATGGTCAGCCTCAACGACACCCTGATCAAGGCCGAGCCGCTGCCGTCGATCGATAATCTGAGCAATTCGATCCTGGCCCGGCTGACCGGTGGCAACGACACAGTCAGCCGTGAAGCGCACGTGTACCTGCCGCTCAATTCGGTGGCGCTGCAATCGCGGCTGCAACTGCGTTACATGTTCGATTACCTCAAGCAGGGCGAATGTGGCGACATCATCATCGACAACATGCGCGGCAGCATCGACCCGGAATCGACGCTGGATTTCAGCGGCTACGACCACTTCATGGCGATGCCCAACCTGGGCGTGTTCAAGGACTCGGGTTTCCCGTTCACGCGTCTGGCTGACCTGTCGCAAACGGCGGTGGTGCTGGCTGACCAGCCGAGTACCGAAGACGTCAGCGCGTACCTGAACGTGCTGGGTCGTTTTGGTGAGTCCACCGGTTACCCGGCGACCGGTGTCACAGTGATGCAGGCCGCACAAATCGCCAGCGCCGCCGACAAGGACATTCTGGTCATGTCTTCCGGACCCGATCAGCCTTTGCTCAACCTGTGGGCCAACCGCCTGCCGACCTCCAGCAACGGTCAGCAGCAGGGCTTCGAGCTTTCCGATATGGCGTTCCGCCTGCGTGACTGGATGAGCCCGGACCCGGATGAAAACCTGCGTCGGGCGCGGTTGGCGATGGCGTTCTCCAGCGATGCGCGCAGCACCTTCCTGACCGGTTTCGAATCGCCGCTGCACAAAGGCCGCAGCGTGGTGCTGATCTCCAGTGGCCAACCCGGCGGCATGAGCGACGTGGCCCGTGCGCTGAGCAACAGCGACAAGGTGCAGGGCAGTCTGGTGGTGGTGCGCGGCGATTCCGTCGAAGCACTGGTTGCCGAACAGAATTACTACGTCGGTGATCTTGGGCCGATCAAATACGTGCAGTGGCTGATGTCGCGCAACGTGCTGTGGTTGTTGTTGATAGTCGCCGTGGGTGTGGTGCTGATCACCGGGGTGGCTTACCTGACCCTGCGTTCGCTTGCCAAACGCCGACTGGAGCATGAATAAGTCATGCCGGCTCTGGTAATCAATTTGCGCCGCACTGTTGGCTGGATGACCGGTGTGCTGGCGTCGGCGACGCTGACGCCGGTTCTTGCGGCCAGCACCTGCGACAGCCCGGCCTGGCCGTTCTGGCAGGACTACGCCACGCGCTACGTGCAGGCCGACGGGCGCATGCTCGAATCCAGCCTGAAAGCCAACCACAGCACTTCCGAAGGCCAGTCCTACGGCATGCTCTTCGCCTTGGTGGCCAATGATCGCGAGCGCTTCGACAGGCTCTGGACGTGGACTGCCGAAAACATGAACGGTGCCGACCCCAGGACACGCCTGTCCGGCTGGTTGTGGGGGCAGGGCGAAGATGGCAGCTGGAAACTGCAGGACGCCAACTCTGCGTCCGACGCCGACCTGTGGATCATCTATGCGCTGCTGGAAGCCGCCCGCATCTGGCAGCACCCGGCGTATCGAAACGACGCGCTGGCGCTGCTCAATACCGTTGAATCGCGGCTGGTGGTCAACCTGCCGGGGCTGGGCAAGATGCTTCTCCCCGGCCCCGAAGGTTTCGTGCAGCCCGACCACTTATGGCGTTTGAACGCCAGCTACCTGCCGGTGCCGCTGTTACGGCGTCTGGCCAAGGAAGAACCGGCTGGCCCGTGGAAGGAAATCGCCGACAACACGGCAAAGCTGATTGACGCATCAAGCCCGAAAGGCTTTATCGCCGACTGGGTGGGTTATCGCGGCACATCACCGAAAACCGGGCTGTTCGTGGTCGATCCGGTCACCGGCAAGCTGGGCAGCTACGACGCGATTCGCGTCTACCTCTGGGCGGGCATGACGCCTGCGTCCGACCCGTTGGCCGCGCGCTTGCTGGCGCGTCTCGACGGCATGGCGGTCAGCACGGCCTCCAGCGGTACGCCCCCGGAAAAAGTCCAGGTGATGAGTGGCGTGAGCCAAGGCCAGGCTCCGTTTGGTTATTCGGCGGCGCTGCTGCCGTACTTCCAGGCCAAGGGTCAGACGTGGCTGGCGGAACAGCAGCAGCGCAGGGTCGAAGCAGGCGTCAGCACGGCGCTGGCCCGCGACCCGACAGATCGCACCGAACCTGCCTATTACAACCTCATGCTCAGCCTGTTTGCCTTGGGCTGGGTCGAAAAACGCTATCAGTTCCGTGAAGACGGGACCCTCAAGTTGTCATGGGAGACGTCATGCCCGCGCGCCGCCACACGTTAGTCATCGGGTTGGTTGCCGCGATTGCAGCCAGCGTATCTCATGCCCAGGGCGCCACCGTGGAGGCGCAACTGATCGAGCAGGGCCAGTACTGGCAGGCGCGCTCGAACACAGTGCGCGCCGCCGAAATCTGGCAGAAAGTATTGCTGATCGACGCCAATCAGGTGCAAGCGCTTTATGGCATGGGCCTGATCGGCGTCAAACAGAACAAACCGCAACAGGCGCAAACCTACCTGACGCGCCTGCAAGCGCTGTCGCCAGTGCCCTGGCAGGCGGTGCAGCTGGAGCAGGACATTGCCCTTGGCCAGCCGCAAAATCAGGCGCTGCTGGATGACGCCCGACGCCTGGCCGACGCCGATGAGCGTGACAAGGCGACCGGGGTGTTTCGCCAGTTGTTCAACGGCCGTTTACCTCAAGGCACTGTGGGCCGCGAGTACTACACCAACCTGGGCTTCAACAACGGGGACTGGCCCGAGGCGCGCAAGGGCTTTGAACGCCTGATGCGGCAGAACCCGGACGACTCGATTCTGGCGCTGTTCTTCGCCAAGCACTTGGCCCGCCGCGAAGACAGCCGCGCCGAAGGCATCGCTGCTTTGGCGCGCCTGAGCACTCACCCGGACATCGCCGGCGATGCCGATCAGAGCTGGCGCATGGCGCTGGTCTGGATCGGCCCGCCTGCGGCTGCACAGGTGCCACTGTTTGACGCGTTTCTCAAGGTTCATCCCGACGATCAGGAAATCCGCGACCAGTTGAACAAGGGCCGCCAGCAGAACTCCAGTGGCGCTGCCTCAGGCTGGCAGCAAGACCCGCTGGTGGCGCGCGGGTTGAAGGCGCTGGACAGAAATGATCACGCGGCGGCCGAAGAAGCCTTTGCCGCCCGCCTGAAAATCAAGGCGGACGATGCCGACGCGCTGGGCGGCCTAGGCGTGGTGCGTCAGCAGCAGAACCGGCTGCCTGAAGCCGAACAATTGCTGACCCGCGCCACGCGTCAGCCGGGCGGTGCGCGCTGGAAAAACGCGCTGGAAAACGCACAGCTCTGGACCTCGCTGCAACAAGCCCGTGATCTACAGGCCAAAGGGCAAACCAGCCAGGCTCAAGCGCTGCTGGCGCAGGCGCAGCGGCAAAACCCTGACAGCATCGACGTGCGTTTGACCCTGGCCGACGTGCAGGTGCAGGCCGGGCAACTGGACGCCGCGCAAGCGGGCTATCGTCAGGTACTGGCCACCCAGCGCGGCAACCCGCAGGCAATACGCGGGCTGATCAATGTGCTGGCCCAGCGTGGTCAGGCTGATGAAGCGCTACGCCTGCTCGACACATTGTCGCCGGGCGAACAGGCCAAACTGGGCGACAGCGGTCGTTTCAAGGCGCTGCGTTCCACCCAGGTGGCGCGGCTGGCCGAGCAGCGTGGCGATGTTCGTGCTGCCCAGGCGGCCTTGAAAGACGCGGTGAAGAACGACCCGGACAATGTCTGGACGCGTTTTGACCTGGCGCGCCTGTACCTCAAGACCGACGAAGCGCCCAAGGCGCGCGCGCTGATCGACGAGCTGCTCAAGGCCCAGCCCAACAATATCGATGCGCTCTACACCAGCGCGCTGCTGTCGGTGGAAATGGGCCAGTGGCAGGACGCACAGACCACGTTTGCGCGTATCCCGGTTGATCAGCGCACGCCGGACATGAAAGCGCTCGCTGATGAAATCACCATGACCGTGCAGATCAACCTGGCTATCGGCATCGCCCGGCGCGGTCAGCGCCAGGAAGCGTTGGCGCTGCTCGATCGCTTGCAACCGGTCGCCAGCGGCAGCCCGGAGCGTCAACTCACGCTGGCCAACGCTTACATCGATGCGGGCGAGCCCGCGCGCGGTCGGGACATGGCCCGTGCGGCCATCGCTCAGGCCCCTGCGCCGTCGGCCGACCTGATGCTGCAATACGCCGGTCTGCTGCTCGCAGCGGGCGATGACGTGCAGGTCAATGCGATCCTGCGCAACGTGCAGGGTCAGCCGATGAGCGCGCAGGCCCGCAAACGTTTTGATGACCTTTTGTACCGCTACCGTATTCGCCAGGCCGATCTGCTGCGTGAAGGCGGTGATCTGGCGGGCGCATACGATACGCTGGCACCGGCTTTGGCGCAGCGCCCGGACGACATTCAGGCGGTGTCGGCCTTCGCCCGGATGTACACCGCCAACGGAGACAGCGCCCGAGCGTTCGAGCTGTACAAACCGTTGTTGCAGCGTCAGCCCAATGACCCGCAAGTACTGCTGGGCGCAGCTGATGCGGCGGTCAAAGCGCATGATTATGGTTTTGCCGAAAAAGCCCTGAGCCAGTTCCGCAAACTGGAGCGCAACGAACCGCAGACCCTGACCGAAGCCGCACGTATCTACCAGAGCATGGGGCAGACTGGCGCGGCCACCGAGTTGCTGCGCAAGGCCGTGGCCATCGAACAGACTGAAAAGCAGCGCGCGATGGCTGCGCAGGCTGTGCCGACCAGCACCACGTCGTCTAACCCGTTTGCGGCGGGTGGTTCACGTAGTCTGGCGGCGGCTTCGGCGATTCCCGCCCCGGCTCAGGTGTCGCTAAGCGGTGGGAGAGCACTTGAAACAAATAACGCGCCTGACGCACCTGCTCCGCGTGACACGGCTTACCCCGGCCAGATCGCCGCACAACAACAACAACAACAACCGCTGTCTGCCACACGTGCGCAAAGCGTGCGCGGCAATCCGTTCATGGCAGCCACCGACCGTGATCAGGCCAGCGGCGCACAGCAGGCGCTCAATCGCATTCTTGAGCAGCGCAGCGGCTTTGTCAGTCAGGGCCTGACCGTGCGCAGCAATAACAGCGAGTCGGGTCTGAGCAAACTGACCGTGGTCGAGACCCCGCTTGAGATCAACGTGCCTGCCGGTGATAACCGGGTGGCCGTGCGCGTCACGCCGGTGTCGCTGAATGCTGGCAGCGTGAAGTCCGATGCAGGTGCCCGCTTTGGCGGTGGCACCAGCGGTGCTGCGGGTTCGCAGAGCGACAAGGGTGTCGGCCTGGCGGTAGCGTTCGAGCGCCCCGAAGAAGGCCTCAAGGCCGATATCGGCACCACGCCAATGGGTTTCAAATACACCACGGTTGCGGGTGGCGCGAGTGTCGACCGGCCGTTGGGTGACAACCCGGACCTGCGCTACGGCCTCAATGTGTCACGGCGTCCGGTGACGGACAGCGTGACCTCGTTTGCCGGTTCCACCGACGAGCGCAGCGGCCTGTCCTGGGGCGGCGTCACGGCCAACGGCGGGCGTGGCCAGCTCAGCTATGACGACCAGACCATCGGCGGTTATGGCTACGGCTCGTGGCACAAACTGGTCGGCAACAACGTGAAATCCAACACCCGAGGCGAAGTGGGTGGCGGCGTTTACTGGTACCTGCGCAATGCCGAGGACAGCAAACTGACCGCAGGCCTGAGCCTGATGGGCATGAGCTATGACAATGACCAGAGCTACTTCACGTACGGCCACGGTGGTTATTTCAGCCCGCAGAGCTTCTATGCCATCGGCGTGCCGGTGATGTGGGCACAGCGCACCGAGCGTTTCAGCTATCAGGTCAAGAGTTCGATCGGGGTCCAGCACTTCAAGCAGGACGGCGCCGAATTCTTCCCCGACGACAGCACGCTGCAGGCCGCGTCCGGTCAGCGCTACACAGGGCAAAGCAAAACCGGAATTGGCTACAACCTGAGCGCGGCAGGCGAGTACAAGCTCGATTCCAGCCTGTTCATGGGCGCCAATCTGGGCCTGGACAACGCCCGGGACTATCGCCAGTTCAGCGGCGCGCTTTACCTGCGTTACATGTTCGAGGGCATGACCGGCCCGATGGCACTGCCGGTCAGCCCTTACCGTTCACCTTATTCCAACTGATTTCTGGAGAATTCGATGCCTTCCGTTCTTGCCGGTATGACCCTTCTGGTCTTGGGAGAAAGCCACATGAGTCTGGCCGATCATTTGATGGAACCGCTGCACGACAACCTGACCAGACAGGGCGCTATCGTGCATTCGATCGGTGCCTGTGGCGCGAGTGCCGGTGACTGGCTGATCACTAAAAAGGTCGATTGTGGGGCCGAGCAAAAAGGCAACGGCAAGATCGTCATCAAGGGACGTGACGCCACGACCACGCCCATCGGCGAGCTGATTGCGGCCGACAAGCCTGATCTGGTGGTGATCGTGATCGGCGACACCATGGCTTCCTATGACAAGCCTTCGTTTCCCAAGGCCTGGGCATGGCAGAGCGTCACCGGCCTGACCAAGGCGATTGCGGCCACGGGCACCAAGTGCGCCTGGGTGGGCCCTGCGTGGGGCAAGGTGGGTGGCATGTACCAGAAGAACGATGCGCGCACTCAGTTGATGTCGCAGTTTCTGGCCAGCAACGTGGCGCCCTGCACGTACATCGACTCGCTGAGCTTCTCTAAACCGGGACAATGGATCACCACCGACGGCCAGCATTTTACCGTCGCCGGTTATAAATCCTGGGGCACCGCGATTGGCGATGCCTTGGGCAAACTCCCGGTCACCAGTGTCAGCGCAGCCGGAGCGAAGCAATGATCGCCCTGCGCCTGATGGCCGGTAGCGTCGCGGCCCTGTTGATCGGTGCTCAAGCGCAGGCGGCCGACATCGCCCTGTACCCGACAGGCCCGGCGCAGGATTCGGCGTTCATTCGCTTTATCAATGCCACTGCCGCGCCGCTGCAAGTGGTTGCCCAGGAAGGCCAGGCACCGTTGCAACTGGACGCGGCAAAACCGGTGTCGCTGTTTTTTCCGGTGCAGGCCAGCAGCTCGATAAAAGGCACGTTGATCAGCGGCGAGAAAAAGCTGCCGATGGACGTCAGCGTCGAGCCGGGCGAGTTCGCCACCGTCGTCCTCACTGTGCAGCCTGATGGCAGCCTTGCGCCGGTGACGGTGCGTGAGCAGCCTGATGATTTCAACGGTTTGAAGGCATCGCTGGCGTTTTTCAGTCTGGATGCCGGTTGTGCGGAGGCAAGCCTGCGTCCGGCGGGTCGCACGGCTGATCTGTTCAAGGCGATCCCGACCGGTACGTTGCAGCGCCGTTCGATCAATCCGGTGAGCCTGTCGGTGCAGTTGGTCTGCGCCAACGCCACTGTCGGCGCACCGCTGGATCTGGGTGACCTCAAGGCCGGTGAACGCTACAGCGTATTGCTGGTGCCGTCCGCCACAGGCCCGCGCCTGTTGTCGGCCACGGACACGCTGTCCAACTGATCGGGTTCTGTCGTCGTTATGGTATTCGCCTCGCTCGAGTTTCTGATGGTGTTCCTGCCGGCTTTTTTGCTGGCCTATGCCGCAAGCCCTGCGGCCTGGCGCAACGTCATTCTGTTGATCGGCAGCTGGTTGTTCTACGGCTGGCTGAGCCCGCTGTTTCTGAGCCTGCACATCGTGTTGACGATCGTGGCCTGGGTCGGCGGTTTGCTGGTCGATCGGGCGCGGCAAGGTTCAACAGGGCGAGTGCGTCTGCTGGTGGCACTGATCGTGTTCAACACCGCCGTGTTGTGCTGGTACAAATACGCCAACATCGTCGCCGGCAGCTGGAATCAGTTGATCACGTATTACGGGGCGATGCCGCTGGAATGGCAGCGCGTGGCGTTACCGGCCGGGCTGTCATTCATCGTGCTGCAGGCGATTTCCTATCTGGTGGATGTGCACCGGCACACCGTGCCGGTCGAGCGCAGCTTCATCAATTACGCGACCTACATCTCGATGTTCGGCCACTCGATTGCCGGGCCGATCATTCGCTATGACTGGGTGCGCCGCGAGTTGGTGCAGCGTCATTTCAACCGCCTGAATTTCGCGCTGGGCGCGCGCCGTTTCATGATCGGCATGAGCATGAAAGTGCTGGTGGCCGACACCTTGTCGCCGTTGGTCGATGTGGCGTTTCACTTGCCCGATCCGTCGCTGGTCGATGCCTGGATCGGCTGCCTGGCGTACTCGCTGCAACTGTTTTTCGACTTCGCCGGTTACAGCTCCATGGCCATCGGCCTGGGATTGATGCTGGGTTTTCACTTTCCCGAGAACTTCAACCGGCCTTACCTGGCCAGCAGCATTCAGGACTTCTGGCGACGCTGGCACCTGTCGCTGTCCAGCTGGTTGCGCGACTACCTGTACATCGCGCTGGGCGGCAATCGGCATGGCGTCTGGAACACCTATCGCAACCTGTTTCTGACCATGGCCATCGCCGGTCTGTGGCATGGCGGCGACAGCTGGAACTACCTGTTGTGGGGCGCGGCGCATGGCGTGGCGCTGTGCGTGGATCGCGCCTGGTCGCGCTCCAGCCTGCCCGCTGTTCCCAAACCACTGGCGCACGTGTTGACGCTGCTGTTTGTGTGCCTGGCCTGGACGCTGTTCCGCGCGCCGGATTTTGCCACTGCGCTGACCATGTATGCCGGACAGTTCGGCCTGCATGGCCTGGGGCTGGGCGATGCATTGGCCGTGACCCTGCGCCCGGCGCACGGCATGGCGGCGCTGCTGGGCGTGGCCTGTGTGCTCGCGCCGTTGTGGCAGGTTCGCGTTGAGCAGCGCTTCGCCAGTCGCCCTCTGTTCATAGCGGGCGCCGCACTGTGGCCGGTGGCCGGCTTTCTGTTGTCGTTCGCGCTGATTGCCAGCCGCGAGACAGTTCCTTTTCTATATTTCCAGTTCTGAGGTCGGTGGCCATGACTGCTCCGTCTGCTGTACCGCCTCCTCCCAGCGAACTGGCCGTGCGTACCTGTGGCGTGGCGGGCATCACGCTGGCGGTTTTCATCGGCGTCGGCTTGCTGGCCTCTTGCATGCTGCTGGCCAGCGGCAAGGTCGAGTTGCTGCCAAAACCCCTCACCCTCGACGCAGCGCTGCATGGCGAGGTGACTCACAAACTGGCCAGGCAACTGTCAGGGACTTTTCTGGCGCAGCGCGCAGCGAATATCGAGCGTGGCGCAAGCTGGTTGCTGTTTCACGACACCGGCCCGCAGGTCCGTCAGGGGTGTCCGGGCTGGCTTTTTCTGACCGATGAATTCAGGCTCAATCGCGACGCGCAGGCCAATGCGCAACACAAGGCGCAGGCCGTCATCAATGTGCAACGCAGCCTGAAAAAGCGCGGCATCGACCTGCTGGTCGCCGTGGTGCCAGACAAAAGCCGCATTGCTGCAGCCCAACTGTGCGGGCTTTATCGCCCCGAGGTGCAGCAGGCCCGTGTTGTGCAATGGACCACCAGCCTTAAAGCCGCCGGTGTCGATACGCTGGACCTGACCGCTACCCTGCAACCGCTGGGTGAAACCGCATACCTGCACACCGACACGCACTGGAGCGAATGCGGTGCCAACGTGGCCGCCAGAGCGCTGGCACTGCACCTGCGCAAAGCCGGCTTTCAGGCCACTCCACAACGGCAGTTTCAAACCAGCATCGCCCCGATTGCCGAGCGCCCCGGCGATCTGGTGCGTTTGGCCGGGCTCGACTGGCTACCGCTGTCGTTGCAGCCTGCCGCACAAAGCGTCGCCGCCACGCAAATCACCGAGCTTGCCAGTGAAGCAGCGGCAGGCGGCGACAACCTCGACGACCTGTTCGGCGACAGCAACCTGCCCAACGTCGCCTTGATCGGCACCTCGTTCTCACGCAATTCGGGTTTTGTCGGGTTTATACAGCGCGAACTCGGTGCACCGATTGGCAACTTCGCCAAGGACGGCGGCGAGTTCTCGGGCGCTGCCAACGTCTATTTCGACAACCCGGCCTTTCGCCAGACGCCGCCAAAACTGCTGATCTGGGAAATCCCGGAGCGGGATTTGCAGACGGTTTATGAGGTGGTCGACCTTCGGCCATAACGATATCAAATTCGCACCTGACTTTATCGAGCAACTGGCTGTCCCGTATCAAGCTCATTCCAAACGCGGATCAACCACAAACTCCAGTTCCCGGGCCTTTGCCACAACAGCCTGAAATTCCGGGTGGCGGGCGTTGAGCAGGTAGTTGGACTCGCGCGGGATGATCACGCTGGGCACGGCCAGCGCGAGGCTTTGGCCGGAGGCCAGCCAGGCGTCGCCGAATGAGGCGGTGGCTTGGGGCGCGGGTTCTTCGCGCCAGTCGGGGGGCAGGGTGTCGGGGCGGGCGTTGAGGATATGTGCTTCGGCGATCTGCAGTTCCAGCATGGCGTAATGCCGGGCCACGCCGCTGTTGTTCAGGTGAACCAGTATTTCCAGTAACGCCAGCGATTCGCTGCCCGCGCAGTACACGCAGGCATTGCCTTTACTGTTCCAGCGTCCGCCGTAGAGCTTTGCGCCTTCGCCGTCGAACGCTTGGGCCAGCCATTTGCGTTTGACCAGGCGATACACCGCAATCACGCCACGACTCCATGTTCCAGCCGACCAACCAGGTCCAGCACGGCCTGGGCTTCGGCTGAGGTGGCGAGCATTTCCAGCGGTCTGCGATTGCCCAGCCCATAGACCGGATTGGCCAGCCACAGGCGCGTGGCTTCGGTGTCGTCTTCAAACAGGTCCAGCGCAGCCTTGTAGACGGCTGCCAAGCGAAACAGACGGTCACTTTCCTCGGCATTGAAGCGGCGCACCTTGAGGCGCCGCTGCAAGGTCGCCGGGGCGATACCCAGATGTTCAGCCAGCGTCGAGCGGTTCAGGTCGGTGTACTGCGCCAGACGCTCGAACACTTCATAGGGCAAGCCGCTGTGCAGCGCTGTGTACAAGCGAGTGCCACGCGCCGGAATACCGAGGTGCTGCCAGAAATCGTCCTGCCGGGGCAGGGCGGGATGGTAATCGCTGATGGGCAGAGACATGACACACCTCGTTATTGATCTATCGAGTGATTGCTATTAAATCTATCACTTGATGGTAAGCCCGTTTGGCGGGTCGCGGTAGTGATTTGCAGCAACAAAAAGTGACTTAAATTACAGAAACGCCAAACAGCGCCGACTTAAGGCTTATAGGTTTAGTTTGAATGTTGTTGAGCGAGCGTTATAGGCTCAGTGTCAGATCGATCTCGACAGTGCCCAATCTCGGTAGTGCCGTCGAACGCGTACGTGCTGTCCCCGTCGCCAGCCTGATTTTTTTGCAGTGAGAACTACACGATGTCCACGCTTGCACTGTTGATATGCGATGACTCGAACATGGCGCGCAAGCAGCTGCTGCGCGCGCTGCCTGCCGATTGGGATGTGGCGGTCACGCTGGCCACCCAGGGCGAGGAAGGTCTGGAGGCCATTCGTAAGGGGCAGGGCCAGGTTGTCCTGCTCGACCTGACCATGCCGGTGATGGACGGCTACCAGACGCTGGCAGCGATTCGTGCCGAAAATCTGGACGCCAAAGTCATCGTGGTGTCAGGCGACGTGCAGGACGAGGCCGTGCGCCGGGTCATGGAACTCGGCGCGCTGGCGTTCCTGAAAAAGCCTGCCGACCCGGACGAACTGAAAAGCACACTGGAACGCCTCGGCCTGCTGGGCAAACCGCCGGCTATTCCCGTTGCGCTGCCGGCCCTGAACAGCACGGGCGGGGTGATCAGCTTTCAGGATGCCTTCCGCGAAACCATCAACGTTGCGATGGGCCGCGCCGCGGCGCTGCTGGCCAAGGTGCTGGGTGTGTTCGTGCAATTGCCGGTGCCCAACGTCAACATGCTGGAAGTGGGCGAGTTGCACATGGCGCTGGCCGACGCCCACGCGGATCAGCACCTGACGGCCGTGTGTCAGGGCTACATCGGTGGCGGTATTGCCGGCGAAGCGCTGCTGATCTTCCATGACTCGGAAATCTCCGGCGTGTCGAAGTTGATGGGCGACGATAATTCCGACAGTTCGAACATGGAGATGCTGCTGGACCTTTCCACCATCCTCATCGGTGCCTGCCTGAGCGGGATTGCCGAGCAGATCGACATCGCGTTCTCGCAAGGCCACCCTCAGTTGCTGGGTGCGCAGGGCGGCATTGACGAGCTGATCCGTATCAATCCGCAGCGCTGGAAAAAGACCCTGGCGGTCGAAATCAGTTACAGCGTGGAAGGCCACAACATTCACTTCGATCTGCTGATGCTGTTCACCGAAGATTCGGTCGACCTGCTCAGCAAAAAACTCGCCTACATGATGAGCTGACCCATGAGCAACGCTATCGAAATCAACGAGCTTCATTGGTTGCTGGCCGTCACGCAGAACATTGACGTGGGCATTGTGGTGCTTGACCTGAACTACCGGGTGACGGTCTGGAACACCTTCATGGAAAACCGCTCCGGCGTGGTGCCCTATGTGGCCATCGACAAAACCTTTTTCGAGCTGTTTCCAGAGGTGAACCGGCAATGGTTGAGCAAGAAAATCGATAACGTCGTGACCCTCGGCACACCGGCATTTACGATTTGGGAGCAGCGGCCGTACCTGGTGCGCTTCAAGAATTACCAGCCGATTACCGGGCATGAAGAGTTCATGTATCAGAACACCACGCTGTTCCCGCTGCGCTCGACCACCGGCGCGATCAGCCATGTGTGCCTGGTGATCTACGACGTCACCGACGTGGCTGCCAACCGCAATCAGTTGCAGGCGGCCAACGACAAGCTGCAGCGATTGACCGGCGCCGAGCAAAAGTAATCGGCCATCAGGCTCGCAGGGTGAGCAAAACCGCCCTGTGGGCTTGATCCCGCTCGTGCTAGGATCGCGATTTTCCGCTGACGCTCAGGGACATCATGCGACCTCAAGCCACCCTCACTGTTATGCCTGTCGAGCGCCCGCTGGTCGGGCGCGTCAGCCCGCCGGGCTCCAAGTCGATCACCAACCGCGCACTGCTGCTGGCGGGGCTTGCCAAAGGCACCAGCCGCCTGACCGGCGCGCTGAAGAGTGACGATACCCGTGTGATGTCCGAAGCACTGCGCCTGATGGGCGTGCAGGTCGACGAGCCGGATGACAGCACCTTTGTGGTCACCAGCAGCGGCCACTGGCAAGCGCCGCAGCAAGCGCTGTTTCTCGGCAACGCCGGGACCGCAACGCGCTTTCTGACCGCTGCGCTGGCCAACTTTGAAGGCGACTTCGTGGTGGATGGCGACGAGTACATGCGTAAACGCCCGATCGGCCCGCTGGTCGATGCCTTGCAGCGCATGGGCGTGGAAATCAGCGCGCCCAGCGGTTGCCCGCCCGTGGCGATCAAGGGCAAGGGCGGTCTGGAAGCCGGGCGTATTGAAATCGACGGCAATCTGTCCAGCCAGTACGTATCGGCGCTGCTGATGGCCGGAGCCTGTGGCAAAGGCCCGCTTGAAGTGGCGCTGACCGGCAGCGAGATCGGCGCACGCGGCTATGTCGATCTGACCCTGGCGGCGATGCAAGCCTTCGGCGCCGAAGTTCAAGCCATCGGCGACGCCGCCTGGAAAGTCTCGGCCACTGGCTACCACGCCACGGATTTCCACATCGAGCCGGATGCATCGGCAGCCACCTACCTCTGGGCCGCACAAGCCCTGACCAAAGGCAGCATCGATCTGGGCGTGGCCAGTGATGCATTCACTCAGCCTGACGCGCTGGCCAGCCAGATCATCGACAGCTTCCCGAACATGCCGGCGGTGATCGACGGTTCGCAAATGCAGGACGCCATTCCCACCCTCGCAGTGCTCGCGGCCTTCAATCGTCAGCCAGTGCGTTTTGTCGGCATCGCCAACCTGCGGGTCAAGGAATGTGACCGAATTTCAGCGCTGTGTAACGGCCTGTGCGCCATCGCACCGGGCCTTGCGGTTGAAGAGGGCGACGACCTGATCGTGCACGCCAACCCGGCGCTGGCAGGTACCACGGTCAACGCACTGATCGACACCCATTCCGACCATCGCATCGCCATGTGCTTTGCCTTGGCAGGTTTGAAGATCAAAGGTGTTCATATTCAGGACCCCGATTGCGTCGCCAAGACCTATCCCGGTTACTGGGATGCGCTGGCTTCGCTGGGTGTGAGTGTTCAGCGCTAACCCAGCAACTCGTTAGCTTGCTGAGTCGCAAGTTGTGGAGAACAAGTTGTGGAGAACAGGTTGTGGAGAAATTGTAACGTGATCAAAAAAATGAGCTTTTCTAGGGTCTGTTCCCGTTTCCACGTAACCCATTGATCCCTATGAGAACAGGCCCGTATTGTTGGAGTTCTCACACAACA
>NZ_ATDK01000212.1 GCF_000444135.1 Pseudomonas avellanae BPIC 631
AACCGGGAGGATGCCGGGAATTCCTTACTACAGAACTCTCGTAGTATAGGTCCATCCATAAGTGGATGTAACTTCCTCAATTTGAGGGAGCCAGGCCCTTCATGGGAGGTTTCCCTCAATTTGAGGAAAGTGATCACGCCCAATCCCCATTGGGGGTTGGGATATCGTGCCTCTCAACTGCCCGTCCAAATAGATGCGTCCAACTTGGGACGCATCTTCTTGCAGCTCGAGGGCGAATAGGTGCCTGAGCCTACCAAGGAGACAGGTATCTCAGGCTGCTGCGTCCGGGACCAATCGAATGCAGCAGGGAAGCTCAGTGTTACGCAGCGATGCCGAACATGTCATTAAGCTCACAGTTCGCGCCTTCGCTTACGGCGACCAGATAGTCTAGGGAGGTTTGAACCTCGCGTTTAGTCATACCGGGGCCAGTGCCAGCCCACATAGCGCGGTCTTGCTCATGCTGGATTGCGGCTAGATAGTCGTACTGCGCATCTACACATTCAGCCGAGATGCTAGGGTCTTCCTCCAGCGCAAGGATGAGGTCAGCGATTGGTGCGGCGAGGCTGGCTAGGAGTTGGGCGTACTCATACGCGATGGTCTGGCGGGTGTTCATTCTTTTACCTCGTGTCAGGTGAGTTCGTTCTGCTCTTTCTTTATCAATGTAACTCGACGGTTTTGGGGTGTGACAAGTGTGACAACCTCACCCTTCGCACGGCTCAAATGCTTACGAACAGTCGCCGGATTCTGGCCCAGTGCCCGCCCAATTTCAGATGCATTATTACCCGCCGCCTTCATACGTAAAGCCTCGGCCTTCCAGTCAGTACCAGCCTCGACCATCTCAATACGCTTATCATGCTGTGCTAGCTTCGCTTCCAGTTCAGCCACCTTAGCGGCCTGTCGTTTCTGCTCGGCTTGAATCGCGGCAAGCACCCCTAAACCAGCGTGGTAGCAGTCACGGACTTTGCCAAGGCAGCTTGCGGTGGTGCCGTGATGGATACCTACTGCTGCCTGCATTCCAGCTTCAACTGTCTTCATAACATCGTGTCCTTTCAGCGATTCAAGCGCTGTCTCATTCATGGCTGTGCGGTCGTACCGGGCGATTGCTCTGGCGTCATCAGCCGATACACCTACTCGCTCAAGGTAGTGATTGGTACGCAGACGGTTGCCCGCTTGAATCGCGTCCAAGCCTTGATTAATGACTTGGGTGTGGGCGTCTTGACTCAGCCACGGACGGCGCTTCAATCCGAAGTCTGCCGCGTCCTGCCTGTTCTCGGCTCTGCGCTGGCGTGCGCGCTCTTGACGGCGCTGCCAGTACGTTTGCCCGTTATGAGTGGCCTTGCCCGTTGCGCCGTAGAACAGCTCTACGACTTGTTTGTACTCACGGGACTGCGCCAGCATCACTTTGTTGATCGGGTGGCCTTGCACCAGCCCATCCCAGTACCGGACTTGCATGTAACTCAATTCGGCTGGTGGTGCAGATGCCTCAAACATCGGGTCGTCCGCAAACATCGCGGCCAATGTGTCCTGTAAATCTGACATTCGATTGTCCTCATTGCATAGGCGATGCCTTTGGTTGTTGGTGGGGGAAGGTACGGTGTCAACCGCATCCTGTGCTGTCATTCTCTCTGGTGTGCTAAGGTACTAACCAAGTCACTTGCCGACGCGCCATAGAGCTGATCACACCGTTTCTAGCTTTCTCCCTCTACACAGGGACTACCTAAACGCCAATCGGCCTGAGATGCCCGTGCTACAAGGTGTACAGGCGAATCGCCAAGGGACAGGGTTTACGCCCGCAAGGTGGTACCGCAGACAGGTTGCTTCTCTAGTGTGCTAAGTGTCCATCCATTGCGTAGCACACGTTGCGGGGCTTACAAAGGCCAGGGTCAGTCGGGAATATGCTCTCTGACCTTCGCCAGTAGCTCACGCGGTCGGCTCAGGGATTGTTTCCCACCGTAAATGCTGGTGGCTTTCGATCCTGTGGCGGTGTGCCCCAGGATTCCACCCACCTCGTCAGGTGTCGCACCGACTTCGCGCAGCAGGTCAGCAAGCGTATGCCGTTGGCTATAAAGCGACAGCCCTTCCTGATGACCAAGCAAACGGCTGAATATCCGGGATACATTCTGTACACGCTGGCGGATTCGTTTGTCCCTTTGAACAGGGGTAGCGTCTGATGCAAGGTCAAGTCCGCCCAGCACCTCTTTGAACAGTTCGACATCATCAGCGTGCACAGGTATATCACGACGACTCGCGGCGTTCTTTCCACCAGTCAGAGCGGCTTTAAATACAAGCTCCCGATTGCCGAGAATATCGACGCGGTACCCCAATGCCTCCGGCCCCTCTTGCAGCAGCTCGCCGGGCCGCAAGCCGTACCTGGCTAGCAGGAGAACCGTTGAATGGTGTACTGGGGCTTGGCGGTGTATTTCGGCGTGGACATTTAACATCTGCTCCAGGGGGATGGATTCGCGCTGGTTCACGTTCATGCCACCACCGGATCGAACAGCCCTAGCGACAGCGCCGACTTTAGGCAGAGTGGCGCTCTGCCAACCGGGAACACGGCGCAGCACCGTGATTAACCCAGCAGCATCGCCGTGCACAGACGTGGCTTTGCCGCCCGCCTCCAGCCGTTCAGCGCAATACAACATCACACGGTCGAGTTGTTCCGATTGTGAGCTAGGCCATACAAGCACACGTCGTGTGAGGCTTCGCATCTTCTGTACTCGACTCGGGCCTACACCTTCACAGTAATCATCAAGCACCGTTTGGAACGTCGCCTCGGTGATGGTATCGCCCGCCGTCACGGCAGTGACAGCCTCACCCGGTGCGGGCGCATAGAACTGTGTGAGATTGCCCTCTAGAATGTCGCCCAGCGCTCTCAGCGCCGTCCTTGCAGTGACAGGGTGCATCTGCACACCGGGCGGCATCTGGCCTTGTGCGTGCGCTTCCAGGGCTTGCTTCCGCCATTCAACCTCGGTACGCCAATCGTGGCGACTCATCCGGTCCACTACGTCCAGCGTGAAACTGCGCACGACAGCATCAAGGCTCGACAGAACATCGGCGGCACCCTGACTCGGCACACCCGAGGCTGTGCTCTCCGATTGAGGCAGACCGGCTACAGCAGCCTCGCAGATACGGTCAAACTCCACGGACACAGCCCGTGCAAGCTTAAGCGCTTCGGACCTGTCGGCGGTCCCCAGGGCTTTACGATACTCGGCACGTCCGACTGCCGCAGCTACAGACTTGGGGAACTTTCGGCGGTAGCTATACCGACCGTCACGGCGGGTGATGTAGGACATCAAGACTCCAATGATGCACGTGTCACAGGCATTCGCCAGTGGCATTCAGCACATGCAAGCGCTGAATACAAGATTATAGGCACAGTGCGAAACAGCTACAGACCTTATAGTACAAGGCGCGCAGACGACTCAACAGATCAGCAGTGTACCTAAGAGTCAAGAACTGAATGAGGCGCCTGCATTCACAGTCGTCCGGCAGCCACGTTATAGTCCGCCCATCTCCTGCCCCTGTTACGTTGTCAGCGCCGACAGGCTGGGCATTCCCAAACGATAAGGATTGATCATGAAGTTCGAAGGCACACCGGCATACGTCGCCACTGACGATCTCAAGCTGGCAGTCAACGCGGCGATCACGCTGGAGCGCCCACTGCTGGTAAAAGGTGAGCCCGGCACCGGCAAGACCATGCTGGCCGAGCAACTGGCCGAGTCCTTCGGCGCGCGGTTGATCACCTGGCATATCAAGTCCACCACCAAGGCGCATCAGGGCCTCTACGAATACGATGCCGTGAGCCGTCTGCGCGACTCGCAACTGGGCGTCGACAAGGTCCACGATGTGCGCAACTACCTTAAAAAAGGCAAGCTGTGGGAGGCGTTCGAGTCCGATGAGCGGGTAATTCTGCTGATTGACGAGATCGACAAGGCCGACATCGAGTTTCCCAACGACCTGTTGCAGGAACTCGACAAGATGGAGTTCTACGTTTACGAAATCGATGAAACGATCAAAGCCAAAAAGCGCCCGATCATCATCATTACCTCCAACAACGAGAAGGAATTGCCGGACGCCTTCCTGCGGCGCTGCTTCTTCCACTACATCGCCTTCCCGGACCGGGCAACCCTGCAGCGCATCGTCGATGTGCATTACCCGAACATCAAGAAAGACCTGGTCAGCGAAGCACTGGACGTCTTTTTCGACGTGCGCAAGGTGCCCGGCCTGAAGAAAAAGCCTTCGACCTCCGAACTGGTGGACTGGCTGAAACTGCTGATGGCCGACAACATCGGTGAAGCGGTGCTGCGCGAGCGCGATCCGACCAAGGCGATCCCGCCGCTGGCCGGGGCGCTGGTCAAAAACGAGCAGGACGTGCACCTGCTGGAACGCCTGGCCTTCATGAGCCGTCGCGGCAATCGTTGATCGTCTTTATCCACCCTGCCACGTAAAAGGGCGACAGCCATGCTGCTCAACCTGTTCAACGAAATGCGCGCGGCCAAGGTGCCGGTGTCTCTGCGTGAACTGCTGGACCTGATCAATGCCCTTAAACAGCGGGTCATCTTCGCCGATATCGATGAGTTCTACTTTCTTGCACGCACGATTCTGGTCAAGGACGAGCGCTATTTCGACAAGTTCGACCGCGCCTTTGGTGCCTACTTCAACGGCCTGGAAAAGCTCGACGATCACTTGCAGGCGCTGATCCCGGAAGACTGGCTGCGCAAGGAATTCGAGCGCTCGCTGAGCGACGAAGAGCGCGCGCAAATCCAGTCGCTGGGCGGCCTCGACAAGCTTATCGATGAGTTCAAGAAGCGCCTGGAGGAGCAGAAGGAACGCCACGCCGGTGGCAACAAGTGGATCGGCACCGGCGGCACCAGCCCGTTCGGCTCGGGCGGTTACAACCCGGAAGGCATTCGTGTCGGCGACGCCGGGGAACGCAAGGGCAAGGCGGTCAAGGTCTGGGATCAGCGCGAGTACAAGAACCTGGACGATCAGGTTGATTTGGGTACACGCAATATCAAGGTCGCCCTGCGGCGGCTGCGCAAGTTTGCCCGCCAGGGTGCGGCAGACGAACTGGATATCGACGGCACCATAGACCACACCGCACGCGATGCCGGCCTGCTGAATATTCAGATGCGTCCCGAGCGGCGCAACACCATCAAGTTATTGCTGCTGTTCGACATCGGCGGCTCGATGGATTCGCACGTCAAGGTCTGTGAAGAGCTGTTCTCGGCCTGCAAGACCGAGTTCAAGCACATGGAGTATTTCTACTTCCATAATTTCATCTATGAAACCGTGTGGAAGAACAACCTGCGCCGTGGCTCGGAGCGCACCGCCACCCAGGACCTGCTGCACAAATACGGCGCGGACTACAAAGTGATTTTTATCGGCGATGCCTCGATGGCACCTTATGAAATCACCCAGCCCGGCGGCAGCGTCGAACACTGGAATGAAGAAGCCGGCTATGTGTGGATGCAGCGCTTCATGGCCAAGTTCAAGAAAATCATCTGGATCAATCCCTACCCCAAGGACGCCTGGGACTACACCACGTCCACCCATATTGTGCGCGACCTGATCGAACAACACATGTACCCGTTGACCCTGCAAGGCCTTGAAGACGGTATGCGCTACCTGGCGAAGTGAACCCGATGTGCGTCCAATAACGTATAAGCCGGTCATCGACCGGCCTGTACGACCCGACCACCAGCACGAACATTCCAAAATCCCGAACTACGCTGACAGTTCCAGACCACCAATCAGACGGAGATGTGCTGATTGAGTAGATAGTGTTGCAGTTACTCCATCGTTTTGCCTGAGCAACCGTCGCGACTTCGCGGGTTACTTATGAACGAAACGCTCGGGATCATGCAGCCTTATTTCTTTCCCTACATCGGTTATTTCCAGCTCATTGCGGCCGTTGAGCGCGGGCTTGTCTTTGACATCGTCAAATACAAACGCAAAAGCTGGATGAACCGCAATCGGGTACTGGACAGTAAAGGCGGCTGGCAATACATCAACGTTCCGGTCTGTGCCAGTGAGGGCGCACTGATCAAGGATGCGACCCTTATCGACCTGGCCAGAGCCCACCAACGAATCAGGAGCCAGCTTGAGCACTATCGAAGCAAGGCACCCTACTTTCGGGAAACCTTGCAGTTGGTTGACCAGACACTCGGCACACCTGCCACCCACCTTAGTGAACTCAACACGCGCGGCCTGCGAGTGGTCTGCGACTATCTGGGCATGAGCTTTGACTGGCAAAGTTGCGCGGCAATGAACCTGGACCTGCCACCCATTGAACATGCAGGCCAGTGGGCACTTGAAATCAGTACCGTGCTGGAGGCTCGTCAGTACGTGAACGCCACTGGTGGACGTGAAATTTTCACGCCGGCTGACTGGCAGGAAAGAGGCATTGAACTGAGGTTTCTCGAACCGGCGTCATTCAGTTATTCCACGGCGCCCATGAACTTTGTCGAGAACCTTTCGATTATCGATGTACTTATGTGGAACGCGCCTGAAACAGTGCTTGCCTATCTGCGCGATGAAACACGGACGGTCATATAGGCCGTCCGTTGACGACAGTGATCAGCGCCAGTCACGCTCAAGCTGTGGCTTGCGCCGACCGCCGTGAACGACCCAGCCGAGCAACAGTACAAAGCTTTCGATCACCAGTGCCAGCAGCAGTGCACTGATAATGCCCCAGGCAATGACTTCGGGTGCCAGCAGCACCTGCCACGTATAGCCGTTGAACGTTTCACGGCGAATATCCGGGTCGGCAGACGTGGCGACGTACAGGGCTTTGGAATACCACGGCCCTTGAAGTCCGAGCCACTGGCGCTCAAGAATGTGGGTGCGATTCATCAACGTATCGATGTTGTCCGCATCGGCTCGGAAAACAGGGTCTTCGCTGCTGCGATAGTGTTGAATCAGCGCTTGTATATCGCCTTTGAAGAACTGCTGCGCAGTTGCGGTATAGCCTTTGACCGCCTGTTGCGCCTCGATCAGGTGCGCTTCGACGCGTTTGCTGTAATCACTGATGAAACCGGGAATCTGTACCCCGAACAGCAGGCCTGTCGTGAACAGGACCAATCGCAGATAACTTCGCAGCATCAATATCCCTCTTCTTTTTTATCCTGTATGCCCGTGAAGGCGCCTTTACTGCGCCGCCGTTTCGACCGAACCACTCGCCACGCACTCACCCTTGCGCCACAGACTCCACTGGCCCGGCTCGTAGCGGTTCCAGTTTTCGTTCTCGGTCAAAGGCTCGGTGGCAATCACTGTGACCACGTCGTGCGGCGTTGTTTCTGCCTGAAAATCGACAATCACATCGACATCTTTCAACCTTGCCGGACCGAACGGCGCGCGGCGGGTGATCTGCACCAGTTTGGTACTGCAGAAGCAGAACAACCAGTCACCGTCGCTCAACAGGCAGTTGAACACGCCTTTACTACGGTATTCAGTGCAGGCCTGGATCAGTGAGGGCAGTAATTGTTCGACTTCAACCGGCTCGGGAAAGGCTTCACGAACGCGATTGAGCAGGTCGCAGAATGCCGCTTCGCTGTCGGTATCGCCCACCGGCCGGTAAAACGTTGCAGCGGGGGCGAAATCCGCCAGTTGGCCGTTGTGCGCAAAGCACCAGTTGCGGCCCCAGAGTTCACGCACGAAAGGATGGGTGTTGGACAGGCAGACCTTGCCGACGTTGGCCTGGCGGATATGGCCAATCACCACTTCACTCTTGATGGGATAACGCTGCACCAACTGCGCGACTTCCGATTCGCTGCTGGCGGCCGGGTCCTGAAACAGGCGCAGGCCACGACCCTCATAAAAGGCAATACCCCAGCCGTCGCGGTGCGGGCCGGTACGTCCGCCCCGCTGCATCAGCCCGGTAAAGCTGAAAACGATATCGGTCGGGACATTGGCGCTCATGCCCAGTAATTCACACATGCTCAGGTTCTCGCTTCAAGACGTTTTGCAGAAGGTCGCGTGCCGCACGCAGCGGCACATACCAACGAAGCGGGGCTTACAGTCGCGGCTCTACCCGCGCACCTCTGACCGGAGGGACAGGTGCCGTGGTCTTGCGGGCGTAACGATCGTCATCGGCGAACGGCTCGTCAGCGGGGTCTGTTTCGACAGGTTGCGCGGCCGGCTGAGGCTGACGCGCTTTGCGGTTGCGCTCGATCGGCCAGCGGATGAGCACGAACAGCAAGTACGCACCGAAGGCGAACATGCCGTACATGGCAAGGTCCGACACAGCGGTCCAGACATTGCTGCCGACCTTGAACATCAGGTCAAGCGCGCTGACAGCCACTGCTGGCGCCATCAAGTCCTTGACGGGGTCAACCATGGTCGGCGTAAACAGCAATACCGCGACCGCCACCCGCAATGGTTCCTTCAGATAACGCCACATCCAGCGGGTCATCAGGAACCATACCAGCAGGCAACCCAACGCAGCGAAGGCGTAGACGCTCCAGGCGATCAGATAGTCGTTTTCGGTCATGACGTCCGTGGAAAGGCAGGTAAAGAGGCGCTTATGATAACGGCTTTTGCCTGACGCGGCTTGCCTCGCTTCAGTAATCAGTTCAGCGTGTACCGATATTTTCCGGTTTGATGCCTTTACAGAGAGCCCAGCATGTCCTTTTCGAATGCAACCTCCAGCGCCCCGATTGCTCGCAAGGCCGACGGTCCCGACCCTTACGCCTGGCTGCAGAATCGCGATACCGACGAGGTGCTCGACTACCTCAAGGCCGAAAACGCCTGGCAAGAACAGCAACTGGCGGATCAGACCGGGCTGCGCGAAAGCCTGTTTCAGGAGATAAAGGGCCGCATTCTTGAAACCGACCTGTCACTGCCCTCCCCTTGGGGTCCGTACCTGTACTACACGCGCACGGCCGAAGGTGACGAGTACGCCCGGCACTACCGTTGCCCGCGTCCGGCCGACGACGCCAACACCGTGGATGAAAGCCGCGAAGAACTGCTGCTGGACCCGAACGCGATGGCCGATGGTGGCTTCTTTTCGCTGGGCGCGTTCAGCATCAGCCCCGACCATCAGCGTCTGGCTTACAGCCTGGACACCAGTGGCGACGAGGTGTACCAGCTTTACGTCAAGGAACTGAGCACTGGCCTGATCAGCAGCCTGCCGTTTGAAGACTGCGACGGCAGCATGACGTGGGCCAACGACAGCCAGACCCTGTTTTTCGGCGAACTGGACGAAACCCATCGCCCCGGCAGGCTGCATCGCCACACGCTGGGCGAGGCCTCGGCCGAGTTGGTGTTCGACGAGCCGGACGGTCGATTCTTCCTGCATTGCTTCCGTACCAGTTCCGAGCGTCAACTGGTCATTCTGCTCAACAGCAAGACCACCAGTGAAGCCTGGGTGCTGGACGCCGATCATCCCGAGCAGGCCTTTACCTGCCTCGCGCCGCGCGTCGAAGGCCACGAATACTACCCGGACCACGGCCTGCTCGAGGGCGTCTGGAGCTGGTTCATTCGCAGCAACCAGAGCGGCATCAACTTCGCGCTATATCACGCAGCGGAAAAAACCGGCGGCGTTCCGGGTCGCGATGACTGGCAGACGCTGGTTGCGCACGACGAACAGGTGATGTTTGAAGGCCTGAGCCTCAACGCCAGGGGCTTGAGCCTGAGCCTGCGCGAAGGTGGCTTGCCGATCATCGAAGTGCGCCCGCAAGGCCTGCCTGCCTATCGCGTGCAGTTGCCAGATGCTGCCTACAGCCTTTATGTGCAGGACACGCTGGAGTTCGACAGCGACAGGATTCGTCTTCGCTATCAGTCGCTGAATCGCCCGGCGCAAGTGCGTCAGCTGACCCTGGCCACTGGCGAGCAAGTGGTGCTCAAGGAGACGCCAGTGCTGGGCACGTTCGACGCCGATGCCTATGTCAGCCAGCGTTTGTGGGCCACGGCCAGCGACGGTACGCAGGTGCCGATCAGCCTGGTGGTCAAGCGCGAGCTGGTCGGCAAGGCGACCCCGCTGTACCTGTATGGCTACGGTGCCTACGGCGAGAGCCTGGACCCGTGGTTTTCCCACGCGCGCCTGAGCCTGCTCGACCGTGGTGTGGCCTTTGCCATCGCGCATGTGCGTGGCGGCGGCGAACTGGGCGAAGCCTGGTATCGCAATGGCAAGCAGGAACACAAGCAGAACACCTTCGGCGACTTCATTGCCTGCGCCGAACATGTGATAGCCCAAGGCCTGACCAGCGCCGAACAACTGGTAATCAGCGGTGGCAGCGCCGGCGGCCTGTTGATTGGCGCGGTGCTCAATCAGCGCCCTGAGCTGTTCAAGGCGGCAATTGCCGAAGTGCCGTTCGTGGACGTGCTGAACACCATGCTCGACCCGGACCTGCCGTTGACCGTCACCGAATACGACGAATGGGGCAATCCGCAGGAACCGAACGTCTATGAGCGCATCAAGGCTTACGCGCCTTATGAAAACGTCAGCGCTCAGGCGTACCCGGCCATGCTGGTCATCGCCGGCTACAACGACAGCCGCGTGCAGTACTGGGAAGCGGCCAAATGGGTCGCCCGCCTGCGCGATCGCAAGACCGACGCCAATCTGCTGCTGCTCAAGACCGAACTGGGTGCCGGGCACGGTGGCATGAGTGGTCGCTATCAGGGGTTGCGTGATGTGGCGCTGGAGTACGCTTTTATCTTCAAGGTATTGCAGATAGCCTAATGAACTTGGTGTGAAACACCTGTCTTAATAGCATCAGGGGGCACGGATATGCCCCCTTCGTAACCGGATTACAAGAACAGACCATGTCAGAACCCCTGTCCAACCTGAACCACGCCATACGCGACATGCTGCTGGACTGCGGCCTGTTCGACACCTTGCTGCCCGGTGACTTTGTCACCGTGGCCGGATATTTCAGCATCACCGATATCGAAAAGGGCGAAATCATCTTTGCCGAAGGCGATGCCGGGACCTTCATGTGCATCATCCATCAGGGCAGCGTTTCGGTGCAGAAACTGGCCGGTGACGATCAGCAGGTGGAGATCGCCGTGCTGCGCCGCGGACGTGCATTCGGGGAAATGGCCGTACTGGATGGCGAACGTCGCTCGGCCAGCTGTATTGCGGCCACCAGTTGCCAGTTATTGAATCTTGGGCGCGACTCGCTGGACAAGATGCTCGACGATGCGCCGAAAATCGCCGCCAAGATCATTCGGGCGCTGGCCATCTCGTTGTCCAAGCGCTTGCGCATGGTCGACGGCCAATTACTTTCGCAGCAGGTGTGAGTTTGCCCATCTGGCGCTAAACTTGCCCCATTCCGCTTTCAACGCGCACACGCACAGGTGACACCATGAGCACGGCCAACCCTCCTTCCCACACCGCCAAGCTGGACCGCATTCTGGCCGACGCCCAGCGCGACCGTGAAATGGGTTACCGCGACAAGGCGTTACGCATGTACCCGCACGTGTGCGGCCGTTGCGCCCGCGAGTTTGCCGGCAAACGCCTCAGCGAACTGACCGTGCATCACCGCGACCATAACCATGACAACAACCCGCAGGACGGCTCCAACTGGGAACTGCTGTGCCTGTATTGCCATGACAACGAGCACTCGCGTTACACCGACCAGCAATACTTCGCCGACGGTTCGCTCAACACACCGAAAATCGCCAAGGCCACGCATAACCCGTTCGCCGCGCTGGCAGGGTTGATGAAGAAGGACGAGTGACGGGACGCTGAACGCCTCTTGTGATGAAGAATGGCTCAGTCAAGGCTGAGTGATGAAGAAGAGTGACTGAAGGGAAGCTGAGGCTGAACGCACTTCAAAGTGGGAGCTGACTTGTCAGCGAAGGCAATGGTTCTGACACCTACATTTTGTGACTGCGCTCGCCCGGCCTCGCCCACGAAACCTCCAGCATGCCCCAAAAACCCGCTGCCCCGCCCTCGACGGAATCGCCCCGACCAAGCACCCCGCTTGCCGGCCCGAAATGAACCGACTGACCGGATACCTCGCCATGCCCACCCGAACATCAAGACGCACCTTCGTGAAAGGGCTTGCCGCCAGCAGTATTCTGGGTGGGCTGGGGCTCTGGCGCAGCCCGGCGTGGGCGCTCCCGAATCCGGGCCAGCCTGACAGGTTGTCCGGCACCGAGTTCGACCTGACCATCGGCGAAACCCAGGTCAATATCACCGGCAATGCCAGAACCGCGATGACCATCAACGGCGGCATTCCAGGCCCTTTGCTGCGCTGGCGTGAGGGCGACACCGTCACCCTGCGGGTAAAAAACCGTCTCGACGAAACCACGTCCATTCACTGGCACGGCATCATCCTGCCGGCCAACATGGACGGCGTGCCGGGGCTGAGCTTTGATGGCATTGCGCCCGACGGCATGTATGTCTATCGCTTCAAGGTCAGGCAGAACGGCACGTATTGGTATCACAGCCATTCGGGGTTTCAGGAGCAGTCGGGCGTCTATGGGCCACTGGTGATCGACGCCAAAGAACCCGAGCCGTTCACCTATGAGCGCGAGCACGTGGTCATGCTCACTGACTGGACAGACGAAGACCCGGCCCGGGTAATGAAAAAGCTCAAGAAACAGTCGGACTACTACAACAATAACAAGCGCACCGTCGGCGACTTTATCAACGACGTCGGCGAAAAAGGCTGGAGCGCGACCACCTCCGAGCGCTGGATGTGGGCGCAGATGAAGATGAACCCGACTGACCTGGCGGATGTCAGCGGCGCAACCTACACCTACCTGATGAACGGCCAGGCGCCGAACATGAACTGGACCGGGCTGTTCAAACCCGGCGAGCGGATTCGCCTGCGCTTTATCAACGGCTCGTCGATGACCTATTTCGATGTGCGCATTCCCGGCCTGAAGATGACCGTGGTCGCCAGCGACGGCCTGCACGTCAAACCGGTGGTTGTCGATGAACTGCGCATCGCCGTGGCAGAGACATTCGACGTGATCGTCGAGCCGGCTGACGGTGCCTACACGCTGTTCGCACAATCGATGGACCGCACCGGCTTTGCCCGAGGCACGTTGACCAGCAGGCCCGGCTTGCAGGCCGTCGTCCCGCCTCTCGACCCGCGCCCGCTGTTGAGCATGGACGACATGGGCATGGCGGGCATGGATCACGGCAGCATGAACCACAGCGCCAAGCCGGCAATGGACGGTATGGCGGGCATGGACCATAGCAAGATGGGCCATGACTCGATGCCCGGCATGGACCACGGCACGATGCCGATGCAAGAAGCACCGGCCATGCAGTCGCACCCGGGCAGCGAAAAGAACAATCCGCTGGTCGATATGCAGGCCATGAGCACGTCGGCAAAGCTCAATGATCCGGGCATCGGCCTTCGGAACAACGGTCGCAAAGTCCTGACCTACGCCGACCTGCGCAGCACCTTCGAGGACCCGGACGGACGCGAGCCGAGCCGGACCATCGAACTGCACCTGACCGGGCACATGGAAAAATTCGCCTGGTCGTTCGATGGCGTGAAGTTCTCCGATGCCAAGCCACTGATGCTCAAGTACGGCGAGCGGGTACGCATCGTGCTGGTCAACGACACGATGATGACTCACCCCATTCACCTGCACGGCATGTGGAGCGATCTGGAAGACGAAAACGGTCAGTTCAGGGTGCGCAAACACACCATCGACATGCCGCCGGGGTCACGCCGCACCTACCGCGTCACCGCTGATGCTCTGGGTCGTTGGGCGTATCACTGTCATATGCTGTACCACATGGAAATGGGCATGTTCCGCGAAGTGCGGGTGGAAGAATGAGGACTTTACCGTTGAATGGATCGCGCAATTCATCCCGCCTGCCAGCCCTGCTGCTGACTGCAGGCCTGGCCATGACCCCCTGGGCACCCGCGCTGGCTGCCGGAATGGAAGGCATGGAAGGCATGGATCATGGCAGCCACTCGATGCCCATGGGCGCCAACAACAGCAGCGACGCCCCGGCGCAGAGCCGAACGCCGATCCCGCCCGTCACCGACGCGGACCGGGCGGCGGTGTACACCAGCCATAGCGGGCATCAGGTCCACGACAGCGCCATCAACAGCTACTTTGTGGCCGACAAGCTGGAATGGCAGGACGCAAACGACGGCAGCGCGCTGGCCTGGGACCTGTCCGGCTGGGTTGGCGGCGATATCGACCGCTTGCTGCTGCGCTCAGAAGGCGAACGCACCAACGGCAAGACCGAAGAGGCAGAAGTCCAGGCGTTGTGGGGCCATGCCATCAGCTCGTCGTGGGACGTGGTCGCCGGAGCCCGCCAGGACTTCAAACCGGGCGCGCCACAGACCTGGGCGGCTTTTGGCCTGCAAGGGCAGGCGATTTCGGATCTCGACGTTGAAGCCACAGCATTCATTGGCGAAGCCGGGCAGACGGCAGCGCGTCTGGAAGCCGACTACGACCTGTTGCTGACCAACGACCTGATCCTTCAACCCACTGGCGAACTGAATTTCTACGGCAAGAACGACCCTCAGCGCGGCAATGGCTCGGGCCTGTCGACCAGTGAGTTCGGTCTGCGGCTGCGCTATGAAATCACACCGCAATTCGCGCCTTACGTGGGCGTGACCTGGAATCGGTCCTACGGCAAGACTGCCGATTACGCACGCGAAGACGACGAGGACGTTGCCGAGGCGCGGCTGGTCGTGGGTTTACGCCTGTGGTTCTGAGCGTCGGAATTGGAAATGGCATTGATCTGACGCTGCCGTATAATCCCCGGTTTTCCCCAGAGCACCCTCCCCGTGGCCAACAAACGGTACGCCTGCATCGGTCTTTATAACCCCAAGTCCCCGGAAAACGTCGGCTCAGTGATGCGTGCCGCAGGCTGCTATGGCGTGGCGTCGGTGTTCTATACCGGTAAGCGCTACGAGCGTGCCCGGGACTTCATCACCGATACCAAGAAAATCCATCAGGACATCCCGCTGATCGGCATCGAAGACCTCAAGAGCATTCTGCCGCTGGGCTGCATCCCGGTTGCCGTCGAACTGGTGGAGGGTGCCCGCGCGCTGCCGGAATACACACACCCGGATCGCGCGCTGTATATCTTCGGCCCGGAAGACGGCTCGCTGGACCAGGAGATCCGCGACTGGTGCGAAGACGTGGTCTACATCCCGACCGAGGGCTGCATGAATCTGGCGGCCACCGTCAACGTCGTGCTTTATGACCGCATGGCCAAGGGCATCAATACCCGCTCGGGGCCACAGTTCGGTCGCGAGAAAACTGATCCGGCCAGCGACCGA
Organism: Pseudomonas avellanae BPIC 631; assembly: GCF_000444135.1. Lineage (GTDB taxonomy): Bacteria > Pseudomonadota > Gammaproteobacteria > Pseudomonadales > Pseudomonadaceae > Aquipseudomonas > Aquipseudomonas avellanae. The sequence continues at coordinate 15,213 of NZ_ATDK01000212.1, forward strand.
TAACAGAAAAGCATTGAACCTGTGTCGCGGGCGGACAGTCAGTTTCTCTGAACCGAGTGACTGCTTATTACCCACTACCTGCGACCTACTGCCTCATGGAGAGCCAACATGCGCGACACCCCGATTATCGAACGCATCGACACACCTGAACTGCTGCAGCGTAATCCTGACCAGAACGTCCAGGGCTGGGAGCGCATTGGCTCGCTGGCTGGCGGCGTGCTGATAATGGGCAAAGGCGTCCGTCGTGGCGGTTTTCTGGGCTTGATCCAACTGGCCATCGGCGGCGCAGTGCTGGCCCGCGGCATCAGCGGCCATTGCGCGGCCAAAAGCCTGGTAGAAAAAGGCCGCAGCGACCTGAACAGCGCACGCTCGACCATCGAACGTGCCGGTGCCGAGTTGAGCAACCTGAAAGACGACGCTGAAAAAGCCGTGAAGAAGGCCGCCGTCAAAGGCGTGGAAGCGCTGACCGAACCAAAGCCGGTCGCTTAAGCGTTCAACCTGCGCGAAAGATCAGGTAATCCTCCCAGTCGTCCTCGGCCACATTCTTCTCGCTGAGCATGCGGCCAGACTGGGAGATACGTTCGTGATGCACCGCCGTGCGATCACCACACACCAGATGGTGCCAGAGCGGCAAGTCCTTGCCCTCACTGACCAGCCGATAGCCACAGGTCGGCGGTAGCCATTTGAACTCATCTGCCTGACCCGGCGTCAGCTGAATACAGTCCGGCACCGATGCGCGACGGTTGGCGTAGTCAGAGCACTGGCAGGTTTTCAGATCCAGCAGCTTGCAGGCAATGCGCGTGTAGTAAACGCTGTTGTCTTCTTCATCTTCCAGTTTCTGCAGGCAGCACAGACCACAGCCGTCGCAGAGCGATTCCCACTCTTGCGTGTCGAGTTGGTCGAGGGTCTTGCGAATCCAGAAGGGTTCAACTTTAGCGGCCATGATTCGGGCAACGGTATCGGTAATGAAAAGGCCGCCAGTCTAGAGGCACAACGGGTGCGGGCCAAGCACTTGCGACTGTCGGTAGTCAGGACTTGTCAGCCAGAAGGCAAAACAGTAGCGTTGACGGGTTTCCAGTGCGTTCAAGCGATGCCTGCCGGCCACGGCCCATCAAGCCACGCTCGTTTTCCACCCTTCGCTATCAAGGATTCTCATGAGCTCAAACCCGCGCATCGCCGATCACCCCATTGATCCGCAATTCACCGAACGCTGGTCGCCACGCGCGTTCAGCGGCGAAAGCATCGAGCAGGAAACCCTGCTGAGCTTTTTTGAGGCCGCCCGCTGGGCACCTTCGGCCTATAACTCGCAACCCTGGCGCTTTTTGTATGCGCGCCGCGACACGCCGAATTGGGAACGCTACCTGGGCCTGCTGAACGAGTTCAACCGTAACTGGGCGCAGCACGCGGCAGCACTGGTCATCGTCATTTCCAAAACCACCTTCACCGCACCCGGCGCGACCGAAGAAGGCCCGGCCCTGTGGCACACGTTCGACACCGGATCGGCGTGGGGTTATCTGGCGCTACAGGCGAGCCTGAGCGGCTGGCACACCCACGGCATGGCCGGTTTCGATCAGGAGCTGACCCGCAAGGAGCTGAATATTCCAGAGGGCTATGCACTGCATGCCGCTGTGGCCATCGGCAAGCTGGGTGACAAGTCGACGCTGCCGGAATACCTGCAAGGCCGCGAAGTACCGAGCCCGCGCAAACCGCTGGCCGAACTGGCAACTGAGGGTGATTTTTCGCTGTAACCGGCTTTTTCTAACGCTTCCACACGTTTCCATACGTGAAACCTGCGAGCCGATGCTTGATGCATCGGCTTGCTGACAACGGCTTCAGTAACCTCGCGAGAAATCCACTTCGCCGCGCAATGCTTCCCCATCCTGAAACGCTTTCAGGTTATCGACGAAAAGCTCGGTCATGGCCACCGGCGATGTCGGCGCCGAACTGTGACCGGTCAACAGCAGACCGTATGCGGTCCAGAACGGATGACGCTGCGGCAAAGGCTCCTGACGGCAGACATCAATGATCGCCCCCGCCAGGTGCCCCACGCGCAACGCTTCAACCAGGTCCGCATCCACCACCGCCACACCGCGCCCGACATTGATGAACAACGCCGTTGGCTTGAAGCTGGCGAACAGCTTCGCGTCATACAGATCGTGAGTATCCGGCGTGTTGGGCAACAGGTTGATGACGTAGTCCATGTCGCCTATCAGACGCGACATGTCCGACAACGCGGTTACTTCGATGAACGGCGCCTGGGTTCGCGCCGTGGACGCCACGCCATAGACCTGCACACCGAATGGCAACAGAAACTCGGCAACGCGCTGGCCGATATCACCGGCACCGACGATCAGTACCTTGCGGCCTGCCAGGCTCTGACCAATGCGACTGTCCCACTTGCGCTCGACCTGACTCATCAGGCGCGCCAGCACCTCGCGCTCATGACCGAGCATGTAGGTCAAAACGAATTCGGCCATGACCTGACCGAAAATCCCTACGGCACGCGTCAGGCGATAATCCTGCGGCAGGCCGTCGGCCAGCAGTGGCGTGATCCCCGCCCAGGTCGATTGCAGCCATTGTGGCTTGTGCCCCTGGCGCAACAGATTGGCCATCAGGTCCGGCTGCCCCAGCCAGATCGGGCAGTCGCTGGCCAGCCGCGACAGCTCGGCAGAGTCGCCGGTGCTCAAGACCTCCAGGTCAGGCGCAGCCTTGCGCAACAATTGGGTGTAAACGAGGTAATCGTGCTCGGCAATCAGAACGCGCATGTTTCAAAAACCTTAAAAACAGGACAGGCAACCCACGGCGAATGTGGACCGCTTTACAACGTGAGCATCGATCACATCGGATCGTTGCGGCGCAGCAGCTCTTCGGGCAAATGCTCGATGTATTCATCTTCAGCGGGAGGCATCTGCAAGTGATAGCCCTGGCTGTCGAGGTTCTTCAGCACCGCATTGATATCTTCGCGCGACAGCGCACGCTCGGGGCTCAGCACCAGGTCAAAGGCATGAACCGGTTTGCCGAACGCCACCAGCAGCTCTGGCGGCACGCGCTTGAGGACGTCGCTCTTCAAGACGTAAAGGTACATCTCGTTTCTTTTCGGGCTGCGATAAATCGAGCAGATACGCTTCAAGACTGTTCTCCAGAGGACGCCAGGCTGTCCAGCAGCGCCTGGCCCATCAATTCGCGACGCCAGCCACGCAGCGAATCGGGCAATTGGTAGGGACCGTCGGGGTAACCGCTCTTGAGCAAGGCTTCGAGGGTCTTCTTGCGCAGCATCAGCTCTGGCGTCATGTCCAGTTGCTCGGCGTACTGCTGACCGATTGCGCGCAGGCGTTTGATCGACCCGGCCGCATTGATGGGCAAAGGCTCGGGCAATGCCGCCGGCCACTCTGCTGCCGGCACATTGGCTGCGGTCTGAATCAGCTCCAGCAAAAACTCGCCGTCGTGACGGACCGTGCGCGGGTGCATGTCTTCGATACGGGCCAGCGCGCCAAGATTGTCGGGCTGCGTTTTAGCCAATGGCCAAAGCGAGTGCTCACGCACAATACGGTTGCGCGGCAAATTACGGGCACGGGCCTGAACCTCGCGCCAGGCGCAGAGCTCACGCAGCACCGCCAGTTGGGCACGGGAGAGTTTCCAGGCCAGCTTGGCGTCGCGATACACCTCGTACGGGTCGACTTCACGGCGCAGATTGGCGACCAGCTCGGCACCGTCATCCAGCAACCAGGCGTATTTGTCGTCTGACAAACGCGGACGCAGGATGGCGAACAGCTCGGCAAGGTGCACGGCATCTTCGGCGGCGTAGCTGATCTGGGTGTCCGACAGCGGGCGTTGCAGCCAGTCGGAACGGGTTTCGCCCTTGGGCAGGTCAATATTAAGGACCTCCTGCACCAGACGCGAATAGCCCATGGAAAAACCGAGATTCAGGTACGCGGCTGCCAATTGGGTATCAAACAGCGGAACCGGCAAGCTGCCGGTCAGGCGCAGCAAGACTTCTAGGTCTTCGCTGCACGCATGCACCACTTTGATGACGTCGGGGTTTTCGAGCAGGGCAGACAGAGGTGCCCAGTCGTTGATCAGCAACGGATCAATCAGCCAGGCGCTTTGCCCGTCGCCAATCTGCAGCAACGCTGCGATGGGGTAAAACGTGTCGACCCGCATAAACTCGGTGTCGAGCGCGACAAAAGGCAGCGACTGCCATTGTGCGCAATGCCGGGCGAGGCTGTCGTCGTCGCGAATCCAGTGAATATCGATGGCCACACGGCTCTCCCTTCAACAATGGCGCGCAGTATATATCGTGACGGGAGATTATCGCGCGCCTGTCGTTCTGGTCTGGCGCATCTTCATGCAAATGACGGGCAACCGCGAGGGATTGCCGGGCAAAAACGATGACGCTCGCGCCAATACGGGTATTGGCACGAGCGTCAGTTGACGTTGTGTACAGCGCTTGAGCGCAACCCACCCGTCATTGCTTGTCGGCCGCCGCCAGCTCACTCCGGCACCCGGCAAACATATCCAGACTCGGGTCATAGACCTTGGTGTCGACTTTCAACAGGCCGAGCATGGAATGAAAAAGGTTGTCCTGGCTCAGTGGCGCGTTGCGCTGTTTGGCAAGACAGTCCGGGGTGACGGCGAAAGACTTCTGATAGGTATCGGACAACCAGATCAGCATGGGCACATGCTTCTGTTGATCAGGCGCCAGTACATAGGGCGTGCCGTGCAGAAACAAGTTGTACTCGCCGAGGGATTCGCCATGATCCGACAGGTACACCATTGCCGTATCAACCTTGGCCTGATTACTGCGCAACAGGTCAATCAACGTGGACAACACATGGTCGGTATACAGCAACGTATTGTCGTAGGCATTGACGATGCTGTCACGGCTGCAGTTGTTCAGCGCGTTGCTTTCACACACCGGGGTAAACTTTTCAAACTCTTTTGGATAGCGTTTATAGTATTCCGGCCCGTGACTGCCCATCTGGTGCAGGACAAGAACGGTGTCCTTGTCGAGACTGTCGATAAAGCCCTGCAGGTTTTGCAACAGGATCTCGTCCCGGCATTCATGACTGTTGCACAGCAGCGGGTCCGTGAGATTGCTCACGTCCTGGAACGTCACCCGGTCACAGGTGCCTTTGCAACCCGACTGATTGTCACGCCACACCACTTCTATACCTGCATGTTTCAGCACATCAAGCAAGCCCTCCTGATTACGGGCCTTGGTTGCGTTGTAGTTCTTGCGCCCCATGTTGGAAAACATGCAAGGCACCGACACCGCTGTTTCAGTACCGCATGAATAAACATCGGTAAACGCGACCAGCCCGCTCTCCTTGTTCAAGTTAGGCGTGGTATTGCGACCGTAGCCAAGAATCCCGAAGTTTTCGGCCCGGGCGCTTTCGCCCACGACCAGCACCGTCAGTGATTTGCGGGCATGCGTGGCCCAGTCCGGCGAGCGTTTGGCGTCTTCGCCAATCTTGACGAATGGGCGCTGTGCCGAGATGACCTGTTCGCTCAGGTAGCCGATCGAGGCACCCACGTAGTTGCTCGGCACGACCATGAGACGCAATTCGTGGTGATTGCGAAACAACGAGGACAACCCCTGATAGTTCGCCAACGCCACGCCGCCGATGGCCACGCAACAGACCACAACAACGACCAGCTTGCTGAATAGCTCCAGGTGCCAGCGGCGATAACTGATCGGCAGTTTCCACAGGATCAGCGACGGCAGTACACCCAACAAAGCGATGTACACGACCAGTTTCAAAGACAGCAGCCCCTGAACTTCAGTCACGTTGGTTTCGGCAAAGTTTCGGAACATACCCGCGTCAATCATGACGCCGTATTCGGTCATGAAATAAACCACGCTGGCGCTGACCATAAACAGAAAGATCACCACAGGTTTAAACACACGACGGAACGCCAACAGCGTCAAAAAAATATTGAATACACAGAAAATCATCAAGCCGAAGGCGAAGCGCATGGCCAGGCCTTTGCCGTCGCCACTGGTAATTGCGAATAAATGCTGCCACAGATTGATATTGAAGCCCAACAACAGTAAACCACTGACAAATAGAGTTACAACCTCTGGGCGAACAGTTCTCATTATCGGCATCGTGATCTACTTATCAAATTAGTATGCATCGGGCGCAGGAGCCGGCCCCCGATGGCGCGCACTTTAAGCAGCGTGTCATCAATTTTATGTGAAAAACGTGCAACGTTTGAGTCGAATGAAGCTTATTTCACAGTGAAGCTATGCGTTCGCATGAGCCCATATTGATCGGGTGTAAAACGCCTCCGCAAGCAGGCAGGCTTGCGGAGGTGCCATTAATTCGACAGCGCTCGATCAGACCGAGCGACGACGATAGGCGCGATAACCCGGCAACCAGAAGTTGCGTTCGATGGCCGCCAGCAAGGCTTCCTCCGAGGTTTCCAGCGCCAGCCCTTCAGCCTGGGCTTCTTTGGCGACAGCCAGTGCAATCTTGCGGCTGACCTGCTGGATCTCTTTGAGCGGCGGCAGAACCGCATCGCCCTGCCCCGTGACCATCGGCGAGCATTCGGCCAGCGCATTGGACGCCGCCATCAGCATGCGATCAGTGATGCGCGATGCCTTGCAGGCCACCACGCCAAGACCGATCCCCGGAAAGATGTAGGAGTTGTTGCACTGGGCGATGTGCACGGTGCGGCCATTGATCTCGACCGGCGCAAACGGGCTACCGGTCGCAACCAGTGCGTTGCCGTCAGTCCAGCGCAGGATCTCTTCCGGTGTGGCTTCGACCTTGGAAGTCGGATTGGACAGCGGCATGACCAACGGCTTGGCGCAATGCTTGTACAACTCGCGAACCACTTGCTCGGTGAACAGACCGCGCTGCCCGGACACGCCGATCAACACGGTGGCACCGGCATGCGTCACCACGTCGAGCAACTGCGGGAAGGTCTCAGCGCCTGCCGTCCAGCCGGCGACATCGGCGGATTTCTGCGCCAGACGTTGCTGGAAGTCCAGCAGGTTGCCCATGCCTTCGGTCAGCAGGCCGAAACGATCCACCATGAAAATACGTTTGCGCGCTTCGCTTTCGCTCAGGCCTTCAATACGCATCGCAGCGATGATGTGCTCGGCAATCCCGCACCCGGCCGAACCGGCCCCGACAAACACCACTTTCTGTTGGCCAAGGGTTTCATTCTTGGCCTTGCAGGCCGCCAACAACGTGCCCACTGCGACCGACGCGGTGCCCTGAATGTCATCGTTGAAGCAGCACAGCTCATCCCGATACTTCTCCAGCAACGGCATGGCGTTGGACTGGGCGAAGTCTTCGAACTGCAACAGCACGTCCGGCCAGCGACGCTGCACGGCATCGATGAATAGCGCGATAAAGTCTTCGTATTCCTTGCCCGACACCCGCTCGTGGCGCCAGCCCATGTACATCGGGTCGTCCAGCAGCTCGCGGTTGTTGGTGCCGACATCCAGCACGATCGGCAGCGTGTAGGCCGGGCTGATACCGCCACAGGCGGTGTACAGCGACAACTTGCCAATCGGGATGCCCATGCCGCCAATGCCCTGATCGCCCAGACCGAGAATTCGCTCGCTGTCGGTCACGACAATGATCTTGATCCGGTCCTTGGTGGCGCTGCGCAAAATGTCATCGATGCGGTCACGCTCAGGATAAGAAATGAACAGGCCGCGATGCGTGCGGTAGATCTTGGAGAATTCCTGGCACGCCTGCCCCACCGTCGGGGTGTAAATGATCGGCAGCATCTCGTCCAGATGCGAGTCCAGCAGGCGGAAGAACAGGGTCTCGTTGTTGTCCTGAATCGAGCGCAGGTAAATATGTTTGTCCAGGTCGCTCGCGCACTGTTTGTACTGGCTATAGACCCGGGTAACTTGCTCTTCGATCGTCTCTACGTTCTGCGGTAGCAGCCCGATCAGGTTGAATTCGATCCGCTCTTGCGGGGTAAAGGCACTGCCTTTGTTCAGCAGGGGCATTTCCAGCAGTGAGGGTCCTGCGTAGGAAATGTACAACGGTCGCGAAGTGGTGGTCATTTTCTCTAATCGCCTTTTTCGTCTTCTCATTAATTCTTTACGTCGACCGGGGCGGGCAGCCTGGCTCAGTTCTTGTTATTTTTTCTTGTCGCCAGTTCTCTATCAGGCCATGCCGAAAACCATTCGGCGGTGAGGTCAGGGGGCACATATTACTCGCCTGACGGCCGCTTGCGACATTTTGTCGCGCAGAGAGTGGCTAAGTGACGCTATCGCCGACACAGCGTTATACAGCCGGCGCGTGCCCACGGCTCATCAACAAGGGGTAATGAGACCTGATGAAAAAGCCCCGACGAATGTCAGGGCTTCGAGACGTCAGGACGCGTCTGCTTTTTCGGCAATCAGCCCGATGGTAAAGCCATCGACCGCCGAGATCCGACCGCGCCACAGCACGCCTGCGTCACAGATCGGGTTACCGTCTGTGGAGTAGGTGCGGCAGTCTTTCAGGTGGATGAAGTGGAACGCCGGCGTGTCTTCCGACGACTCTCCCGGCTTGAAGGACAGAATCATCTCCTTCATGGTCGCGTCAGTGCCGTTGCCAAACGAGCTGAACGGTGCGGAAATGTCGTCTGCCAGCTGTTCAAAATAGGTGTCATGAGAAATCAGATGCCCGGACACCAGATTCCCGCCCACCGACAACGTTACCCCCAATTCCACCTTGGTGTTCGCCACAAACTTGACCAGCCACTGCAGCAACCAGTCAATCTGCTTGCCCTGCCACTTGAACTGGGCAATCACGTCATCATGGCTCTGGCTGGGAGAAGGTTGCGCCTTTTGTACTTGATCTACGTCCGACATCTGATAGCTCCTCGCCTCACAAAACGTTGAACCCAAGGTATAGATCAGATCGGGCGAAAGGGAAACCGGGAGGGGTGAATAGTTTGGGATGGGGTGATGAGGACTTGATCATTCTGACTTTTTTCAGTCGTTCGAGGTGACGAGGTGGCGATCCGGCGGTTCCGCCGTGTTGACAGGACAGAATTATGACCTCATTCTGTCCTTTCAACGACGAACAAAGAAGAGAATCCTCAAATGTCTCTAGCAACCCACATCAGGCCTATTACTTACCTAAAAACGAGTGCAGCCGAGATAGTCAAGGAATTCTCTGTCAACCCTGAGCCTATAATCATCACCCAGAACGGCGAACCCAAAATGGTCGTCATGGATATTCATGACTACGAAAAGCAACAAGAGACACTCGCTTTACTAAAGCTATTGGCGTTGGGCACCAAGGAAATCAAAGAAGGGAAATTCAGCGACGCGAACACTTTTCTCGATGAGATGGATGACTAAAAATGACAAGAAACATTGTCATCCTTGAAAGTGCCAAGGACGATTTCAAAGAAATAAAGATTTATGTGCACAGCGAGTTCGGAGACTCCATCTGGAAAACGGTAAATGCGGAATACAAAGCGGCCTTCAAGGATATTCAAAAAAAACCCGAACACGGCACTGACATTGAAGAGCTAAAGCAACTTGGTTTTTCCAACATAAAATCCAGACTCGTAAGACAGACCAGGGTTATTTATGAGTTTGACGACGCCACTGTCTACGTCCGAATACTTATTAGTACCAAAAGAGACTTTGGCAGGCATTTGATGAAAAGGGTGTTGTCTCAAAAGATCTGAATCCCTACCTAAACCTGAACCCAATCATTTGGCTCAGAACCAGCAGCAACGATGCTTCCACGCAGCCAATGCTCCACGCCGCGTCACCTGATCACAGATATGTGACGATGCTCTGCGCGGCAATTGCTCGAGTTGCAAACCTTGAATTTGATATCTGCAATATAGGGTACCGACTGTTATGTGACACTTTGCGGAGGGTCTGAACAAGAAACCACTTACACGACTGGCAGATTAGTCTTACATAAAACCGGCTGGGCATAATCATAACGAAAAATTGCATCAGCCAATAAATTTTAATTAGGGGATTATACACCGCAGATTTTTTGCTTGTATTAAAGCGGTGAGACCAAACCCGGCAAGATCTGGTGATACTTTTCCTGTATGGCGCGCACAACACCTTTGTAGCGCGGATCGCCAGTCAGTACAACGCCAAGCTGAAAAACCATCAAACTCAAACCGTTACAGCTCCGCACAGCACTTTCAATCAATCCCGCCGTGTAGCCTTCTGCATGCCTACGCAGTGGGTGAATGCCACTGTGAACAAACGAGTTCATCGCATGCCAATTCACTTCCTTGAAGTTCAGCAGCATCGTTGATGCCTGAGCGGGAGCCTTCTCTATGACCTGTTCGAGCATGGTAGAGAACATCGGCATTTTCCTGGCTGCCGTCTCGGCACCCACAGTCAATGGTGAGGCGAGTGTCTGAACCTGAAGATCGGTAGCCGCACAAAGGAGCCACACGCCCCTCGCAAGTGCTTCATATTGCAATCTCATCATGGACAGCGCTGACGTAAAGCATTGCGTCCTTACCAGCAGACGAAGGCTTAGAGCGTGCTCCAGTGCTATGCCACAGGCTACAAGAGCCACCTCATGGCGCATGCCGGGGAAGGCTTCCGCCCCTTCCAGCAAAGCCAGAATTTCGATGTGGAGCTCATCTGACCTGTCCAGAAAACTATCCATTCTGATTCTCGTCCTGAGTTAATGTGCTTGCTTGTCTCCCCTACCCTACGCATTTTTTTGCCATCAAATCAAAATCCATAGAGTGGCATCTACATGAAACACTCCAAGTGCGATTGGTAAAAACCATGACTACCGAAACCGCGCTAAATGACGCCGTTCAGCCGTTCGGGCTGGCCACATCCCTGCGCAAAATCGCCGAACTGAACAGAATAAAATCGCCCAAATGCTGGGTAATGATCGCCACAGTGATGGGCAACTGCAGCGTTTGATACTCGTGAACCGCAATATTTCTGAAACCGACCATATTCTTCATGACCGGCAGCAGTGATGGAGCGAGCCACCCGCCACGATGAAGCAGGTCAAAGACATCTCGGGCGCTCTGTGGCACGCCCAGCCCCTCACGTCTTATCAGATGCTGACCCATATCAAGAGCCGCTTCGCAGGCGCGCTGAATATTCAGGATTGCAGCATCCTGACGAGTGAAATCAAATTCAAAGGTCGCAGGGTCTTTTTCGTATTCCTCTCATACCCTTGCCACACAGCGCTCAATGAAGGCTGCCTTATTAATGAGCACATCATCGACCATGAACGACTCCATTTTTCTGTATATCTTCGAGCAAACCTGCCCTTGCGCAGTCAAGTGAAGTTTTTTCGCTGAGCACAAACGCCTCGAAGACTCCCGCAGACTCATCTTTAAACCAAAGACGGCGGCCTGTGGTGATGATCTGATATTGCATCACGGTCGAGGCGGTGCGCAGATCGATCAGGTCCACAGGCAAATGAACAATGTCTGCGATTTCCCCCGCCAAACGCCACAGCGCTACAGGATCGAGAGTGCCTTGCACAAGCACGGCAAGATCCAGGTCGCTTTCGGAGTTGGCATGACCGGTCGCCTGACTGCCGAACAGGTAGACAGCCAATAGGTCAGGCAATCGGGATTGCAGGTGTGTGAGCAAGCTGTGGGTGTTCATACGCAACGTCTCAAATATTGCCGAGACAGACCCTAACAGAAGCCGGGGTCGGATTCTCGCTCAACATTTCCGGAAACCAGTATACAACCCAAAAAAACGTATCCACGCCACGAAACCCACCTAATAAGAAATGAGGATTGGGCTTAGCGAGGCATATCTGGCGATCAGTTCCACGGCGGCAGAGCCCTGCGCGCCCACTGTTCGAGCTGCAAGCCTGGGATGTTGATATATGTGAGTAGGATGCAAGGTGTTATGCGGCATTTGGCAAAGGGTCGAAGCAGGAAAGCACTTACATCGCTAGCGGATTGGTACTACATAAAACTGGCTGAGCATAATCCAGTATGGACAACTGCGTCAGTCGACCCGTTGGCCGAGCGCCTGAACAAAGCAAACCTTGATCCAATGTAGCAAAGCAAGGAGATCAGATCGCCTTTATCAAATTCGATGCGATGAGACCGTTGGCTAGGGTCTGTTCCCGTTTCGACGTAACCTATTGATCCCTATGAGAACAGGCCCGTATTGTTGGAGTTCTCACACAACACCAATACGAGCCTGCAA
>NZ_ATDK01000213.1 GCF_000444135.1 Pseudomonas avellanae BPIC 631
TGGCCAAACTGGATCGTGATGCGTTCTTCAATGCTGAGTTCATGATATGACATAGGTTCACCGTACCGGATTGGTCAGGTGTTGCGCTCAGTTTTTGCCGCCGCCCCTTTTTCGTCGCCATCCCTGATGCGCGAACCGTTGGCCCGGCCGCAGCCTGTACAATGCGTTCTTTCAAACATCAGCTTTAACATAAGAGGTCTGCGTTTTGACTGTTCCGGTTGTTTCGAATTCCACTCCGGGCTCGCTTTATGTCGTTGCGACCCCCATCGGCAATCTGGACGATATGAGCGTGCGAGCGCTGAAGGTATTGCGTGAAGTCGCATTGATAGCTGCGGAGGATACCCGTCACTCGGCGCGCCTGATGCAACACTTCGGCATATCGACTCCGCTGGCCGCCTGTCACGAGCATAACGAACGCGATGAGGGTAGCCGGTTCATCACCCGTCTGCTGGCCGGAGACGACATCGCGCTGATTTCCGATGCGGGCACTCCGCTGATTTCCGATCCCGGTTATCACCTGGTGCGTCAGGCACGTGCCGCGGGTGTGCCGGTTGTTCCGGTGCCGGGTGCATGTGCGTTGATTGCAGCGCTGTCCGCCGCCGGGCTGCCTTCGGATCGATTTATCTTCGAGGGGTTTCTTCCCGCCAAGGCAGTGGGGCGCAGGGCAAAGCTTGAGTTGGTGAAAGAAGAGCCGCGCACGCTGATCTATTACGAGGCGCCGCACCGCATCCTGGAATGCCTGCAGGACATGGAGCTGGTGTTCGGTGCGGGCCGCCATGCATTGCTGGCGCGTGAAATAACCAAAACTTTCGAAACCCTCAAGGGTCTGCCTTTGGGTGAGTTGCGGGCATTTGTAGAAGTCGACAGTAATCAGCAGCGTGGCGAGTGTGTGGTGCTGGTGGCTGGCTGGACGCAGCCCGAAGACGAAGACGTTATTGGCGCTGAGGCGCGCCGGATTCTGGATCTGTTGCTTGAAGAGATGCCGCTCAAGCGTGCCGCAGCGCTGGCTGCCGAGATAACCGGGGTGCGCAAGAACCTGCTGTATCAGGTGGCGCTGGAGAAGCAGAAGGGCTGAGGAGTCGGTATTTCAAAGGCCCGGGCAGGCCTTGCACGCTATTAAAGCTTGTTCTTGATGGCGTGTGCCGCTAACCTTGTCGGCGGAGAGTCGATTGGACAGTCGCTGCCTCTTGTTGTTCCGCAACAAGGGGGGGAGGAAAGTCCGGGCTCCATAGGGCGGAGTGCCAGGTAACACCTGGGAGGCGCGAGCCTACGGAAAGTGCCACAGAAAATAACCGCCTAAGCACTTCGGTGCCGGTAAGGGTGAAAAGGTGCGGTAAGAGCGCACCGCACGTCTGGCAACAGTTCGTGGCAAGGTAAACCCCACTCGGAGCAAGACCAAATAGGGTTCCTAGGCGTGGCCCGCGCTGGAACCGGGTAGGTTGCTAAAGACGTCCAGTGATGGCCGTCGTAGAGGAATGACTGTCCTCGACAGAACCCGGCTTACAGATCGACTCTCCACCTTTTTTCTACCTCTCGCTTCAAGCAGCAAAACCCTCTCGTAATACCAAAAAAATCTTAAACCTCATAAATCACATTAACTTTGAATCGCAACGATTTGAGTCGTGTGGGATTTATCCGTCAGAACCTTCCTGAAATTATCCTTTTGTACTCGATACCTCTCCTAAATCTCCGAAATGTAAGGGTTTTCCTTAAGACCGTGCCTTGACGGTGTGGTGGGCGCGTTCCTATAGTGTGCGCAAGTGGCAGAAAGTGGCGCGAAGTGGGTTTTTTCAGCGCAAAAAGCTAATATTCGGAGAATGCGCCTGTGTTCCGTGGTGCCAATGCGATCAATCTCGATGCAAAGGGCCGTCTCGCTATGCCGAGTCGGTACCGTGACGAGTTGGATTCGCGTAGCGCCGGGCAAATGATCGTGACTATCGACGCTGTTGACCCATGCCTGTGTCTGTATCCGCTCTCCGAATGGGAGCTGATAGAAGCAAAACTGCGTGATCTGGCGACGTTCCGTGAAGAGAACCGTCGTCTGCAACGGCTGTTGATTGGTAATGCTGTCGATCTGGAACTGGACGGCAGTGGGCGTTTTCTGGTGCCGCCACGCCTGCGTGAATACGCAAGGCTGGATAAGCGCGTAATGCTGGTGGGCCAACTCAACAAGTTTCAACTGTGGGACGAGGACGCCTGGAATGCTCTTGCTGATGCTGACCTGGCTGCCATTCAAAAACCTGGCGCGATGCCCGACGAATTACGTGATCTGATCCTGTGACTATGAATAGCGGCTTTACCCACATCACCGTGCTCCTCGAAGAAGCCGTGGAGGCTCTCGCGGTGCGCGCTGATGGCTGCTATCTGGACGGTACGTTTGGACGTGGCGGGCATAGCCGTCTCATATTGAACCATCTCGGCCCCGACGGTCGGCTACTGGGTTTCGACAAGGACCCCCAAGCGATTGCCACAGGGCAAGCGCTAGCGGCCGAAGACGGCCGCTTTGTCATTGTGCAGCGCAGCTTTGCCGAGTTGGGCTCGCAAGCTCAGGAGCTTGGCCTGGCGGGCAAGGTCAGCGGCATTTTGCTGGACCTGGGCGTATCGTCGCCGCAGCTCGACGACCCCGAGCGCGGTTTCAGTTTCATGAATGACGGCCCTCTGGACATGCGCATGGACCCGACCCGCGGCGTCAGCGCTGCCGAGTTCATTGCCAACGCGCCCGCCGAAGAAATCGCCCGCGTGTTCAAGGAATACGGCGAGGAGCGTTTCGCCAAGCGCATGGCCAATGCCGTCGTTCAGCGCCGTGAAATCCAGCCTTTCGAGCGCACTGCCGATCTGGCTGAAGTCCTCAAGGTCGCCAACCCTGCCTGGGAAAAAGGCAAGAATCCTGCGACGCGTGCCTTTCAAGGCCTGCGTATTCACGTCAACAACGAACTGGGCGATCTGGAAGCCGGGCTTGAAGCGGCAATGGAGTCTCTGGAAATCGGTGGCCGTCTGGTCGTCATCAGTTTTCACTCGCTGGAAGACCGCATCGTCAAGCTGTTCATGCGCAAGCTCGCCAAAGGCGAAGCCGATAACATGCCGCGCAACCTGCCGATCCAGTACAAGGCGTTCGAGCCGAAAATCAAGATCCACGGCAAAGCTCAATTCGCATCGGATGTCGAAACCAAGGCCAACCCGCGCTCGCGCAGTGCTGTCATGCGCGTAGCGGAGAAGCTCAGGTGAGCCGTCTGTTCCTGAAGCCTTTGCCTGGCGGCAGCTTCATTATGCTGCTGCTGTTCATTGCTGTCCTCGTTTCGGCGATTGGTGTTTCCTATAGCGCCCATTGGAACCGTCAGCTGCTCAACTCGCTGTATTCGGAGATGAGCGTGCGCGACAAGACGCAGGCAGAGTGGGGGCGTTTGATTCTTGAGCAAAGCACCTGGACTGCCCACAGCCGCATTGAAACACTGGCCACCGAACAACTGAAGATGCGCATCCCTAGCGCTGCTGAAGTGCGGATGGTGGCGCCATGATGAAGCTTGAGGGCGCACTTTATCCGTGGCGTTTTCGCGTGGTCGTGGGGCTGCTGGTTTCGCTGGTGCTTGCCATTTGCTGGCGCATCGTCGACCTGCAGGTCATCGACCACACCTTCCTCAAGGAGCAGGGCGATGCACGCAGCCTTCGGCATATTCCGATTCCGGCTCACCGTGGCTTGATCACCGACCGTAATGGCGAACCGCTTGCAGTGAGCACGCCGGTTACCACGCTGTGGGCCAACCCGCGTGAAATGCAGCAGGACAAGTCCAAGTGGCCGATGCTTGCAGCGGCTACAGGTCAGGATCTCAAGGCGCTGACCGATCGCCTGGAATCGCAGGCCACCAAGGAGTTCATTTACCTGGTTCGCGGCATGACGCCGGAGCAGGGGCAGGCGGCGCTGGATTTGAAAGTCCCCGGCGTTTATGGCATCGAAGAATTCCGCCGTTTCTACCCGGCAGGTGATGTGACCGCGCACATGGTTGGCTTTACCGACCTTGATGACCACGGTCGCGAAGGTGTCGAGCTGGCGTATGACGACTGGCTTGCCGGAGTACCCGGCAAGCGGCAGGTCATCAAGGACCGGCGCGGCCGACTGATCAAGGATGTTCAGGTGACCAAGAATGCCAAGGCCGGAAAGACCTTGGCTTTGTCTATTGACCTGCGGCTGCAATACCTGGCCACCCGTGAACTGCGTAACGCCATCGTTGAAAACGAAGCGAAGGCAGGCAGCATGGTGATCATGGACGTCAAGACCGGTGAGGTTTTGGCGATGGTCAACCAGCCGACTTACAACCCGAATAACCGCCGCACCATGGTGCCTGCCGCCATGCGCAACCGGGCGATCATCGACGTGTTCGAACCAGGTTCGACCATGAAGCCGATCTCCATGACCGCAGCGCTGGACAGCGGCCGCTGGAAACCGACCGACAAGGTCGAGGTTTATCCGGGCACCCTGCAGATCGGCAAATACACGATTCGTGACGTGACCAAGACCGAAGGCCCGGTGCTCGACCTGACCGGCATCCTGATCAACTCCAGTAACGTCGGCATGAGTAAAGTCGCGTTCGACGTAGGCGGCGAAGCGATTTTCCGCGCCATGCAGCGCGTCGGCTTCGGTCAGTACACCGGCTTGGGCTTCCCGGGCGAGCGCGTCGGCAACCTGCCTAACTACCGCGAATGGCGCAAGGCAGAAACCGCCACGCTGTCCTATGGCTACGGCCTGTCGGTAACGGCCCTGCAACTGGTGCATGCCTACGGCGCGCTGGCCAACAATGGCCGGATCGTACCGCTGACCATTCTGAAAACAGACAAAGAGCCCGAGTCGACTCAGGCCATTCCCGAGAAAACCGCCAAGACCCTGCAAGGCATGTTGCAACAGGTGATCGAAGACCCGCGCGGCGTCTATCGCGCCCGTGTGCCGTCCTATCACGTCGGCGGCAAGAGCGGTACGGCACGTAAAACGTCGATCGGCACCAAGGGTTATGCGGAGAACTCCTACCGTTCCCTGTTCGCCGGTTTCGGCCCCATGAGTAACCCGCGTTACGCCATCGTCGTGGTCATCGACGAGCCGAGCAAGGGCGGTTACTACGGCGGTCTGGTTTCGGCTCCGGTGTTCAGCAAGGTCATGTCCGGCACGTTGCGTCTGATGAACGTGACGCCAGACAACCTTGCGCCACCGGAACAAGTCAATGTCGCACCTGCAGCCAAAGGAGGGCGTGGTTGATGGCCTTTAATCTCAGCAAGATTTTCGCTCATACCGACCGCGATCCCTTGATCCGCGAGTTGACACTCGACAGCCGCAACGTTCGTCCGGGTGATCTGTTTCTGGCTGTGCCGGGCATCAAGGTCGATGGTCGTGCGCACATCGCCGACGCGCTCAAGCGCGGCGCAGCAGCGGTGGCCTACGAAGTCGAAGGTGCAACGGTTCTGCCGATCACCGACGTGCCGCTGATTCCGGTCAAAGGGCTGGCAGCGCAGTTGTCCGACGTTGCCGGTCGCTTCTACGGCGACCCGAGCCGCAGCCTTAATCTGGTGGGCGTCACCGGCACCAACGGCAAGACCAGCGTCACTCAGCTGGTTGCCCAGGCGCTCGACGCGCTGGGTCAACGCTGCGGCATCGTCGGCACGCTCGGCACCGGCTTTTACGGCGCGCTGCAAAGCGGCCGTCATACCACTCCTGACCCCATTGCCGTTCAGGCGACGCTGACCGACCTGAGAAAGGCGGGCGCACGCGCCGTGGCCATGGAAGTGTCGTCTCATGGTCTGGATCAGGGCCGCGCTAAAGCGCTGGCGTTCGACGTGGCGGTGCTGACCAATCTGTCCCGTGATCACCTGGATTATCACGGCACCATGGAAGCTTACGCGGCAGCCAAGGCCAAACTGTTTGCATGGCCGAATCTGAACTGCCGGGTGATCAACCTGGATGACGATTTCGGTCGCGAACTGGCTGGCCTCAAGCAAGAATCGCGGTTGATCACCTACAGCCAGCTGGACAGCACGGCGTACCTGTACTGCCGCGATGCGAAATTCGATGACGATGGTGTGCGCGCCACATTGGTCACGCCTCAGGGCGAGCATTTCCTGCGCAGCAGCCTGCTGGGGCGTTTCAACCTGAGCAATGTGCTGGCAGCGGTCGGCGCATTGCTGGGGCTGGACTACGCACTGGACGAAATTCTCAAGGTACTGCCCAAACTCGAAGGGCCGGTCGGCCGCATGCAGCGTCTGGGCGGCGCCGACAAGCCTCTGGTGGTCGTGGATTACGCGCACACCCCGGACGCCCTGGAAAAAGTGCTCGAAGCACTGCGTCCGCACGCCAAAGGCCGCCTGTTGTGCCTGTTCGGCTGCGGCGGTGATCGCGATCGCGGCAAACGTCCGTTGATGGCTGAAGTGGTTGAGCGATTGGCTGACGGCGTCTGGGTTACTGATGACAACCCGCGCTCCGAGGCACCGACCAACATTTTTGACGATATTCGTCCAGGTTTCGTAGCGGCCGACAAAGTGCGCTTCATCGAAGGTCGTGGCCAGGCCATTGCCGAGCTGATCGCCAGTGCAACTGCCTATGACGTGGTGGTGCTGGCGGGCAAAGGCCACGAGGACTACCAGGAAATCGACGGCAAGCGTCAGCCGTTTTCCGATCTGGAAGAAGCCGCCAAGGCACTTGCCGCATGGGGGCCAGCGAATGATTAAGCCGATGACATTCAACGAACTGACCGTACCGCTCGACGCGCGTCTGGTCGGCGGCGATTGCAGCTTTGACGGTGTGAGCACCGACAGCCGTGGCATCGTGCCGGGGCAATTGTTCGTGGCCCTGACCGGTCCGCGCTTCGACGGCCATGAGTACCTCGACCAGGTCGCAGCCAAAGGTGCAGTCGGTGCCTTGGTCGAGCACGAAGTGGAGGGCGCTGCCTTGCCACAACTGGTGGTACTCGATACCCGTAAGGCGCTCGCGCAACTGGGTGCGATGAACCGCAACGGGTTTGTCGACAGGCCCGTCGCTGCCGTCACCGGGTCCAGCGGCAAGACCACTGTCAAGGAAATGCTCGCGAGCATTCTGCGCACGCGCGGCCCTGTATTGGCAACGCGCGGCAACCTGAACAACGAACTGGGCGTTCCGCTGACCCTGCTGGAACTGGCGCCGGAATACACTGCTGCCGTCATTGAACTGGGCGCTTCGCGGGTCGGCGAGATTGCCTACACCGTGAGCCTGACCAAGCCGCATGTGGTCATTATTACCAACGCCGGAACCGCCCATGTCGGCGAGTTTGGCGGCCCCGACCGAATCGTCGAGGCCAAGGGCGAGATTCTTGAAGGCGTCGAAGCCAGCGGCACGGCCGTGTTGAATCTGGAAGACAAGGCATTCCCGATCTGGCGCAAGCGCGCCGGTCACCGCAACATTCTGACCTTCGCGCTGGCTGATGCTGCGGCTGATTTCTATGCCAGCGAGCTGAGCCGTGATGCGCGAGGCTGCCCGAGCTTCACCATGGACAGCCCGCTCGGCAACGCGCAGATCCAGTTGAATCTGTTGGGCACGCACAACGTGACCAACGCCTTGGCGGCTGCAGCTGCCGCCTGTGCTCTGGGCGTAAGCCTGGAAGGCATCGTTGCCGGCCTGAACAACGTGCAGCCGGTCAAAGGCCGTGCCGTCGCGCAAATCGCCAGCAATGGTGTGCGCGTCATTGATGACACCTACAACGCCAACCCTGGGTCGATCAACGCCGCCGTCGACATCCTCACCGGTTTTACCGGCCGTACCGTGCTGGTGCTGGGCGATATCGGCGAGCTGGGCGAATGGGCCGAGCAGGGCCATCACGACGTGGGCGCCTATGCCGCTGGCAAGGTGTCTGCGCTGTATGCCGTCGGCCCACTCATGACACACGCCGTCAGTGCCTTCGGTGAACATGCCTACCACTTTGCCAGTCAGGCAGAGCTGATTGCGGCGCTGGGCGCCGAGCAAGACCCCAATACCACTTTACTGATCAAGGGCTCGCGTAGCGCTGCGATGGAAAACGTCGTGGCTGCCTTGTGCGGTTCTAGCCTGGAGAAACATTAATGCTGCTGCTGTTGGCCGAGTTCTTACAACAGTTCTACAAAGGCTTTGCGGTCTTTCAATACCTGTCTCTGCGCGGGATCCTTGGCGTGCTTACTGCGCTGACGTTGTCGCTGTGCCTGGGGCCGTGGATGATCCGCACCCTGCAGATGCGTCAGATCGGTCAGTCGGTCCGTAACGATGGTCCCCAATCGCACTTGTCCAAGTCCGGTACGCCGACCATGGGCGGGGCGCTGATCCTCTCGTCCATCGGTATCAGCACCTTGCTCTGGGCCGATTTGAGCAACCGCTATGTCTGGGTTGTGTTGCTGGTGACCTTTCTGTTCGGTGCCATCGGCTGGGTCGATGACTACCGCAAGGTCATTGAAAAGAATTCCCGTGGTCTGCCGAGTCGCTGGAAGTATTTCTGGCAGTCGGTGTTCGGCCTTTGTGCGGCAATCTTCCTGTACACGACCGCGCCATCGGCGACCGAAACCACGCTGATCGTGCCGATGCTCAAGGATGTGCGCATTCCGCTCGGCATCGGCTTCATCGTGCTGACCTACTTTGTGATTGTCGGCTCCAGCAACGCAGTCAACCTGACTGATGGCCTGGACGGGCTGGCGATCATGCCGACGGTGATGGTCGGTGGTGCGCTGGGCATCTTTTGCTACCTGTCGGGTAACGTGAAATTCGCTGAATACCTGCTGATTCCCTATGTGCCGGGGGCAGGTGAGCTGATTGTCTTTTCGGGTGCGCTGATTGGTGCGGGGCTCGGGTTTCTCTGGTTCAACACCTATCCGGCTCAGGTGTTCATGGGCGACGTCGGTGCGCTGGCACTGGGCGCTGCGCTGGGCACCATGGCCGTGATCGTGCGTCAGGAAATGGTCCTGTTCATCATGGGCGGCGTGTTCGTGATGGAAACCCTTTCAGTGGTCATTCAGGTTGCGTCTTTCAAACTGACCGGTCGCCGCGTATTCCGCATGGCGCCGATCCATCACCACTTTGAACTCAAAGGCTGGCCCGAGCCACGCGTGATTGTCCGTTTCTGGATCATCACTGTGATTCTGGTGCTCATCGGCCTTGCCACACTGAAACTGAGGTAAAACGAGTGTCCCTGATCGTTTCTGACCGCTTCCGCATTGTTGTGGGGCTTGGCAAGAGTGGCATGTCCCTGGTTCGCTTCCTGGCGAACCGGGGCGTGTCCTTTGCTGTGGCCGACACGCGGGAAAATCCTCCTGAGCTGGCGACCTTGCGTCGTGACTATCCTCAGGTGGAAGTGCGGTGTGGCGAGCTGGATGTGGACTTCCTCTGCCGTGCCGACGAGCTCTATGTAAGCCCTGGTCTGGCCTTGGCCACACCGGCCTTGCAGCAGGCGCATGCCCGCGGCGTCAAGCTGTCCGGCGACATCGAACTGTTCGCCCGTTATGCCAAGGCTCCGGTGATTGCGATTACCGGCTCCAACGCAAAAAGCACCATCACCACGCTGGTCGGCGAGATGGCCGCAGCAGCCGGCAAGCGTGTTGCTGTGGGCGGCAACCTGGGCACCCCGGCGCTGGACCTGCTCAGCGATGATGTCGAGCTATACGTAATGGAGCTGTCCAGTTTTCAGCTCGAAACCACCGATCAGCTCAATGCTGAAGTGGCGACCGTGCTGAACATCAGCGAAGACCACATGGACCGTTATTCCGGTCTGCCGGCCTATCACCTCGCCAAGCACCGGATTTTCCGTGGCGCGCGGCAAGTGGTGGTCAATCGGCAAGACGCGCTGTCCCGTCCGTTGATCGGAGAAGGCCTGCCTTGCTGGACGTTCGGCCTCAACAAGCCCGACTTCCACGGCTTTGGTCTGCGTGAAGAGAACGGCGAAAAATTCCTGGCGTTCCAGTTCGACAACCTGATGCCGGTGAGCGAGCTGAAAGTTCGCGGCGCACACAATCAGGCCAACGCACTGGCAGCCCTGGCGCTGGGGAATGCCGTGGGCCTGCCGTTCGACGCCATGCTTGCCAGCCTGCGTGAGTTCACCGGCCTTGAACACCGCTGCCAATGGCTGCGTGAGCGCAATGGCGTGGATTACTACAACGATTCCAAGGCCACCAACGTTGGTGCTGCGCTGGCGGCTATCGAAGGCCTGGGTTCGGACATCGACGGCAAGCTGGTGTTGATCGCCGGTGGCGATGGCAAAGGTGCCGACTTCAGCGGCCTGCGTGCCCCCGTGGCGCAATATTGCCGCGCTGCGGTGTTGCTGGGTCGCGATGCCGAGCTGATTGCCCAGGCGCTGGGTGATGCCGTGCCGCTGATTCGTGTCGACACGGTACAGGCGGCTGCCGAGCGCAGCGCCGAGCTTGCTCAGCATGGCGATGCCGTGCTGCTTTCCCCTGCATGCGCCAGTCTGGACATGTTCAAGAATTATGAAGAGCGCGGACGTGTGTTCGCGCAGGCAGTGGAGTGCTTGTCATGATCTTCGGTGTGATCAAGCCTTATCCATCGCCACTGATCAGCGGGCGCGGTATCGACCTCGACTTCCCGATGCTGGTCGGTTGCCTGGCTCTGCTGGGCCTCGGTCTGGTGATGATTACTTCTGCTTCGTCGGAAGTTGCCGCCGTGCAGTCGGGCAATACGCTGTACATGATGACTCGTCACCTGGTCTATCTGCTGATCGGTCTGGGCGCGTGCGGTGTGACCATGATGATCCCGGTCGCGACCTGGCAGCGTCTTGGCTGGCTGATGCTGCTCGGCGCGTTCGGCCTGTTGCTGCTGGTGCTGGTGCCGGGGATCGGGCGCGAGGTGAACGGGTCGATGCGCTGGATCGGCTTCGGCGCGTTCAACGTGCAGCCGTCGGAGATCGCCAAGGTGTTTGTGGTGATCTTCCTGGCGGGCTACCTGATTCGCCAGCAGCAGGAAGTTCGCGAGAGCTGGATGGGCTTCTTCAAGCCGTTCATCGTGCTGCTGCCGATGGCCGGTCTGCTGCTCATGGAGCCTGACTTCGGCGCAACCGTTGTGATGATGGGCGCGGCAGCTGCCATGTTGTTTCTCGGTGGTGTCGGCCTGTTCCGTTTCTCGCTGATGGTCGTTCTGGCGGTCGCCTCGGTTGTCGTTCTGGTTCAGGCCCAGCCTTACCGGATGGCGCGTCTGACCAACTTCACCGACCCGTGGGCCGACCAGTTCGGTTCGGGCTATCAATTGACCCAGGCGCTGATTGCCTTTGGGCGCGGCGAGTGGATCGGCGTCGGTCTGGGCAACAGCGTGCAAAAGCAGTTCTATCTGCCGGAAGCGCACACCGACTTCGTGTTCTCCGTGCTGGCGGAAGAGCTGGGTGTGGTCGGGTCGCTGATCACGGTTGCGCTGTTTCTGTTCGTCGCGATTCGCGGCATGTACATCGGCATGTGGGCCGAGCGCGCCAAGCAGTTCTTCGGCGCTTATGTGGCCTACGGTCTTTCGTTCCTGTGGATCGGTCAGTTTCTGATCAACATCGGTGTGAACGTCGGCCTGCTGCCGACCAAGGGTCTGACCCTGCCGTTCCTCAGTTATGGCGGCAGCTCGCTGGTCATCTGCTGCGCAAGCCTTGGCTTGCTGCTGCGCATTGAATGGGAATCGCGCAACAACATGGGCAGCGAAGAAGCCGAGTTCAAGGAAAGCGACTTCGCCGAGGAGACGCCCCATGGACGCTAATGTGCTGATCATGGCAGGCGGGACCGGCGGGCATGTGTTCCCGGCACTGGCCTGCGCTCGCGAATTCCAGGCCCGTGGCTACAAGGTCCATTGGCTGGGCACACCGCGCGGCATTGAAAATGAACTGATCCCGCAGGCGGGTCTGCCCCTGCACCTGATCAATGTCACCGGTCTGCGTGGCAAGGGCCGGTTGTCGCTGCTCAAGGCACCTTTCATGCTGCTCAAGGCCCTGATGCAGGCCCGAAAGGTTGTGCGTCAGGTGAAACCGGTCTGCGTGGTCGGCTTTGGTGGTTATGTCACCGGCCCCGGCGGTCTGGCTGCAAGGCTGGCTGGCGTGCCGTTGATCATCCACGAGCAGAATGCCGTTGCCGGCACTGCCAACCGCAGTCTGGCGTCGTTCGCCAGCCGCGTGTGCGAGGCCTTCCCGAATACATTTGCCGCCTCGGCCAAGCGCCGTACTACCGGCAACCCGGTGCGTGTCGAGTTGTTTCTCGAAACACCGCGCCAGGCACTGGCCGGACGCAAGGCGCGTCTGCTGGTGCTGGGCGGTAGCCTGGGTGCGGAGCCGCTGAACAAGTTGTTGCCCGAGGCGCTGGCCCAGTTGCCTCAGGACATCCAGCCCGAAGTGTTTCATCAGTCGGGCAAGAATCATGACGCCGTCACCGCCGAGCGCTATCGCAACGTGGGCGTCGAGGCGCAAGTAGCGCCGTTCATCCAGAACATGGCCCAAGCCTATAGCTGGGCCGATCTGGTGGTCTGCCGCGCAGGCGCACTGACCATCAGCGAACTGGCCGCCGCCGGTCTGCCGTCGTTGCTGATACCGCTGCCCCACGCGATTGATGACCATCAGTCGCGTAACGCCGACTATCTGGCCCGCGAAGGCGCAGCCTTCGTCATGCCGCAAGCGACAACTGGCGCCGCCGAGATGGCCGCACGCCTGAAAGAGGTTTTGATGCAACCCGAACAATTGAACAGCATGGCCCGCACTGCACGCAGCCTGGCCAAGCCTGATGCAACCAACACCGTCGTCAATGTCTGCGTGGAGGTGGCCCATGGTTGAGAATCAGCGCGCCATGCCACAGCCTGAAATGCGCCGTATCCGCCGCATCCACTTCGTCGGTATCGGCGGCGTTGGCATGTGCGGCATTGCCGAGGTGCTGTTGAACCTCGGTTACGAAGTGTCCGGCTCCGACCTCAAAGGCTCGGCCGTGACCGAACGCCTTGAGTCGTTCGGTGCACAGATTTTCGTCGGCCATCGCGCCGAGAACACCGTGGGTGCTGACGTGCTGGTGGTTTCCAGTGCCGTCAACACGTCCAACCCGGAAGTCGCCACCGCTCTGGAACGCCGTATTCCAGTGGTGCCGCGTGCCGAGATGCTCGCCGAACTGATGCGCTATCGCCACGGCATTGCCGTTGCCGGTACGCATGGCAAAACCACTACCACCAGCCTGATTGCTTCGGTGTTCGCGGCCGGTGGCCTGGACCCGACGTTCGTCATTGGTGGCCGTCTGAACGCTGCCGGCACCAACGCGCAGCTGGGCACCAGCCGTTACCTGATTGCCGAAGCCGACGAAAGCGATGCCAGTTTTCTGCACCTGCAACCGCTGGTCGCGGTGGTCACCAACATCGATGCCGATCACATGGCGACCTACGGCGGCGACTTCAACAAGCTGAAGAAAACCTTCGTCGAGTTCCTGCACAACCTGCCGTTCTACGGTCTGGCGGTGATGTGCGTCGATGATCCGGTGGTGCGCGAGATTCTGCCGCTGGTCAAGCGTCCGACCCTGACCTACGGCTTCAGCGAGTCTGCCGACATCCGTGCGATCAACGTGCGCCAGGACGGCATGCTGACGTTCTTCACCGTGCTGCGCCGCGACCGCGAGCCGCTGGACGTGTCGGTGAACATGCCCGGCAACCACAACGTACTGAACTCGCTGGCGACCATCGCCATCGCGACTGACGAAGGCGTCAGCGATGAAGCCATCGTTCAAGGGCTTTCGGGCTTTCAGGGCGTCGGTCGGCGCTTCCAGGTTTATGGCGAGTTGCCGGTCGAGGGCGGCAACGTGATGCTGGTCGACGACTACGGTCACCATCCGCGTGAAGTGGCTGCTGTGATCAGTGCCGTGCGGGGTGGTTGGCCGGATCGTCGTCTGGTCATGGTTTATCAGCCGCACCGTTTCAGTCGTACCCGCGATCTGTACGACGATTTCGTGCAGGTGCTCGCCGACGCCAACGTGTTGCTGCTGATGGAAGTCTACCCGGCCGGTGAAGAACCGATTCCCGGCGCGGACAGCCGCAACCTGTGCCACAGCATTCGTCAGCGCGGCCAGCTGGACCCGATCTACATCGAGCGCGGCGTCGAGCTGGCGCCGCTGGTCAAGCCGCTGCTGCGTGCGGGCGACATCCTGTTGTGTCAGGGCGCCGGTGACATCGGTGGCCTGGCGCCGCAATTGCTCAAGAGCCCGCTTTTTGTCGGCGCAAAAGTGGCTTCGACCGAAGGTAAGTTGAAATGACAGCCGTTGCCCGGTCTTCCCTGCGCTCGACACTGGAGCCGAAAAGTTTCGGCCGTGTCGCCGTGCTCTTCGGCGGCAAGAGTGCCGAGCGGGAAGTCTCCCTGAACTCGGGTCATGCAGTGCTCAAGGCGCTGCTCGACGCTGGCGTGGATGCGTTCGGCATCGATGTGGGCGACGACTTCCTGCAGCGACTGGTCAGCGAAAAGATCGACCGTGCGTTTATTGTTCTGCACGGGCGTGGTGGCGAAGACGGCACCATGCAAGGGCTGCTGGAGTGCCTGGAAATCCCTTACACCGGCAGCGGTGTACTGGCTTCGGCGCTGGCAATGGACAAGTTGCGCACCAAGCAGGTCTGGCAGAGTCTGGGCCTTGCAACACCGCTGCACGCCGTTCTGGAAAACGAGAATGATTGTATTTGTGCGGCCACGGAACTGGGCTTCCCTTTGATCGTCAAACCGGCCCATGAAGGTTCAAGTATCGGTATGGCAAAGGTGAACAGCGTCGATGAATTGATCGCCGCCTGGAAAGCTGCCAGTACCTACGATTCGCAAGTATTGGTCGAACAGTGGATTCAGGGTCCTGAGTTTACTGTGGCGTCTCTGCGTGGCCAGGTGTTGCCTCCCATTGGCCTGGGCACTCCTCACAGTTTTTATGATTACGACGCCAAGTACCTGGCCTCCGATACTCAGTACCGGATCCCGTGTGGGCTTGACGATGCACAGGAACAGCAACTCAAACAACTTGCAGCACGCGCGTGCGACGCCATCGGCATTGCAGGGTGGGCGCGCACGGATGTGATGCAGGATGCACAAGGCAAGTTCTGGTTGTTGGAAGTCAATACCGTGCCCGGCATGACCGATCACAGTCTGGTGCCAATGGCCGCGCGCGCTGCCGGTCTGGACTTTCAACAGCTGGTGTTGGCGATTCTGGCCGACAGCGTTCAGGCGAGAGGTTAAGGCATGTACGGCCCGTCGGCACGTCCTCAGCCACCCGCTCCCGGCCGCAACAAGCCGGTGCCGCGTGGCGCCAGCCGGATGGTGGCCAAAGAGCCTCTGTCAGCGCGCCTGCCCAAGGCCAACTTCAGTTTTCTGAAGCGTCTGTTCTGGCCAGTGCTGTTGGTGGTTCTGGGCTTTGGTACTTATGAGGCCGCACAGCGTCTGCTGCCGTATGCCGACCGCCCGATTGCCCGCATCAATGTGCAGGGCGATTTGAGTTACATCAGCCAGCAGGCTGTGCAACAACGAATTGCGCCTTATGTGGCGTCGAGTTTTTTCAAGATCGATCTGGCCGCCATGCGCACCGAACTTGAGCAGATGCCGTGGATTGCACACGCCGAAGTGCGTCGCGTCTGGCCGGACCAGGTGGTTATTCGGCTTGAGGAGCAGTTGCCGGTTGCCCGTTGGGGCGATGAAGCACTGTTGAATAACCAGGGGCAGGCTTTCACACCGCGTGAACTGTCCAATTACGAACATCTTCCCCAGTTGTTCGGCCCGCAGCGGGCCCAACAGCAGGTGATGCAGCAGTACCAGGTATTGAGTCAGATGTTGCGGCCAATGGGCTTCTCCATCGTGCGCCTGGAACTGCGCGAGCGCGGCAGCTGGTTCCTGACAACAGGTGCCGGTAGTGCTGGCCCGGGTATCGAACTGTTGCTTGGACGCGACCATCTTGTCGAGAAGATGCGCCGCTTCATCGCGATCTACGACAAAACGCTGAAAGAACAAATAACGAATATCGCGCGCGTCGACTTGCGTTACTCCAACGGCCTTGCGGTCGGTTGGCGCGAACAGGCAGCGGCAACGACGGATAAACCCGCCGTCGCGAAGAATTGATAAGAGGCAGGACCATGGCAAACGTGCAAAGCGGCAAAATGATCGTCGGGCTGGATATCGGTACCTCCAAGGTGGTGGCGCTGGTAGGCGAAGTCGCGGCCGATGGCTCGCTGGAAATCGTGGGTATCGGTACCCATCCGTCCCGCGGCCTGAAAAAAGGCGTGGTGGTGAATATCGAATCCACCGTGCAGTCGATTCAGCGCGCTATCGAAGAAGCGCAGTTGATGGCCGGTTGCCGTATTCACTCGGCATTCGTCGGCGTTGCAGGCAGCCACATTCGCAGCCTGAACTCCCACGGCATTGTGGCGATTCGTGATCGTGAAGTCAGCGCTGCGGACCTTGAGCGCGTGCTCGATGCTGCTCAGGCGGTGGCCATTCCTGCCGACCAGCGCGTGCTGCACACCCTGCCTCAGGATTACGTGATCGATAACCAGGAAGGCGTGCGTGAGCCTCTGGGCATGTCCGGCGTGCGTCTGGAAGCCAAGGTCCACGTCGTGACCTGCGCGGTGAACGCGGCGCAGAACATCGAGAAGTGCGTGCGTCGTTGCGGTCTGGAAGTCGACGACATCATTCTCGAGCAACTGGCATCGGCCTATTCGGTACTGACCGACGATGAGAAAGAGCTGGGCGTCTGCCTGGTGGACATCGGTGGCGGCACGACCGACATCGCGATCTTCACCGAAGGCGCCATTCGTCACACGGCGGTGATCCCGATTGCCGGCGATCAGGTCACCAACGACATCGCCATGGCGCTGCGTACGCCGACCCAGTACGCCGAAGAAATCAAGATTCGTTATGCCTGCGCTCTGGCCAAACTGGCCGGCGCCGGAGAAACCATCAAGGTGCCGAGCGTGGGCGACCGTCCACCTCGCGAGCTGTCGCGTCAGGCCCTGGCCGAAGTGGTCGAGCCTCGTTATGACGAACTGTTCACTCTGATCCAGGCCGAACTGCGTCGCAGCGGCTACGAAGACCTGATCCCGGCTGGCATCGTGCTGACCGGTGGTACGGCGAAAATGGAAGGTGCGGTGGAACTGGCCGAGGAAATCTTCCACATGCCGGTGCGCCTGGGCGTGCCGCACAGCGTCAAAGGGCTCGCGGATGTCGTGCGCAACCCGATCTATTCAACGGGCGTAGGCCTGTTGCTTTATGGCCTGCAGAAACAGTCGGACGGTATTTCGCTGTCTGGGATTGTCGGCAACAGCAGCTACAGCGACGAGACCAAGGCCCCGGTGCTTGAGCGGATCAAGCGTTGGGTGCAGGGCAATTTCTAAGCGGCAGATTTCAAAGATTCAGGCCGACAAAAAGCAGTATCGGCAGGCAGTAGGCAAACCTAACTAGAAAGCGGAAGGAGAGAGAAAATGTTCGAACTCGTAGACAACGTCCCGCAAAGCCCGGTTATCAAGGTTATCGGTGTAGGCGGTGGTGGCGGAAACGCTGTCAATCACATGGTCAAGAGCAACATCGAAGGCGTGGAATTCATCTGCGCCAACACCGATGCTCAAGCGCTGAAAAACATCGGCGCGCGGACCATTCTGCAACTGGGCACAGGCGTGACCAAAGGCCTTGGCGCTGGCGCCAACCCTGAAGTCGGTCGTCAGGCCGCACTGGAAGATCGCGAGCGCATTGCAGAAGTTCTGCAGGGCACCAACATGGTCTTCATCACCACTGGCATGGGCGGCGGTACCGGTACCGGTGCAGCACCGATCATTGCCGAAGTGGCCAAGGAAATGGGCATTCTGACGGTCGCGGTCGTGACTCGTCCGTTCCCGTTCGAAGGTCGCAAGCGTATGCAGATCGCCGATGAAGGCATCCGCATGCTGTCCGAAAGCGTCGACTCGTTGATCACCATTCCCAACGAGAAGCTGCTGACCATCCTCGGTAAGGACGCCAGCCTGCTGTCGGCTTTCGCCAAGGCTGACGATGTACTGGCCGGTGCCGTTCGCGGTATCTCCGACATCATTAAACGTCCGGGCATGATCAACGTCGACTTCGCCGACGTGCGCACCGTGATGAGCGAAATGGGCATGGCGATGATGGGCACTGGCTGCGCCAGCGGTCCTAACCGTGCGCGTGAAGCGACTGAAGCGGCTATCCGCAACCCGTTGCTTGAAGACGTCAACCTGCAGGGCGCTCGCGGCATCCTGGTCAACATCACTGCCGGTCCTGACCTGTCTCTGGGCGAGTACTCGGACGTGGGCAGCATCATCGAAGCGTTCGCTTCCGAGCACGCGATGGTCAAGGTCGGTACGGTTATCGATCCGGACATGCGTGACGAGTTGCACGTGACTGTGGTTGCCACCGGCCTGGGCGCGAAAATCGAGAAACCTGTCAAGGTCATCGACAACACGCTGCAGACCACCCAGCAGGCTCCTGCACAGCAGGCGTCCCGTCAGGAAGCACCTTCGGTCAACTACCGTGACCTGGACCGCCCTACCGTGATGCGCAATCAGGCACACGCAGGCGCAACAGCTGCGGCGAAGATGAATCCGAACGATGACCTCGATTACCTGGACATCCCGGCTTTCCTGCGTCGTCAGGCCGATTGATGAAATGTATCAGGGGTATTAGGGTGATTGGTGTTCAGCAAAGGCATGGTCTGCTATCATCGCCAGCCTTTGTTGATACCAGTTCGCAACTTGCGCTGAAGCGGCCCATGCCATGATAAAACAACGCACCCTGAAAAATATTATCCGTGCCACAGGTGTAGGCCTGCACTCCGGGGAGAAGGTTTACCTGACCCTCAAGCCCGCACCTGTGAATACCGGCATTGTGTTTTGCCGAGCTGACCTTGACCCCGTCGTGCAGATCCCTGCGCGTGCGGAAAACGTCGGCGACACCACTCTGTCGACCACTCTGGTCAATGGTGATGTCAAAGTTGACACGGTAGAACACCTGCTCTCGGCCATGGCTGGCCTTGGCATCGATAACGCCTACGTCGAGCTCTCTGCCTCCGAAGTTCCTATCATGGACGGCAGCGCAGGCCCTTTCGTATTCCTGATTCAATCGGCAGGCCTGGAAGAACAGGACGCGCCGAAGAAATTCATCCGTATCCTGCGTGAAGTCACAGTGGAAGAGGGCGGTAAGCGCGCTACTTTCGTGCCTTTCGAGGGGTTCAAGGTCAGTTTCGAGATCGATTTCGATCACCCCGTCTTCCGTGACCGCACCCAGAGTGCAAGCGTGGACTTTTCCAGCACTTCTTTCGTGAAAGAAGTCAGCCGTGCCCGGACCTTCGGGTTCATGAGTGATATCGAGTACCTGCGCAAGCACAACCTCGCACTCGGCGGCAGTGTGGAAAACGCCATCGTGGTCGACAAGGACGGTGTACTGAACGAAGACGGCCTGCGTTACGAGGACGAATTCGTCAAACACAAAATCCTTGATGCCATCGGTGACCTCTACCTGCTGGGCAATAGCCTGATCGGTGAGTTCCGGGGCTTCAAATCGGGGCATGCACTGAACAATCGTCTCCTGCGCGCCTTGATCGAGCAGGCAGACGCCTGGGAAGTCGTGACCTTCGAGGATGCCAGTACGGCACCTATTTCTTACATGCGTCCTGTCGCGGCCGTGTAAGCAAGCTTTACTCTCTTTCCTTTTGTTATTTAAAGGCTGCCCTCGGGTGGCCTTTTTTTATGGTTTTTTTTGACGGGCGTCAGGTGTGCGCAGGGTTCGGCCGTTGGCAGATTGTCGGTCGAGAGGGCTCAGGGTTACTTCTTGTCCCTGGCATGGCTGGCCAGCCGTTCAAGGGCGGCACGCAGCTTGGGGTCGGTGATGCCCTCGGCGGTGGCCTGAATATTTTCGGCGGCGACCGTCGACAGGTCGATGGTGTGCGTGGCTGCTCCGCGCGGGGCGTCGGGTGGCTGCACCTTGAAGGCAATACGGGTCAGATTGATGAATTCATCAAACGCAACTAGTTGGCGGTGCAGACGCTTCTGCTGATAGCGCAAGCGTGTGGCCCAATGACCGTCCGTCACGATCAGCAACAACGTGCCTTCGCGCCATGACGCCACATGACAATGCTCGCGCGCCGCTGGCTGCAACTGACTTTCGAGCAGGCGCTGCAGATGGCTCAGGCGCTCGGCGTGACGAAAGATAGCCTTGAGAGGCTTGGCTTCACGCAGCAAAACAGCGGGTGGGCGGGCATTCAGAGGACGAAAGGCCATGGGCAAGTGCCTGGTAACAAGATGAACATCTTAACAGAAAGCAATCTGACGGCTGCTTTCCAAGGCATTTCCGTGCTTTCATATGCAAATCAATGAGTAACTTCCCCGGATTGCGGGTTGAAGTGCTTGAAAATGGCCCCATTGTAAAACTGCCCCGTCACAGCGCTGTGCCAGCATCGTGGAATAACGCCACTTTCCTCACCATCGTTTCCGGGTAGAATGCTCGTTCGCATGTGGCCATCTGGGCTGCACGGGCGACTCACGGGGCCGCCCTCCATTCCTATGTGTGGAAGATCCTGTCGATATGTTTGCGCCTTTGTTGAAAAAACTTTTTGGAAGCAAGAACGAGCGTGAAGTCAAACGCATGCTCAAGACGGTACAGATCGTCAATGCCTTCGAAGAGCAAATGGTGGCCCTTTCGGACGAGCAATTGCGCGCCAAGACCGAAGAGTTCAAGGCCCGCATAGCCAAAGGCGAAACCCTCGATCAATTGCTGCCTGAAGCCTTCGCGGTGGCCCGTGAAGCGGGCAAGCGTGTCATGGGCATGCGCCACTTCGACGTTCAGTTGATCGGCGGCATGACCCTGCACGAAGGTCAGATCGCAGAAATGCGTACCGGTGAAGGTAAAACCCTCGTCGGCACCCTGGCGGTGTACCTCAATGCGTTGTCCGGCAAGGGCGTTCACGTGGTTACCGTGAACGACTACCTCGCTCGCCGCGACGCCAACTGGATGCGCCCGCTGTACGAATTCCTCGGGCTGACCGTCGGTATCGTCACGCCATTCCAGCCGCCGGAAGAGAAGCGCGCCGCCTACGCTGCCGACATCACCTACGGCACCAACAACGAATACGGCTTCGATTACCTGCGCGACAACATGGCGTTCAGCATGGACGACAAGTTCCAGCGCGAACTCAACTTCGCCGTGATCGACGAAGTCGACTCGATTCTGATCGACGAAGCGCGTACGCCGTTGATCATCTCGGGTCAGGCCGAAGACAGCTCCAAGCTGTACACCGAAATCAACCGTCTTATCCCCAAGCTCGAGCAGCACATCGAGGAAGTGGAAGGCGAAGTCACCAAGCCGGGCCACTTCACCGTTGACGAAAAAACCCGTCAGGTCGAGCTCAACGAAGCCGGTCACCAGTTCATCGAAGAGATGCTCACCGAAGTCGGCCTGCTGGCTGAGGGCGAGAGCCTGTATTCGGCGCATAACCTGGGCCTGTTGACTCACGTCTATGCCGGTCTGCGTGCACACAAGCTGTTCAACCGCAACGTCGAGTACATCGTTCAGGAAGGTCAGGTGCTGCTGGTTGACGAGCACACCGGTCGTACCATGCCGGGTCGTCGCTTGTCCGAGGGCCTGCATCAGGCTATCGAAGCCAAGGAAAACCTGAACATTCAGGCCGAAAGCCAGACGCTGGCCTCGACCACCTTCCAGAACTACTTCCGTCTGTACAACAAGCTGTCCGGCATGACCGGTACGGCCGACACCGAAGCGTTCGAATTCCACCAGATCTACACCCTGGCGGTGATGGTCATTCCGCCGAACAAGCCATTGGCGCGTAAAGACTTCAACGACCTGGTCTACCTGACCGCGGAAGAGAAGTACGCAGCCATCGTGACCGACATCAAGGCCTGCCTGGCCGAGAATCGTCCGGTACTGGTCGGCACGGCGACTATCGAAACGTCTGAACACATGTCCCGCCTGCTCAACAATGAAGGCATCGATCACAAGGTTCTGAACGCCAAGTTCCACGAAAAAGAAGCCGAAATCATTGCTCAGGCCGGTCGTCCGGGTGCGCTGACCATCGCCACCAACATGGCCGGTCGCGGTACCGACATCCTGCTGGGCGGCAACTGGGAAGTCGAAGTCGCCAACCTGGAAGATCCGACCCCCGAGCAGATCGCACAGATCAAGGCTGACTGGCAGAAACGCCACCAGCAGGTGATTGAAGCGGGCGGCCTGCATGTGATTGCCTCCGAGCGTCACGAATCGCGTCGTATCGACAACCAGTTGCGCGGTCGTGCGGGTCGTCAGGGTGACACCGGTTCCAGCCGTTTCTACCTGTCGCTTGAAGACAGCCTGATGCGCATCTTCGCTTCTGACCGGGTGAAGAACTTCATGAAGGCGCTGGGCATGCAGTCCGGTGAAGCCATCGAGCACCGCATGGTGACCAACGCCATCGAAAAAGCGCAGCGCAAGGTGGAAGGTCGTAACTTCGACATCCGCAAGCAACTGCTCGAGTTCGATGACGTGGCCAACGAGCAGCGCAAAGTGATTTATCACATGCGTAACAGCCTGCTGGCTGCCGAGAACATCGGCGACACCATTGCCGACTTCCGCGAAGAAGTGCTCAATAGCCTGATCAGCCAGCACATCCCGCCGCAATCCCTGCCAGAGCAGTGGAACGTTGCCGGGCTGGAAGCTGCACTGAACACCGACTTTGCCGTGAAAATGCCGATCCAGCAGTGGCTGGACGAAGACGACAACCTGCACGAGGACAGCCTGCGCGAGAAAATCATGGCGCAGCTGCTGGTCGCGTACAACGAGAAGGAAGATCAGGCCAGCGCCGAAGCGTTGCGTTCTTTCGAGAAGCAAATCCTGTTGCGTGTCGTCGACGACCTGTGGAAAGACCACTTGTCGACGATGGACCACCTGCGTCACGGTATTCACCTGCGCGGTTACGCTCAGAAGAACCCGAAGCAGGAATACAAGCGCGAGTCCTTCACGTTGTTCCAGGAATTGCTGGATTCGATCAAACGCGACACCATTCGCGTGCTGTCGCACGTGCAAGTGCGCCGCGAAGATCCAGAGGAAGAAGAGGCACGTCTGCGTCGCGAAGCCGAAGAGCTGGCCAGCCGTATGCAGTTCGAACACGCACCAGCGCCGGGTCTCGATCAGCCGCTGCCTGATGAAGAGGGCGGCGAAGTGCCGGTAGCTGTGGTCTCCGAGCCAATTCGCAACGATCAGAAACTGGGTCGTAACGAGCTGTGCTGGTGTGGCTCGGGCAAGAAATTCAAGCACTGTCACGGCCAGATCAACTAAGCCTGTGACTGTGTAATACCTGCGCCGCGACCGGCTTGCCCGTCGCGGCGTTTTTTCATTGATTGCCGTACCGGAATGGACGGCGCCACACTCCTTGAGGAGCACACCCCGATGGCTGTTGGTCTTGGTCCTTTGCCTGCGCTGCACCCGGTTCCCGGTTTTGAACTTGGCATTTCGTCTGCCGGCATCAAACGCCCGGGGCGCAAGGACGTCGTGGTCATGCGCTGTGCCGAAGGCTCCAGCGTGGCTGGTGTATTCACCTTGAATGCGTTCTGCGCGGCGCCGGTCATTCTGGCCAAACAACGCGTGCAAGGCAACGTGCGTTACCTGCTGACCAACACCGGCAATGCCAACGCTGGCACCGGTGAGCCGGGTCTGGTTGCAGCACGTCGCACCTGTGAGGCGCTGGCGCAACTGACTGGCGTTGATGCGTCGGCGGTGCTGCCTTACTCGACGGGCGTGATCGGCGAGCCGTTGCCGGTGGAAAAGATCGAAGGTGCACTGCAAGCCGCGCTCGACGATCTGTCTGTGGATAACTGGGCCGCTGCGGCGACCGGGATCATGACCACCGACACGCTGCCCAAAGGTGCCAGCCGCCAGTTCACGCACGACGGCGTGACCATCACGGTGACCGGCATCAGCAAAGGCGCAGGCATGATCCGCCCGAACATGGCGACCATGCTCGGTTACATCGCCACCGACGCCAACGTCTCGCAGAGCGTCCTGCAGGACCTGATCCGTGACGGTGCCAACAAGTCGTTCAACCGCATCACGATCGATGGCGATACCTCGACCAACGATTGC
This sequence comes from Pseudomonas avellanae BPIC 631, assembly GCF_000444135.1. Taxonomy (GTDB): domain Bacteria; phylum Pseudomonadota; class Gammaproteobacteria; order Pseudomonadales; family Pseudomonadaceae; genus Aquipseudomonas; species Aquipseudomonas avellanae. Next base: position 24,066 of record NZ_ATDK01000213.1, read on the forward strand.
TGCATGCTGATTGCCACCGGCCAGGCTGATCTGCCTGAAATCACCGAAGCCAAAGGCTTGCTGTTCGAAGCCTTGAAGAAAGCCGTGTTCGACGTGTGCATGGAAGTCGCTCAGGCCATCGTGCGTGACGGCGAAGGCGCGACCAAGTTTGTCACCGTGGAAGTCAACGGGGGTGGCAATCATCAGGAATGCCTGGATGTCGGTTACGCCGTCGCCCACTCGCCGCTGATCAAGACTGCGTTGTTTGCCTCCGACCCTAACTGGGGTCGCATTCTGGCCGCTGTCGGCCGTGCCGGTGTGCCGGACCTGGACGTGAGCAAGATCGACGTGTTCCTGGGTGGCGTGTGCATCGCCAGCCAGGGTTGCCGCGCCACGACCTACACCGAAGAGCAGGGCTCGGCGGTCATGGCCGAGGCCGAAATCACCATCCGTATCGAACTGGGTCGTGGTGATTGCAGTGAAACCATCTGGACCACGGACCTTTCTCACGAGTACGTGAAGATCAACGCCGAATACCGCACCTGATTCAATGTCTGGCGTGGGGTCATCCTGACTTCGTGCCGGACTCAATGGAGCTGAACCATGAGCCTGCATCTGATTATCGGCGACAAACGCTACTCCTCCTGGTCGCTGCGCCCCTGGCTGGTGCTGGAAATGACCGGTGCGCCCTTCACCGATCAAGTTATCCGCCTCAACCAGCCTGATACCCGCGATAACATTCTCCAGTATTCGCCGACCGGCAAAGTGCCTGCGCTGCAGTGCGAGCACGGTACGATCATTGATTCGCTGGCCATTTGCGAATACCTGGTCGAGCGCTTCCCTGACGCCGACTTGTGGCCGCGTGACATCGCCGCTCGCGCCCAGGCTCGTTCGGCCTGTGCGCAGATGCACAGTGGTTTCGTCAGTCTGCGCTCTAACATGCCGATGGACCTGCGTCGTGACCAGGCGCTGGAAGTGATTTCTGTCGACACCCAGAACGACATCGACCGCATCGTTGCGCTGTGGGCCGAGTGCCGCGCTGCTGCTGTCGAGACGGGCCCCTTCCTGTTTGGTCAACCGAGCATTGCCGATGCGTTCTTTGCGCCGGTGGCGATTCGCCTGCGCGGCTATCGTGTCCAGTTGCCTGCCGAGGCGCTGGCGTACGTTGAAACCCTCTACCAGTGGCCTGCATTCAAGCGCTGGCAGCAGGCTGGTCTGGAGGAGTCCTGATCGTGAAACGAGTTCATGTGGCCGCCGCCGTCATTCGTGGTACCGACGGCCGGGTACTGATCGCCCGACGCGCCGACATTCAGCATCAGGGCGGCCTCTGGGAGTTTCCTGGCGGCAAGGTCGAGGCGGGCGAGACTGTCGAGATGGCGCTTGCACGTGAGCTGCAGGAAGAACTGGGCATTGTGGTGACGGTGGCGCGTCCGTTGATCAAGGTTTGCCATGATTACCCGGACAAGCAGGTGCTGCTTGATGTGTGGGAGGTGTCGGCCTTCACGGGCGAACCGCACGGTGCAGAAGGGCAGCCATTGGTCTGGGCGAGCCCTCGTGAGCTGGCCAATTACGACTTTCCGGCAGCCAATCAGCCGATCGTCGCCGCGGCACGCTTGCCCGGCGAGTACCTGATCACGCCCGAAGGGCTGGACAACATCGAGTTGCTGCGCGGTATGCAGAAGGCCATTGCAGGCGGAATCAAGCTGGTGCAACTGCGAGCGCCGGGTGGCTATGACCCGAAGTACCGCGATCTGGCGGTGGATGCGGCAGGTTTGTGTGCAGGCAAGGCGCAACTCATGCTCAAAGGCCCTCTGGAGTGGCTGGGCGACTTCCCTTCCGCTGGTTGGCACCTGACGGCACAGCAACTGCGCAAGTACGCCAGTAATGGGCGTCCGTTCCCCGAGAGTCGCTGGCTGGCTGCGTCCTGCCACAGCGCCGAAGAGCTGGCACTGGCAGAGCAGATGGGCGTGGATTTCGTCACCCTGTCACCGGTTCAGCCCACCCTGACTCACCCGGATGCACAGCCGCTGGGTTGGGAGCAGGCGGCGCAATTGATCGCAGGCTTCAACAAGCCCGTCTTTCTGCTGGGCGGCGTAGGCCCTGCGCAGCGCCAACAGGCCTGGGAAAGCGGCGCACAGGGCGTGGCGGGAATACGCGCGTTCTGGCCTGACAAGATCGTTTGAGTCGCACCAGAGGACGCGGAGCGTCCAGAACGGCATACGACGCAGAGCGTCGCACGATGGTTGAAGTTATCGTTCCGCACGCTCCAGCGTCGGAACGCCTCGTGTCACAGGTCTGCGAATTGGCCTATCAAACCGGCTTGGGCGCGGGCTCCCAGAGTATCTCGGCGATGCCTTGCCTTCTGGCGATCAGTCGCGCAGCGACGAACAGCAGGTCCGACAGCCTGTTGATGTACGCAAGCCCGGCGCCTTCCAATGGCTCGACTGCGTTCAAATGCTGGCAGCGGCGTTCGGCGCTGCGGGCCAAGCTGCGGCAGATGTGCGCTTGGGCGATCAACGTCGAGCCACCGGGCAAAATGAAGTTTTCCAGCGGCCCCAGCTCTTCATTCCACACATCAATGGCCGCTTCCAGCCGCTTCACCTCTGCACTGTTCAGCGCCTTGTAAGTCGGCATCGCCAGCTCCCCGCCCAGATCGAACAGCCGATGCTGGCAGGGCACAAGCACCTCGATCACTTCGTTAAGCGCCGGCACGCGCCGAGCCTCATCAACAAGCCCCGCCAGCAACAGCCCGAGCTGACTGTTGAGCGTATCGACCTCACCGATCGCTTCGACGCGTGGATGGTCCTTGGGCACCCGACGGCCGTCGCCCAGTCCGGTTTCTCCGGTGTCGCCAGTGCGTGTGTATATCTTCGACAAACGAAAGCCCATTGCTACGATTCCTGATCAAGACTTGGAAATGACCTGCTGCTGAACATTCACCTGATTGGCTACCAGCGGTAAGCGCAGGGTAAAGCAGGTGCCCGTGCCGAGGGAGGACTGCACCTCCATCTGGCCTTTGTGGTTGTTGGTGATGATGAAGTACGACACCGACAGACCCAGCCCGGTGCCCTGACCAATCTCCTTGGTGGTAAAGAACGGCTCGAACGTACGTTTGCGAACGCTCTCCGACATGCCGATGCCGTTGTCTTCCACCTGAATCTCGGCCCACGGCGGATTGAGACGAGTGCGCAGGATAATTCGTCCGGGCTCCTCGCTCTCGGGTCGCTGGTGAATCGCCTGAGCAGCGTTTTTCAGCAAGTTCAGCAGCACTTGCTCCAGCTCGTTGGCGATGCACGGCACCGGACCGAGCTCCGCGTCGAACTGACGAATGATGTGCTGGCCCTTGAAGTCGAAACCGATGGTCAGGTCGAAGTCGTTACTGGCGATCTCCACGGCCTGATCAACCAGTGCCGGCAAGTCGCTGGGCGACAGCTGACGGCTGCTCAAACGGCTGAAGTTGAGCATGTGGCTGACGATTTTCGCAGCTCTTGCACCGGCCTGCTGAATGCCGTCGAGCAGCTTCGGCACGTCGCGGCTTTCCAGGTAAAGATTGACCTGCGCCAGATCGATGCCGTCGGCCTCGGCCTGTTCGATGTTCTTTGGCAGTTCCGGAGACAGGCGCCGTCGGATGTTTTGCACGTTGTGCAAAATCGCCCCCAGCGGGTTGTTGATCTCATGCGCCATGCCCGCCGCCAGCCCGCCGACTGACAGCATTTTCTCCGACTGCACCATCATTTCTTCCAGGGAAATACGCTGGGTGATGTCATCGATGCGGATCACTACGCCGCGCCCGGCATCGCCGGTCAGCGGGTAGAAAGTCAACGCATAGTGGCGCGTCTCATCGTTCTTGATCCAGTTCACACGCTCGATCTTGGTCACACTGTGCCGCTCGACCGTGTGCTTGATCTGCGGCAAAAACGAACGCATCGGCTCGAATGCGAGAAAAATCGGCTGATTCAGCGCCTCGTCCAGCGTCGTCCCGGAAAGTGCGGTCGCCTCCTGATTCCACTGGGTCACGTACAACTGCTCATCCAGCGCGATCATCGCCGAAGGCATCGAATCGATGATGCTATTGAGGTAGTTCTGAAAACCGGTGAGCTTCTTCTCGATCTTGCTGCGCACCTGAACTTCCAGCTCCAGCTTGCGGTTGGTGTGGCGGGTTTCCTCGGCCAGCCCCTGGGCCTGATCGTAGGCTTCCTGGGAATCGTCACGGGCGCGCTTGAGTTGCTGCTCGCGCGCCTCGATTCGCGACAACATGGTATTGAACGCCTCGGCCAGACTGCCGATTTCATCGACGTTGCCGGGCTCCGCGCGCAAGGCGTAGTTTTCTTCGCGGGTCACCTGCCGAGACAACTCTTCGAGTTGGTAGATAGGCTCGGTGATCAAGCGCCTGATCTGCCGCGCCACCACCAGCCACAGCAACACGCTGAACACCAGAATGCCAAGGCTGGCGGTCAGCGTGCCGGTATAGAACGCGGGCGGCAGCTCGCTGCTGGCTACCAGCAACAGATGCCCGGGCGGCTCGTCTCCCTTGGGCACGGTGATCACCTGCGTGCTGCGAAACTCGGTCAGGCGCCAGCTATCGAGGTCTTTGAAGTGCCTGGGCAGTTCAAGGCTCTGACCCTGTTGCATCTGTTCAAGCCGCTCGCCGTCGTTGTCATACAGCGCGGCCGCTCTTAGCGGCCCGTAGCTTTTCAGCTCCTTGAGCAGGGCGCGTGCCTCGGTCGGCGAGTACAAGGCCCGCTCGTTTAGGTTGGCGCTGCTGATCAGCCGGCCGATGGTCTGCAAGGCCTGTGGCGCCATCGCCTCTTGAGAGATGTAATAGGCGGCGCCGATGAAGGTCAGGTTGGCGACCAGCAGCACGGTGGTCATCAGGACCAGCAGCGCAGCCAGCAGTTTCTGACCGACCGGCAGGTTTTCCAGGCGTTGACGCAAAGGCATTGGGCGAGCCGCATTGAGGTGTGATGCGAGCAGGGTAGCGCGGGCTAGTCAGTACGCAAACCCTTGCGTGCCAGATGGGCTGTCAGATGCATCTGTAATTGCTGCAAGTACGGTGTCGGGCAGCCATTGCTTAACGCCGCTGCGCAGGCGTACCCCAGCAGATAGCTGATTTCGGTTCGGCGCCCGTGAAGCACGTCCTGATACATGGATGAGTAATTGGCCGCCGTCGCCTGGATAACGCGCAGCACCTCATCGTGCAGCCCCAGCACGGCGGCTGGCTGACCGCAACAGGCCAGCAGCTCGCTCAGCTCGGCGCAGAGCGTCGCCACCTCGTCGCCGTGGTCCAGCAACCCGCCGTTACGGCAGTCGTGCAGCACCGTCAGCGGGTTGATCGCGCAATTGAGCGCCAGCTTGCGCCACAGGCGGGTGAGGATGTCGGGCGTCCATTCATGGGCAATGCGGCTGTCGCGCACATCCTGCAACAGTGACGGTGCCATCGGGTTCGACACATCGCCCAGCCAGGTAAAACCCTGGCCGGCGAACCTGACGCGCCAGTCCGACTCCATAAACGCGCCCTCGGTACTGGACGCGAACAGGCAGCGGGCATAGGGAACTCGCGCAGCCACCGCGTCCTGACTGCCCAGACCGTTCTGCAGCAGGATCACCTCGGCATTGGCCGCAAGGCGCGTTGCCACCTGCGCAACCGCCTGTTCAGCGTCGTACGCCTTGCAGGCAACCAGAAGACGCTCAATAGGCTCGTTGTGCGCAGCAGTTTGCGCCTCGATCGGATAAGCCTGGGCCACGTCGCCCTCGACCAGCGTCACGCAGCCGCCATCGGCTTCATACGTGGCCAGTCTGGCGGCGTCGCGCAGTATCAGGCGCACTGGAAAGCCCGCCCGTGTCAGCCGCGTTGCCCACAGGCTGCCAAGGCTGCCCGCACCGAGTACATGCCAGATAATGGCCATCAGCGCGGCACGATCACGTACTGAAACGGTCTGCTGAACGTGAAAACAGGGATGTGCATGAAAGGCTCACAGTGAACGCAGGAAAAGTCTCGTTATAATGAGCGTTCTTTCACACCGTCAAGTCATGCGTGCCCAAATCGTGCGCACGCCGTTTATCTGGAGAACATACATGCCCTCGTTCGACGTAGTGTCCGAATTGGATAAACACGAAGTCACGAATGCCGTCGACAACGCCATCAAAGAGCTGGACCGCCGCTATGACCTTAAAGGCAAAGGCACGTTCGAGTTCAAGGAACTGACCGTTACGCTGACCGCCGAAGCCGACTTCCAGCTGGAAGCGATGATCGAGATTCTTAAGCTGGCGCTGGTCAAGCGCAAGATCGACGGCAAATGCCTGGAAGTCAAAGACGCCTACGCATCCGGCAAACTGATGAAGCAGGAAGCTGTACTGCGCGAAGGCATCGACAAGGAGCTGGCGAAGAAAATCGTCGCTCACGTCAAGGAAGCCAAACTCAAGGTCCAGGCCGCCATTCAGGGCGAGCAGGTACGCATTACCGGCAAGAAGCGCGACGACCTGCAAGAGGCCATCGCTGCACTGCGCGCCTACGATTCGGGCATGCCGCTGCAGTTCAACAACTTCCGCGACTGAATATTTGCACTGAGCGCCGGGGAACCCTGTGTCACCCGGCCAGTCCGAATCGCCTTGAGCGTTGAAGCGACGGCAGCCCGCCGCCGCTTCGATGTCAGTTCGTGACGGGTAAGGAGATAACGATGGATTTAAACGCAGAAGTCGGTCATCTGTGGCAAGCGTCGCAGGCGTGGATTCCGATGATCATGGAATACGGCAGCCGTTTGCTGCTGGCACTGGTCACACTGTGCGTAGGCTGGTGGCTGATCAACAGGCTCACCGGCAAACTGGGTGCGCTGCTGGCGCTGCGCCACGCCGATCTGGCCTTGCAGGGCTTTGTCAGCAACCTGGCGAACATCATTCTGAAAATCCTGCTGGTGGTCAGCGTCGCATCGATGATCGGCGTCGAAACTACCTCGTTCGTGGCCGCTATCGGTGCTGCCGGTCTGGCCATCGGCCTGGCCTTGCAGGGCAGCCTGGCAAACTTCGCGGGCGGCGTGCTGATTCTGCTGTTTCGCCCGTTCCGCATTGGTGACTGGATCGAAGCTCAGGGTGTCGCGGGAACCGTCGACAACATCCAGATCTTCCACACCGTGCTGCGCACCGGCGATAACCGCACCGTGATCATGCCCAACGGCAACCTGTCCAACGGCATCATTACCAACACCAACCGACAGCCGACCCGCAAGATCTCGTTCGACATCGGCGTCAGCCATGATGCTGATCTGAGAAAAGCACTGCAGGTCCTGCTGGACATGGCCGACGACCCCCGCATATTGCAAGACCCGGCCCCGCAGGCCGTGGTGGCAACGCTGGGCGAAAACGCAATCACCCTGTCGCTGCGCGTCTGGACCAAGACCGGCGACATGGGCGACGTGAGCTCGATGTTCAACATCGAAGCGCGTGACCGCTTGAAGGACGCAGGCATCGAGATACCTGCGCCGCAGCGCATGCTGCGGGTGGTTCAGGAGTAGAGGTTGGTGCGGTAAGAGGAGGCCCTGGCTTGTAAGAGTCGGGGCTTTTCTTTATTTGCAGGTTGAGGAAAAGACTATTTCCATGGTCGATGACTGTCTCTCCGGCACGAACAGTACGTTATTTGCTGTAAATGTAACCGTCGTCGTCCTCATCTTCCTCGTCGATATCCTTGAGTGTTTCTTGATGAGGTACCGGGTAAAGACCCAGTACGGCCGCTACTCCCGCAGATATGCCCATGAGGAAGGGGGTAGGCTCGGGATACTGCGAAAGTTTTCGATCGGGATCCTCAGTGGGATTAACGCCGCTGCCAGCGGGGAGCTTCATTATCTTCATGCCATCCGCGGTAAGAATGCAGCGAGGCGGGACTATCTTGCCTTCAAACATTTCCACTATTTCGGCAGTGGGTAACGGCGTGAGTGGTTCGCTGACCTGTGCGCCTGATTCGCGATGCGTGAACAAGAAATTCTCGCCGCTTTTCTCGATACGAATCCTTGGGTGATTCTTGGGCTTTGTAGCGTAGTCACCCATCAACTCGTCACACGGGGACACGGACTCTTGCGTACAGCCCGCCAATAGAACCATCCCGGCGACTAAATGCATCCCTACGACGGCCTGACAAAAACGCGTGTACATATTTCTTCCTTGTTCCAATTGAGGGTGCAGTGACCGTTAAGGCGAACCATAGGTAAACGGGTCTGCGCCACGGTTCTGGCTGTTCTTCGCCTTGCGGGCTTCATCGGGTGGGCGGACCATTTGCACGGTCAGGCTGCCATCTGTGCCTGCGTAGACCACGGCACTGACGCCGCCGTCCTTGTAGCTGGCGATGGTCGCCAGATTGATCTCGACCAGCGCACCGCTGACCCCGGTATTACCCAGACGGCGACCGATGTCGTAACCTTCTTCAACATTGCCCAGTTCAAGGCCGTGGCCGTCCTTGTTCAGGTCGTGCAGGGCGTTGTTCAGAGCAATTTCGGCTTCAGGGTTGTTGGTGCTGTCGTAGAACACCCGCACAGGTTTCTGGCCTTCTGGCAGAGTGTCCAGCGCCTGAATCCAGGCGGCTTGCAGTGCTTTGGCTTGCAAGGCCGGTTTCAGGCGCTTGCCGTTTTCATCCTGCATGGACGCCTTGATCGGACGATGCAGGTAGCCGAGAACCGGCGCGGCGTCGAACTCCTTGACCTGATGCTGCCCCCAGCGGATCGGCAGCCAAGGGGAGGGCTCGAAGTTGCCAGGACCACGGTTGCTGATGGTTTTCCAGAGGGTGGGGAGTTGGGATTGCCAGTAGGCGGTGGACATGGTGCCTGGGCCTAATGGATCTTTAATTCCTTTAGTCTTCTGCGCGTCCTGATAGACTTTTCTGAATTTACGCGGCTGCTCCCAGTAGAAAGCCCAAAGCTTGCCCAGATCGGTATCTTTGTTCTGGTTGTCTTCTGCGTCGTTAGTCGCATAAGGACGAATGTAGCGATCCACCCGGTCCGAGCGAGTAATCAGCAGACCTGTCATGCTTTCGAATACTGTTGGCACTACTTGAGTATTTTTTTGCAAGCCTGGGGTACCGCGTTCGCGATATAGGTTCCGCGTTACGTCACCGTCTTCGCTTGCGATAAGTGCCTGTGGCACTTTCGGGTTATCTTCAAAAAAACCAAACAGCCGCTCAATCATACCTTGTGCGTAGTTGGTATTTTCGTCTTCTTGCCAGAGAAACTGTGTGACTCCTAGTGTACTGTTTTCGAAATAAGTTACCCATAACCTGCAAGCTAAGCTATTGATAAGATTTGAATTTTCCGTTAGTTGGTGGCTGATTTTTTCGAAAACA